>JAUYPV010000037.1 GCA_030697555.1 Hyphomonadaceae bacterium
GCCGGCGGTAAGCGCGGCGAACCCGGCGCCGAGCTGATGCGCGGCGAAGATCCAGCCGAACACAAGGTTGGCGCGCGCTGGCCCGAAGGCTTCAGCGGTGAGCTTCACTGTCGGCGGCACGGTTGCGATCCAGTCGAGACCGTAGAAGACGGCGAAGATTGCGAGCGGCACGGCGTCAAAGCCGGAGAAGGGGAGATAGAGCAGTGAGAGACCGCGTAGGCCGTAGTACCAGAAGAGAAGCGTGCGCGAGTTGAAGCGGTCTGATAGCCAGCCCGATGCGATGGTGCCGAAGAAGTCGAACACGCCCATCAGCGCAAGCAGGCCGGCGGCGCTGGTGGCGGCGATGTTATAGTCGCCGCACATCGGGATGAGATGCATCTGCACCAGACCGTTGGTGGAGGCGCCGCAGACGAAGAAGGCGCCGGCGAGGATCCAGAAGATCGGCTTGCGTGACGCCTCGGCCAGCGCCGCGAACGGGGCGAGGAAGAGGTTGCCTTGCGACGCAGGCGCGGGAGCAGGCAGCGCGGAGGGGTCGGCGCCGAAGGGCCTGAGGCCAACGTCGGATGGCCGGTTGCGCATGAAGATTATCACCAGCACGGCGGCGGCGACATAGAGCACACACATTAGCAGGATGGCGTCGCGCCAGCCCGTGCGGTCGACCACCCAGGCGAGCATGGGTAGAATGACGAGCTGGCCTGTTGCGGTCGAGGCGGCGAGCACGCCGACGATCAGGCCGCGGCGCTTGTCGAACCAGCGGGTGGCGACGGTGGCGGAGAGCACAATGGCGGTGAGGCCCGCGCCGATGCCGACCACGATCCCCCACAGGGCGATGAGGTGCCACATCTCGGCGACAAATATCGAGAGGCCCATGCCGCCGGTAATCAGGATCAGCGAGGCGATGATGACAGGGCGCAGGCCGAAGCGGTTGAACAGGGCGGCGGCGAAGGGGGCTACGAGGCCGAACAGGACAAGGCGCAGGCCCAGGGCGCTGGAGATTTCGGCGGCGGTCCAGCCGAATTCGATCTGCAGGGGGACCAGCAGCACGCCTACCGAGCCGAGGGCGCCGGCGGAGATAAGGGCGGTAGTGAAGGTTACAGCAGCGATGACCCAGGCGTAGTGAATTCCGAGGCGAGCGAAGAAACGGGCAATGGGATCCGATGGCGCGGCGGCTGGCGATGCGTCGGTCATGATCCAGCCTCCTGGCGCAACGCACTCTATATGACAGGCATCATATTATCTGCAACCAGCCGGGCCCGGCGGATTGCTGTTTGAGGCCCGAGTAAATATGATGGGTGTCATGAGATAAACTCGATCTGGCCGGGAAGGCTGGGAACGAGCAAGGAGCTGGATGTGACGCGCTATTCGGCAGGCCATAGGGAAAAGACCCGCGAGGCGATCGTCGAGGCGGCCGCCGAGCGCATCCGCGTCGGCGGGTTCGAAGGACTGGGCGTCGCCAGCATCATGGCTGAGGCGGGCCTCACCCATGGCGGCTTCTACGCGCACTTCCCCTCGCGCGATGCGTTGCTGGCGGCTGCGATCACGCGGCTGTTCGACAAGGCGATCGATGGCCTGGGGCGCTATGAAGCGAAGTACGGCGCAGAGGCGGGACTGGAGCGATATGTCGACTTCTATCTGTCGCCCCGGCATCGCGACGACATCACCCTAGGCTGCCCGATCCCGGCGCTGGCCGGTGAGGCGCGGCGTTCGGCGGACGAAGTGAGGGAAGCATTTGATGCGGGGCTCGATGCGCTCGCGGCGCGGCTGGGCAAGCTGATGCCGCGTGGCGGGAAGAAAGCGGCAATCGCGCTGCTCGGCGAGATGGCGGGCACGCTGACCGTCTCGCGCGCCATGCAGGACACGAAGCAGTCGAACGAGTTGCTGGCAGCGAAGCGGAAGAGTGTGCTGGCCTAGTCGCTGTTCTTTCGCGCACTACTGCGCGGGAAAGCCTGCCGCGACAAACTTGGCGACGTGAGCGACTTCCTCGGGCGACATCATCCCACCCATCGGCGGCATCTTGTCTCCCGGGTTTATCTGGCCTTTGGTGATCTTGTTGGCGATGACGGCCGCATCTTTCGCGGTGATCGCCGAGCCGGCGGGCGAGCCTTCGCCCCTAGCGCCGTGGCACATGGCGCAGGTGCGGGCATAGGCAGACGCGCCGCTGGCGAGTTCCTCGGGCGTGGCGGCGGGAGCAGCAGCAGGCGTCGTCGCGGCGGGATCGGCGGGCGTCGTGGTCGTCAGCGTGTCGGTGGTGTTCGGGTCGGCCGAGGTTGTCGGTTCGGTCGGCGGGGCGATAGCGGGCTGGTCCGCGGCCGGAGGCGCGGATGCGCCGTCGGTTTCTCCGCCCGGGGTGCAGGCTGCGGCGAGCGCAAACACCATGGCCGAATAGGCGATGCGGTAGGCAAGGCGATTGGTCACGAAACAGCTCCCGGATTCTCTGCTCTCGATGCGATCCAATAGCCCGGTTCGGCCAAGATACTCAATGAACTGATGGCAAGGCCCGCCATCAAAATGTGAGCCGCCCATTCCGGCGGCAGCTGCAGCCACGAACCGTGCCCCAGCCCAAACTTACCGTGGCATCGCCGGGTAACCCGGTTCAACCTGGATGCCGAAGGAATTGATGGCAAGACCGGTCATCGAGTAGCCGCCGACCGTGTAGACGATCTCGATGCGCTCTTTGATCGGATAGTATTTCGCGAGCGTGTTCCACGTCGCATCCGAGACGAAGGCTTCGCGGCGGAGTTCGTCGGCCGCAGTCAGCACGGCGCGCTGTTTTTCGGTCCAACCGGAAGCGCCGGGGCCTTGGGCGATGCGGGCGATCTGCGCGTCGGACAAGCCCGCGGTCTTCGCGGCTTCGACATGATGCGCCCATTCGTACTCGGCGCGGATGTTCCAGGCCGTGCGCATGATCAGCAGCTCGCGCGTTTCCGGGTCGAGCATGCTGTCGCGCTGGAGATAGGAGCCGAAGCGCACGCGCGGCGCGTAGAGCGTCGGATGGTTGATCATCGTGCCGTAGAGATTGAGCAGGCTGCCGTCCGGCTGGATCTGCGCGGCGACAATGAAGCGCTGTTGCGGCGTGAGAGCGGTGACGGCGACAGGCGCGATACGTGAGCTGGTGAGGCGTGGCGTTGTCGGGCGCGACGCGGCTCGCGGCAGCGGCAGGTCGAAGGGCATGAAATCGACCGCCGTGGGCTCCACCTGGACGCCGAGCGTATTGAGCGCCATGGAGACGAGCTGGTATTGCGCCGAGGTGAAGAGCAGTTCCATCACCTGAGTGTCGGAGTAACCCTTGCGGAGTTCGGCCCAAGTCGCATCCGAGATCATTGTGTCGTAGCGCAGATCGTCCGCCATGCGGATGACGGCGCGGTCCATGTCGGACCAGCCGGTGGCGTCGGCGCCCTCGGCGATGCGGTGGACTTCGGCGTCGGTCATGCCTGCCGAAGCCTTGGCGATGCGCGCGTGCTGCGCCCATTCGTAGGGCGACTGGCAGAGCCAGCCCAAGCGCAGCATCGCGATCTCGCGGTGGCGAGGCGAGATGGACGAGCCGTTGAGCAGGAACTGCCCGAGCGGCGACCAGCGATTGTAGAGATCGGTGTGGTGCGCAAGCGTGCGGTAGATGTTGAGATTGGCGCGGCTGCCCAGCATGTCGCGCTGGGCCTCGGTGAGGTTCGTTTCGTCGACAACGTCGAGGCGCGGCACGGCAAGGCGCGGGCTGAAGCCGCCCGACGGTGACAGGGACATGCAGCCGCCGATCAGAACCAGGGCCGTCAGAATCGCAGCAACGGGGGCTGCTATGCGCCGCCTCATGTCTGTCCTCCCCTTTTTATGGGTCAGACTTGCACGCCGCCATGGGTTTCGCCAACGGGCGACCGGGCGAGTTCCGGCAGGGGGCGGCGTTCTATCTCCACAAGAATGCCGGCGATGGTGGTGGAGCCGGCGGCCAGGTGCCACGCCGCAGTGCGAAAAGCGTCGATCGAGGTCCGGCCGGTGAGGGAGCGCAGCGACAGCACGTCCTCGACCAGTATGATACGCGGACCGTGCTCGTAACAGGCCAGCAGGCAGGAGAGCAGGGCGACGTGGTCGAAGGCGACGACGAAGACGGTCTCACCGCGCCACTCTTCAAGCAACGACATGAGGCCCGGTGATTCCGAAACCGATCTGGTCGTGCGGAAGAAGACGCGCTCTGATTTCAGCGGTCGTGTCGCGCCCTGCTGCGCATCGCTGAGATCGGTTGGTGCGGCCGCGCTGTTACGGCGACGGGCGTGGGCGATGGTCCAGCCCATGCGCCGTCCTATCGCCAGAAGCTGGCGCGCGCCAAAGATCGCCATCGCATCCGGTTCGGGAGCCGTGGCGGGATCGATCTGAAGATCGATGCAAAGGAGACGGCCAGGCAGCGCGTCCATGACGTCACGCGACGGCCGGGCGGTCGGCGGACCGGTCGAGCACGTTCTCGCGGTCCCACTCGCCCTCGGGTCGCATGATCACATAGGGGTCGGCGTCGATGGTAAGAGCGTCTGCGCGGGGCGCGAGCGTCCGTGAGCACTCGACATAGTCGTAGTCGGAGAAACGGAAGCCCTGGCGGCCTTCGCGCGGCAGGAAGCCGAGCTGCTTCCAGAATGGCACCAAGCGCTTCTGGATATAACCGATGGCGTGGGTATAGCCCTTGCGGCCAATGATCTCGATTGCAGTCTCGATCATCAGCTTCACCAGGCTGCCGCCGCGCACGTGCTTCATCACGCACACGCGCTCGATCTTGGCGAATCCGGCGAACCAACGGATGCGCAAGGTCGCGACCGGCTCGCCGCGAAGATAAGCGATCAGGTGCAGCGAGGAGAGGTCGTTGTTGTCGAACTCCTCGTCATAGGGGCAGTCCTGTTCGGCGAGGAACACGGACGAGCGGATCGCCACGACCTTCATGAAGTCGTTGAGGTCGCGGACGACCTCGACGCGGAGATCGTTTACCGCGTGATTGTTCTGGAGCGCCATCATGCTGCTTTTTCATCCATCACAGAGGCGCAGCGCCAGAACAGGTGCGGCGTTGCATCGAAGGGGAAGAAGCCGAGATGGCGCATGATGCGCGCACCGGCTTCTGTTGAATCGCGCCCGAAGAAGGGCAGGTCGGGAAAGTGGTGGTCGATCAGCGTTCGCAGAGCCAGCACCAGCGCGCCGCGCGTCACCTGATCCTTGCCAGCGTAGCACCAGCAGTAGAAACCGGCGAGCGGCTGGCCCATGCGGGCGACCCATTGCTGCTCGACATTGGCCGCGTCGAACTCGCCTTCGATCAGGGCGTCGCGTCCGGCCTTCGTCAGGGCGAGCGGCGCAAGGAAGCCGGAGACGGCGCCATGGCGCCGCACCACCCAGATGGCGGCGCTGGTCAGACCATCGACACGCTTGATCTCTTCCAGGGTCGCAAGGCCAGGCCCCAGTTCCGCGGAGGCAAGGGCGTGGACATCGACGAAATCCTGATCGGATTCCGCGTGATTCAGCTTTACCGACGCCATCATGGCCTCGGCCGCGCCCGGCACGTAACGCGGGTGCAGCCTGTCTCCACCCAACGCCTGCAAGGCGAAGTGTGCGTCAAAAGTGCCCGTACCCCACATGCCCCAAGATTTCTCTCGTTAATGTCTGTATAACCTTTCAGCACAAACTGGGGATCGCCGCTTCGGCGAATTGGGCAGACCGGCTATGACTGGGAAAGAAGGGGGCGAACGGCTCGGTCGTGAGCTGGTCGATTGGTCCGACCTGCGCACCTTCTATGCTGTCGCAACCGCAGGGTCGATGAACTCCGCCGCCGAGATTCTCGGCGTGACGCAGTCCGCCATTTCGAAGCGTCTCGGACAGCTCGAATTAAGACTTGGCGCGCGTCTTCTCGAGAGATCACCCACCGGAATCCAGCTTACCGAAGCAGGTATCGAAGCGCTCGATCACGTCACCACCATGATGCGGGCAAGTCAGTCGCTCGAGAATACGCTGAAGGGCCTAGAGACGCGGCCGCACGGCGAAGTCAAAGTCTGGTCGAACGACGGAATACTTGCCTACTGCATTACGCCGAACCTTTCTGGCTTCCTCGCGGAGAACCCGGGACTTCGGCTTTCCATCCTGTCCGACCGATATCTACCGAAAGCAGGTCCTGGATATGCCGACGTTGTTGTGAGCTTCGATCAGCCGAAGCAGGCGGAAGTGATCTCGTTCCCGCTGGCGACGCTGCACTACTGCGTGTTCTCCAGCCGGGACTATCTCGACACCTATGGCGCGCCATCGGGACCGCTGGATGTCGCCAATCACCGGGTGCTGAACCACACGCTGTATTCCGAGAATCCGGGGTGGAAAGAGAAGACACCGCAGATCGCGGCGCTGGTCGAGCCGACCATCGTGACCGACTGCAGTGCTGCACTTCTGCAGGCAACTGCGTGCGGAGCGGGAATATCAGTTATGCCCAGCTACGCCGCCCGGCTCGACAGCCGGCTGACGGCGCTGCCCATTCCGCCGCTTGCCTCCGTTAAGGTCTGGCTGAGCTACCACGAGACGGCGCGGCGCGTGCCGCGGATCCGGACAGTGGTTGCCTGGATGCGCGATATCTTCGACCGCAAGAAGAATCCCTGGTTCCGGGAAGAGTATGTGCCCCCGAGCCTGTTCGACACCCCGCCCCAGGGCGGCTGGCCGGACGAACGGGTCGCTGGGTAGGCGCCTCTTCCGCCGACTGCTGGTACACCATTGTCCAGCGTGACTGCCCGTTCGGGCGGGCGTAGGCTCCCTAAAAATACCAGAGGGTGTCATGGCCGACGGGATTTTGGACAGCGGCCCAAGCCGCGAGCAGCTCATCCACGCGCTCTACGAGGCGGCAGAGCTCGAACACAACCTGATGTGCACCTACCTCTACGCCGCTTTCAGCCTGAAGTCGGAAGGCGAGGGCTTGAGCGCGGCGGAGACCGAGGCGGTCGCGCGCTGGCGGAAGGCCATCATCGATGTCGCGATCGACGAGATGGGGCATCTGGCGGCGGTGTGGAACATCACCTCGGCCCTGGGCGGCCAGCCACGCTTCGGCCGCGGAAACTTCCCGATCGACCCCGGCTACCTGCCGGCCGGTCTCGTGGTGAAGCTGGCGCCTTTCAATGCCGAAGTGCTGCAGCACTTCATCTACCTCGAACGGCCAGTCGGTTCAGACGAGCGGGAAGGTGAAGGCTTTGAGAGCCAAGGCTTCAAGAGATCTGTCGGCCTCAATCGCCTGACGCCGATGGGCGTCGACTACGAGACGGTCGGCGTCTTCTACCACAAGCTCGGCACGGGATTGCGCGCGCTGTCGGAGCGGGTCGGCGAGAGCAATGCGTTCGCCGGCGACCGCACGCTCCAGCTCGGTCCGGCAGAGATCGACCTCAATGGCATCAAGCCGGTGATCTGCCTGAAGACCGCGCTGCAGGCCTTCGACGCCATCGTTACACAGGGCGAGGGTGCGAGTGCGGATTCCGCGGATTCTCACTTCCACAAATTCTGCGCGATCCGGGCGGAGCATCGGAAGCTCAATGCGCTCAACCCGGATTTCAAGCCGGCATGGCCGGCCGCGGTGAACCCGGTGCTGCGCAAGCCGCCGAACCCACAAGGACGGGTCTGGCTCGAGGATGAAGAGGCGATTGCGATAGTCGACCTGGCGAACTCCTGCTATCAACTGATGTCGAGACTTCTAGGCTATGCGTACGGGGTGAAGTCGCCGCATCCGGAGAAGGGGCTGGCGGTCGATCTGGGCATCTCGCTGATGCGGGCATGCGCGCTGCTGGGCGAGCACGCGGCGCGGCTGCCGGCGGGCCCGTCCAACCCGGATTGCCATGCGGGCATGAGTTTCACTGCGCTGCGCGACTCATCGCCTTTCCCGCAGAGCGAGGGTGCGAGGCGGTTCTTCGTCGAGCGATTTGAAGAGTTCGCGGCGGTAGCGGCAAAGCTGGCCAGCAATGGCGACCAGCGGACCCTGGCCGCCGCCAAGCTATTGGCCGAGCTGGCCAAGCGCGCGGCCAACAGCTTTGTGGAAGCCGGCAAGGCCGCACCCGCAAACCCACCGCTGCCGCCGCCGAAATCTTCGCCGGGCCAGGAAGCGACGACCAAGGCCGGCGGCATCGAGACTGTGGTCGGCGACAGCGTCACCATCGATTTCGAAGCCAAGAGATGCATCCACGCGCGCTTGTGTGTCACCGGCGCGCCGAAAGTGTTTCTCGCGAACGTGGAAGGTCCGTGGATCCATCCCAACGCCATGGACGCCGAGAAACTGGTCGCGATCGCCGAGGCATGTCCCTCCGGCGCGATCCGGTATCGCCGCAATGACGGACGGCCCGAGGAAGCTCCGCCGCCGGTGAACCTCGCCGCCATCCGTGAGGGCGGGCCCTACGCGGTCCGCGGCGACATCATGCTGGACGGCAAGCGAGCCGGCTATCGCATGACGCTCTGCCGGTGCGGGGCCTCGAAGAACAAGCCGTTCTGTGACGGCTCGCACCATGACATTCACTTCGACGCCTCGGGTGAACCGCCTACGGGCAAGGCCGACATGCTCGAGGTGCGCGACGGGCAGCTGAACATCGATCCGCAGACTGATGGCCCCTTGAGGGTTCGCGGCAATCTGGAGATCACAGCCGGGACTGGCCGCGTCGTGGCGCGGATCAAGGGCGCCTATCTGTGCCGCTGCGGGGGATCGCAGAACAAGCCGTTCTGCGACGGCACGCATGCAAAAATCGGCTTCAAAAGCTGACTTCGCGGACCGCTCCTTAACCTGTGACTGCGCCGACGCTTCCGCCGCGGGCCCGCCGCCCCAATGACTCCATATTCGGCGGGCAAGGCAGGTGATGTCGCCGAGTTAATGTACGGGTCAGACCGGCTTAATACCGGCGGCGTTTCTGATGGGCAGATAAGTCCGGTGGCGGACCTCCCATCCCTCTAACGGACACGGAGCAAGGCAGTATGAAACGTGGTGTTGTGATCGGCGCTGCAAGCGGGCTTGTCGCCGGCGTGAGCTTGGCGACGCTGGCACTCGCGGCCCCGAGCTGGGCGACATTTGGGCATGTAGAAGCGGCGGCGCTGAGCGCGCCCGTCGTGGCGCAACTCGCGGCGCCGGTGGCGGCGCAGCAGGCGTGGGGCGCCGTCCCCAACCTCGCCGACCTGGTCGAGAAGGTTTCTCCTTCGGTTGTGAAGATCGAAGTTCGCTCGCCGAACGAAAACGCGCAGCGGCTTTCCGGCCCCGGCGGCAACCCCTTCGAAGGCACGCCCTTCCAGGACTTCTTCCAGCGCGGGTTCCCCGGACAGGGCCAGCAGGGCCAGCAGGGCGAACAGCGCGACATGCGCGGCTCGGGTTCGGGCTTCGTCATCCAGGGCGGCTACATCGTCACCAACAACCACGTGGTCGACAACGCCAAGAGCATGACCGTCATTCTCGATGACGGCCGCGAACTGGCTGCCAAGCTGGTCGGCACCGATCCCAAGACCGACCTCGCCGTCATCAAGGTCGAAGGCGCCAATATCGCGCCGGCTCTCCCCTGGGGCGACAGCAACCGTGCGCGTCCGGGCGACAACGTCTTCGCGATGGGCTCGCCCTTCGGTCTCGGCAATACCGTGACCGCCGGTATCGTCTCGGCGCGTGGCCGCAGCCTCGGCCAGTCGTACGACGACTACATCCAGGTCGACGCGCCCATCAACCAGGGCAATTCGGGCGGTCCGCTGTTCAACACCAGCGGTCAGGTGATCGGCGTCAACTCGGCGATCTATTCGCCGACCGGCGGCAATGTCGGCATCGGCTTCTCGATCCCGGCCGAGCTGGCGCAGAACATCGTGCAGCAGATCATCACCAACGGTTCGGTCGAACGCGGCTGGCTCGGCGTCGGCATCCAGCCGATAACGCCGGACATCGCCTCCAGCCTCAACCTAGCGGCCAACAAGGGCGCGATGGTGAACCAGGTGACCGATGGCAGCCCGGCGCAGAAGGCCGGCCTCAAGGAGCGCGACATCATCCTTTCGTTCGGTGATCGCGAGATCAATCACCTGCAGGACCTGACCCGCGCCGTCGCCGACACCAAAGCCGGCGCGACCAAGGATGTGAAAATCCTGCGCGATGGCCGCCAGCAGACGGTGAAGGTCAAGATCGCGCCGCTCAAAGTGGACCAGGTTGCTGACGCCACCGACGCTTCGCCGACACCGGGATCCTCGGCCAAGCCGGCTTCGCTGACGCTGAGCGAACTCGGCCTCGGCCTCGCCACCTCCGATGACGGCCTCTACGTCACCAATGTGAAGGTCAATTCTGGCGCCGACGACGCGCAGATCCGCCAGGGCGACAAGATCGTCTCGGTCAACCAGGTCGACGTGAAATCACCCGAAGCCGCCCGCAAGGCGGTCGAGGATGCGAAGAAACAGAAACGAGCCGCCGTGCTGCTTCAGGTGGAGCGGAACGGCACGAGGTTCTTTGTCGGAGTTCCTTTCTCGGAGAGCTAACGCTCGCCGAGGAAGTACGGGCGTGGCCATTCCGCCGTCCGTCCCCCAAGAAAGACGGGACGGCCGCGCCTGATCTCTCCTTCCGGCCTACCCGCCTTAAAGCGGGTTCTTCCGGGAATCCCCGGAGGTGCTAATCTCATGACCATGCGAATCCTGGTGATCGAGGATGAGGCCCGCACGGCGGACTTCATCGACAAAGGCCTCAAGGAAAAAGGCCACGCCGTCGACATCTGCCGGACCGGCTGACCAGCGGGAAGCGGCGCTGAAGCGGTTCGGACGGCTGGACGCTTCGCGATCACCTCCCGGCTCCGGTCTTGGGCTATCGCTGGCGGCGACCCTGGCCCGGATGCATGACGGCGAACTGCTACTGGGAGACAACTATCCGGGCCTGAGGGTTCGGGTAAGAATGCCGCTCGCGACCTGAAACCCCGAAAAACAGCAGTTTTGCGCGCGCTTGCCGCAGCGCCCTGCAGTTTTTGCCTACCCTTTCTTAACCATTGGTTTGCAACGGTTAACCGCCGGAAACCATAATTGGAGTGACAGGCATGGATGGCCTGGAAGTTCTCGACTTTGGGCGGGACGCCCTCTGGACGACCGTCATCATGTGCGCGCCTGCGATGATCGCCGGGCTCGTCGTCGGACTCGTCATCGCCTTCTTCCAGGCGCTGACGCAGGTCCAGGAGATGACGCTGGTGTTCGTGCCGAAGATCCTCGCGATCTTCGCCGCCCTTCTGGTCTTCCTGCCGCTGATGGGCGCGAGCCTCGCGGCATTTTCCGAACAGATCTTCACGCGGATATCCGCGTTCTAGGGAGCAGAGTTGGACTGGCTTAATCAATACGCGTGGATCGGAGCGCTGCTGTTCGCACGCCTCGGCGCCGTCATGATGCTGGCTCCCGGCTGGGGCGAGCAGGCGGCGCCCGCGACCCTGCGTCTGGCCGCCGCGGTCCTGGTGACGGCGGCGCTGGCGCCGACGCTTGCCGGCAACGCTCCACCCCAACCCGCCAACATCGCCGCGGCTGTCCCGCTGATCGCGGTCGAGATCATCATTGGCCTGATGCTCGGCGGCGGGGCTCGCCTGATGATGAGCGCGCTGCAGGTTGCGGGCGCGACCGTCGGCATCGCCTCGGGCCTCGGCTTCGCGCAGCAGGTCGATCCGATTGCGAGCCAGCCGGCGGCGATCTTTTCCGGCTTCTTCTCGCTGATGGGCGTCGTGCTGGTGATGTCGGCAGGTCTCCACCGCATCATGATCCAGGCGGCGGCTGACAGCTACTCGATCTTTCCGGCCGGAACCTTCCCGCCGATCGGCGATGCGTCGGTGTTCGTCATCGATGCGGTCGCCAACGCGTTCCGGCTCGGCATCCAGATTGCGGCGCCGGTACTGATCTTCTCGCTGATCTTCAACATGTCGCTCGGGCTGGTCTCGCGCCTGCTGCCGCAGATCCAGGTGTTCATGATCGCAATGCCTCTGTCGGTGCTGCTCGGCGTGGCGGTGACCGCGCTCGGCCTCGGCGGCGGACTGATGGTGTGGCTCGACGAGATGGAGCGCCAGGCGCGCTTCCTCACAGTGAGATAGCGCCATGGCAGAGGAACAGGACAACAGCCAGAAGACAGAAGATCCGACACAGAAGCGGCTGGAGGAAGCGCGCAAGAAGGGCGATATCGCCAAGAGCCAGGACGTGCCGATCTGGTTCATCCTGCTGGCGACGGCGGGCATCATGGCGGGCGCTGGTCCGCTGGCGGCGATGATCGCCGAGCCGCTGGTGAAACTGCTCGACCATCCACATGCCTTCCATCTCGCCGACGGCGGCGCGCAGAAGCTGCTGTACAGCCTGATGATGGCGCTGTTCGTGCCGCTCGCCGTGATCTTCGGCGTGCTCACGGTGGCCTCGGCGCTCGGACATTTCGTCCAGCATCGTCCGCTGTGGACACTCGAGAAGGTGAAGCCGGATCTTTCCAAGCTATCGCCCGGCAAGGGCCTGGGGCGGATGTTTGGTGCGCAGGGTTGGATGAACCTGCTCAAGTCCGCGATGAAGATGGCGGCCGTGGCTGCAGCGATGGCCTACGCGGTCTGGCCGGAGATGACCAAGATCACGGAGTCAGGCGCGCTGGAGGCGGCGGGGCTTCTCGCAATCACGCAGTCGATCGCGGGCCGGTTGATGCTGGCGGCGATTGTCGTCATCGGGCTGGTCGCGGGCATTGACTACATCTGGCAGCGCTGGAGCTTCATGCAGCGGATGAAGATGTCGCGCAGGGATCTCCGCGAGGAGACCAAGCAGTCCGAGGGCGACCCCCAAATCCGGGCGAAACTTCGCCAGATCCGGCTAGAGCGTTCGCGCAAGCGGATGCTGGCGAACGTGGCGAAGGCCACGGTCGTCATCAACAACCCGACGCACTACTCGGTGGCGTTGCGCTACCTGCCCGAAACCGACGCTGCCCCCATCTGCATGGCCAAAGGCGTTGACGACGTGGCGCTGCGCATTCGGGAAAAGGCGAAGGAACACAAGATTCCGATGGTCGAGAACGTCGCCCTGGCGCGCGCGTTGTTTGCTTCGGCGGACATCGACCAGCCGGTGCCGCGCGAGCACTTCGAGGCGGTGGCCAAAGTCATCGGTTTCGTCATGAATACGGCCAAGGGCAGGAGACGCTGATGCGCGCCAGACCCCGGTCTATCCACAGGAAGCTCGCCGCCTCGCTTCGCGGCCGGGTGAAGCTGCGCGGCGCCCGCCCCACTAGGGATAGGGCGCTGCCCACGACGGGGACTCGCGGACGCCTACCAGACCTAGGACTGGCCCCACGGAATCCCGCCAAGAGTCAAAGAGTTGAGCGCGCGCTTGCGCCGCGCCGCGAACACGCCGAATCACTGTCACACGACCGCCTCCGAAAACGGAAAACCCGCCATGTCTGACGCAAGCGATCTCAGTCGCGACGAAGCCGTGGAAACCATGCCTGCGGTCGTCCGCAAGGGGTTCGACTATCTCCAGCTCGGCTTCTGGGGCGCGCTGACCGTTGCCGGCGGTGCGGCCGGAATGGCGCTGACGTGGAGCGAGGCGGTGGGCCCGGCGGGCGCAGTGCTGGTGATCGCGCTCGGCGCCATGGCGCTGGTGCTGGTGCTGTGGGCGATGCGCGGCGCGGGCCGCAAGCTGGGCGTGTTCCCGGAACGCGGCGCGGCGGAAGCTGCAGCGCAGTCGACGCGCAAGCTGATCTGGCTCGAGGCTCTGGAAGAGCCCGCGCTGATTTCGGATCGTGGCGGAGCGACGGTCGCCGCCAACCCGGCCTATCAAAAGATCGCGCAGGTTGCGCGTGAGCTCGGCGAGAGCAGTCATGTGCCGTCGATCGACCGGCTGTTCAGCGCCAACCCTGGCATGGCCGCGCCGATCTATCGCCTGTCGAAGGCCGTGAAGGCCGGGCAGAGCCGGACCGAAACCCTGCCGGCGATCCTGTTTGGCGACGCGCACATGCCGGTGCAGTTCGAGGCGAGCGTGGCGCCGCTCGGCGCGACGCGTGCGTTGTGGCGGTTGCGCCGAATCGAGAATTCGCAGGACGGCGCCGGGTCGGGCGATGCACGCGCGCTCTATGTCGAGGATGCGCCGGTCGGCTTCTTCTCGGCGCGGCGGGATGGCCGCATCGTCTACATCAACCAGACCCTCCGTCAGATGCTGAGCCTTGCCGACGGCGACCATGCGCTTCGGCTGGAGGACATTCTGCGTCCCGAGGGCCTCAAGCTGATGAAGCGCGAAGTGCGCGGCCAGTCGAGCCAGCGCGCCGAGGTCGTGTTGCGCGCGCGTGATGGCGTCGAGCAGTCGGCCACGCTGATCACCACCTGGTCGGGCAAGGGCGGGGAGGCGCTGACGCGTTCCGTCGTCTATGTCGCCAGCGCCGCCGAGCAGGCGGCGCGCCGTGCGCCGCCGCCAGCTGCGAACGGCATGACGCAGGTTCAGGTCGGCCGGGCCGACGACACCATGTTCGCGGATGCGCCGTTCGGCGTTGTGCGCCTCGATGGCGAGGGCGTCGAGAACGCCGTGATGATGGACGCCAACCGGGCGCTGGTGGAAATGACCGGCGGCCGGGCGCAGCCGGGCGCGCGCTTCGCCGATCTCTTCGTCGCCGACCAGGGTACGGTCGCGCTGGCGGACCAATTGGGCAAGGCGCTCGACGGGGCGAAGAACTTCAAGCTCGCCGGCGAGTCGCAGAAATCGGTCGATGTCTTCATCGTGCTGGACCGGCAGGGGCGGCCGAGCGCGGCGTATGTCATCGACATGACGGAGAAGAACCAGCTCGAACAGCGCGTGGCGCAAGGCGAGCGGCTGCAGGCGATCGGGCAGCTTGCAGGCGGGCTGGCGCACGACTTCAACAACCTGCTGTCGGCGATCATCCTCAACGTCAACAAGCTGCAGATCCGTCACCCTCCAGGCGATCCGACCTTCTTCGAACTGAAGTCGATCAACGAGGCGGCCTCGCGCGGCGCGGAACTGGTGCGGACGCTGCTGGCTTACGCTCGCAAGCAGACCTTCCGTCAGGAAGTGATCGAGGTCTCGGCGGCGCTCACCGACTACTACATCCTGCTGCGCGACATCATCGATCAGCGGATCAAGCTGGACATCGTGCATGGGCGCGACGTGCCGAAGGTGAAGGTCGACAAGAACCAGCTCGAGACGGCGATCACCAATCTCTGCACCAATGCGCGCGACGCCATGATCGAGAAGAATGGCGGCGGCAATCTCGTCATTCGTACGTCGAAGGCCGATGCGGCGGCGGCGCGCAAGGATGGTTTCACGCATGTGGTCGATGGCGAATACGCGCTGATCGAAGTGGCCGATGACGGCGCGGGCATTCCGCCGGAGATCATGGAGAAGATCTTCCAGCCCTTCTACACGACCAAGGAAGCGGGCAAGGGCACGGGGCTCGGACTTGCGAGCGTCTACGGCATCGTCAAGCAGTCGGGCGGCTACGTCTATCCGGTGTCCAAGGTCGGACGCGGCACGACGTTCAAGATCTTCCTGCCGGCCTGGGACGGCGTCGAGGAGCCGGCGCAGGACGTCGTGCACGAAGCGCCGAAGACGTTCGACAACTCGCCGTCCAAGGGCGCGGACCTTGCCGGCCGCGGCCGCATCCTGCTGGTCGAGGACGAGGACGGCGTGAGGGTCGTTGCGGCCCAGCTGCTGGAATCGTTCGGCTACCAGGTCATGGAAGCAGGCGATGGCGAGCAGGCGCTGAAGATCATCAAAGAGAATTCGGACTCGATCGATCTCCTGATCTCCGACGTGGTGATGCCGGGCATGGATGGCCCAGCCCTGCTCAAGGCGGCGCGGCCGTGGCTTACCAAGACGCGGGTCATGTTCATCTCGGGCTATGCCGAGCGCGATCTCGCCAAGGCGCTGGAGGAGGAGCGGTCGATCTCGTTCCTGCCGAAGCCGTTCACTTTGCGCCAGCTCGCGGAACGCGTGAAGCAAGAGCTGAACGCGGCGGTGAAGGACGCGGCGTAGGGCGTTGGCTTGCGTTCTCGCAGCGTAGGCCGCGGGTTGGGGTTTGCGGGGCGTAGGCGCGCCTAACTTGCGATTGGCGCGCGTGTTGGAAGCGGAATTCCAACATTGCTAACAATGCTAACAACACCAACAAGAGCCGGGCGTTCGCCGGAGGCGAACCCCGGCGCT
>JAUYPV010000039.1 GCA_030697555.1 Hyphomonadaceae bacterium
AGCGCCGGGGTTCGCCTCCGGCGAACGCCCGGCTCTTGTTGGTGTTGTTAGCATTGTTAGCAATGTTGGAATTCCGCTTCCAACACGCGCGCCAATCGCAAGTTAGGCGCGCCTACGCCCCGCAAACCCCAACCCGCGGCCCACGCCGCGAGAATGCGGCCCCGTGCAAAAAACAAAAACCCCGCACCTTGCGATGCGGAGCTTTCGTGTCCCTCGACGGTGTCGAGCTTATTTTATCTTGATGGTCGCGGTTCCCTGGGCGCCCGTCACGTCGAACGAGTCGCCGGATTTCTTGTCCAGCGGATAGGCGACGCACTCTTCAGGCGTTGCATCGGTCGAGGTGCAGAGCTTCTCGCCGTCGATGCGCCACTTGCCGGCGGCGATCGTCGTTGGGTCGCCCGGCATGCTAACAGCGAACGTGCCGTCCGGTTTGTAAGCCACGTCGAGCTCGAAGCCCTGCGCAGAAAGTACGATGCCCTTGGTGGTCACTTCCTTCAGCGTGTCGGCGAAGGCCGGCGCGGCGAATGCGGCGATCGCCGCACAGATCAGAAGCTTGCGCATGGATCCCCGCTCCTACTTGTTGATGGTGACTGTGACTTCACCCAGCATCGGGTTCGTCACCTTGAATTCGTCGCCCGGTTTCTTGCCGGCCGGATAGACGACGCAGGTCTCGGTCGGGTTCATGTCCGACACGGTGCAGAGCTTCTCGCCATCGATGCGCCACTTGCCCTTGATCGCCTGGCCCATGGCGTTGGTCTCGTAGGTGCCGTCCGTGTTGTACTTCATCGGCAGCTCGAGGGCCTGGCCCTGCATGTCCGCCTTGATGACCGTGCCTTTGGTGGTGACGTTCTGCAGCGTCGTCGCGTCCTGCGCGAAGGCAGGCGCGGCAAGCGCAATGATCGCGCCCGCGAGAATCAGTGTCCGCTTCATGGGGGAGGTCTCCGTCCTTTTATTCCGCACAGCCAACCCCGTGCGGCGGCGGGAAACCTAGCAGTTTCTCATTGTGCAGCAAGCTGCGGCCGCAGCTTCCGCTGCATTACTGTTGAGTCATTCCAATCGCTCGCGTCATCGCTCCAACGCGCATTTCCCATAGGATCGTTCGCGGCGGAATGCGCGCCGAGGACGTGTCGCGCCGCCTTTCCGCCAGCGTCACCTGCGCCGCCCGATCCGGCCCGCGCGAGACGCCGGCCTGCAGCCTCTGTGAGAAATCCCGCACGGCGCCCGGCGCCAGCACCATGTCGACATCCACTGCCACGCTCGACAGCGGCAGCTCCTTGCGATCGACGAACGCCATCATCAGCGCATCGACCTTGCGCGCGGCGTTTCCGGTATTCCGCACCTTGCCCACAACCTCGACAAAAAGCCCGTCCTCGTCGCGGCCGAAGGTGGAACTCGCAACTTCCACAACGATGTCCGCCGTGCTGTCGCCTGCGCGCGCCAGCGCCCGCGCGCCGAGATCCTGGAAGCGGGCAATGGCTTTGTCTCGCGCCTGGGTAGCCTCGGTCTCATCTGCGCGCGCCGCAATGCGCGCTTCCTCCGCTGCGCGCACCTTCACCCACGCTTCGTCGATCGCCTCGGACATGGCGAACATGTCCTGCCAGCGCAGGCGCTGCTTCGCCGGGCAGGCAGCCGTGTAGGTCTGGCAACGCCACGCCGCTTCGGATTCGCGCCGGTAGAACAGCGTCAGCAGGTTCAGCTCGCCTGCCGTATAGGGCGCATCCTTCGCTGGCGGCGCTGCGCCTGTATCCGCTGTCTCCTTCAGCTCGCCGTACTGGTCGAACACCGTCGGATCGAAGAACTCGCAATCGCGCGGCGCGCGGTACATGAAGGGCGGCGCGAAATGGACATAGACCTCGGTCGTGTATTCGGGCGGATTGAAGAACCGGATCTCGAACTGCCGCGCCTCACCGGGTTCCAGCACTTCAAAGGGCAGGAGGGAGGACTGACCAGCGATGGAGAAATCCCACTCATCCAGCGCCCGCAATGTCAGCGGCGGCAGCTCGACGCGCGACGTTCCCGTGTTGTGAGCCGTGCCGGTCACCGCGACGATTTCCTTGCCGTTCTCCATGAAGCTGAAGAGGTCGGTGTTCTCGAGCACGACCGCGCCATAGGCCGGCTTCGGCATGTCCTTCTTCTTCTCGGCGGGCGTCACCAGCATGTTGAGGATCGGCACGGGCACCAGATAGGAGATCACGGCGTCCTGCCGCTTCAGCTCGATCTGGTCCATCTGCTTCAGCGTGATCTTGCCATTGTCGAAATCCTCGCGCGCCTGACGCGCCTTCAAGGTCGCCTCGTGCATGCGCCGCGCATTCTCACCGCCGAAACCCATCTTCTGCGACCCGCACAGCATCGCAGCGGCCTGCTCGGCGGAGAAGTTGGGCGCGCGGTGGGGAATGTCCTTGGACGAGCCGGTGATGATCACGCGCTCAAGCTTCATCGACCCATCGCCGGCGCCCTTGATGTCGGTGCGCGCGGGCGCGGGCGGAGGAGGCGCAACGGGCTCGGCTGGCGTCAGCACAGCCAGCGGCGCTGCCATCTCGACCGCCGCCGCCAGCGGCTCGGCTTCGGCAAGCTGCGCGCTTACGGGATCGAGTTGGCGCGCGGCCACGCCAATGGTGAACGGCTTAGGCTTGGGAATGACAATGCAGCCGTGCGCCGCGAGCGCCATCGCGATCGGCGCGCCAAGTCTCCATGTCTGGAACGATCGTCCCAAGCGCGCCCTCGTTCAGCTGGCCGAACAGTCGGCCAGCCTGTCTACAACATGAGCGGATTTGTGGCTGGTGTCGCGCGTCACGAAAAGCGCCGGCTCGAATGCGCCTCAGGCCGCGCTTTCGCTGGGCGGGGCCGCGCCGCCGAGTTTTGAGGCTGGCCAGATCCTCGCCGAGGGCAGGGCCGTCTCCACCGGCCAGATGCGCCAGGAAGCCATGTGCTGCACGCCGTCGGCGGCAAAGCGCTGGGCGTGTTCGGGATGAAGGTCGCCTTCAATGCCTGTTGGAATGTTCTGATGCCGCGCCAACTCCGCGGCGGCATGGATGCGTGCGAACAGGTCGACCTTGGGGCCGTTCGCACCCAAGGAGCCCGGCGGCAGGCTGAAGCCGATCGCCGCCGGTTGAAGTTTGAGGACAGAGGCCACATCCGGCTCGGTCCAGTTGAGGCCGATCGCGATGTTGGGCGCCCGCACCCGCAACGTGCGAATGATGTCTTCGAGATAGATGCGTGGGAAGCCCGGCTCGACGCCGGTGATCCTGACGACACGATAACGCGCCAGCCGCGTGTCGAACTTGGCCAGCGCGCCATAGAGGCGTGCAAGGCTCGACTGGGTGTTGAGACTGGAAACATGTACGGCCACGCCGATCAGCGCCTTCTGGTTGGACTCAACCATCTGCCGGATCGCTTCTTCCGAAGCTTTCAGCTTCAGCTCGTCCATGTCGGCGTGACGATGATGTGTCGCCCAGTCGAGCGGATAGCCGGTCTCGGCGTCCAGCGGCGTGACGAAATAGGTCGTGATCGCGCCGCGCTTCGAATCCCACACAGGGGTGTAGCCTATCAGCGGTCTCTCAAGCGCCTTGCGCTTGGGCGCCGGCGGCGCCTTGTGCGAGTCTGCGATCATCTCGCCGAACGCCTGTGCGAAATCGTCGACGCTCATCGACCTGTGGCGCGCCTCGAAGCGGATGTCCGGGTCGGCGTCCGGCGCGCCGACGAAGAAGGTGTTGAGTTCCGTGGTGATGCGCTGGGCCACGGCGTCGGCAAGAGCGCCCGAGTAGGCGCCGAACACCAGCAGGAAGCCATCCGCCCCGGCGATCATCACGTCTTCAGGTGCGATGCGCTTGGCGATGAAGTCACGCGCGATCTGCTGGACCTTCTCGCGCCGCTCCAGCCAGCGCTCGCCATACTTGGCGCGGATATCGCGAAGGCCGATGAACTGGAACTGGGCGACATCGATCGTGTTCCGCCCGTTCGCAAGACGGCGGATGCGCTCGGCGAGGTTCAACCCGTCGGGCATATCAAGGTCGTGAGTGTGTCCGCTCATGACGCCAGAACCTGCGGCCAAATGGACGGCTAGGGCCGCCCCTGATCCTCTCGGAAAAGGCTGCCTTTTCGCGCTGAGGGAAGCGTTAAATCAGCCGGTCGAATTGCTCAGGAACCCGCCATCACTCGTTGGTAAAAGGCGAGGCTGTCGCGCACGAAAGCAGCCCGGGTGAACTGGGCCTCGTATGCTTTACGACCCCCTGCGACAAGTTTTGCCGCAAGGTCCGGTTCGGAGATGACGCGGCGCATGGCGGTGGCGAGAGCGTCAGGATTATCCTTCGGGACCAGCAAACCCGAGACCCCGTCTTCGACGTAGGCGGCGGGTCCGACGGCATCCGCCGCCACCAGGGGTTTCGAAGCCGCCCAAGCATCCACCGTCACCGTGCCGAACGGCTCATAGCGCGACGGGAAGGCGACGAAGGTGCAGGCGGCCAAGAGGGCGCCGCGGTCGTTGCGCCAGCCGAGGAAGCGTACGCGGTCGTCGAGACCCAGGCTGGTGCACTTCGCCTTCAGCTCCGCCTCGATCGGGCCTTCGCCGGCGATCCAGACATGGAGGCCCGGAACCTTCGCGGTCGCATCGAGCAGCGTGTCCAGGCCCTTCTTGACGTGCAGCCGCGCCAGCGCCAGCGCGACAGGCGCATCGGCAGGGGTATCGAGCCCGGCGCGATCGGCCGGCGCCTCGCCGGTGAAATCCGCGTATGTGTGGACGATGGCCGAGCGATTCTCCGCGACGCCCTGTTCGCGGATATGGCGCAGCAGGTCCTTGGTCAGCCCGACATGCCACTCGCAATTGGCGAAGCGCGCCAGCTTGTAGTAGCCGCCATACCAGGCGATCGATCTCGACCGGAACGCAGCCGGAGCAAACTGCCCGGCGCGGCCCATCCAGTATTCGGCGACATCCGGCTTGAACTCGCGCATCACCTTGGCGATCGCGCCTTTGGTGGCGAAAGGCCACAGCCGGTTGAAATCCGCCGTCTCGGTGCGGATGCCCGCCGCGCGGAACTTGTCGACACGGAGCTGGTTGCCGGGCCGCGTAACCACAGCCTGCTCGACCCCGGCCTGGGCGAGCGCCAGGACGGATTCCAGCATGATGTTCTCGGCTCCGCCTTCCTTGGCGCCGGCCATCACGTGCAGCACGCGCATCGAGAGAACTGTCCTTTAGGGGCAGGGGTGGCTTACGTTGCGGCCCCGTTAGCCGGTTATCTCCCGCGACGCAAACGCAGGTTGAAGCCAGACTGCTTCCCGCGTAGCGTCCGCGCGATTTTCGGAGATATTGGATGTCTGGCTATCGCCTGTTCGGGGCCGAAACTTCGGCTTATTCGACCAAGATGCGCACCTACCTGAAGTACAAGGCGTTCGCCTTCGACTGGGTGCCGCGTACGGAGGAGAACGAGGCCGAACTCAAGACCCTGTCGCGTTTCCCGACCTTGCCGGTTCTGGTCACCGCCTCGGGCTTCGCCGTGCATGACACGACGCCGATGATGGAAGCGTTGGAGGCCGATAGCCCGGAACCGAGCGCGACGCCGGCCGATCCTGCAACCGCGTTCCTTGCCTGTGTGCTGGAAGAGTATGCCGACGTCTGGCTGGCCAAGGCCGGCTATCACTATCGCTGGACGCGCAAGAAGGACCAGCGTCTCGCCGCCCAGCGTTCGATCGAGGACTACTACGTAACGACGCCGCCGGAAGACAAGAAAGCCGCAGAGGATCTCGCGATCGAGACCATGCTCGGCCAGATGAAGACGATGGGGCTCGAAGGCGAGCTGGGCGGGGCTGTCGAGAAATCATTCAAGCGCTTCATCAAGCTGCTCGACGATCACCTGCGCACGCATCTCTGCATATTCGGCGGCCGTCCCTCGATCGCCGACTTCGCCATCGCGGGCCAGCTCATCCAGATGATGAAGGATCCGACGCCGGCCAAGATCATCGAGAAGGACGGCGAGTTCGTAGCCAAATGGTGCGAATTCCTGGAAGACCCGAAACCGTCAGGGCCGTTCGAGGCGTTGGACGATCTCAAGGAAACGCTGGCGCCGATCTTCGCCGAGGATCTCGTCGCCGGCTTCCTGCCGTGGGCTGCGGAAAATCTCGAAAACTCGCTCGCCGGAAACGAAAGCTTCGAAGTGACGCTGGGCAAGGAGGCGTTCACGCTTGCCCCGCTGCGCTCGGCGGCGCGGTCCTTTCGCGAGCTGCGCCGGAAGTTCGTCACCGGCCAGACCATCGAAACGCTGAAGGCCTTCACCGATGAGACGGGCTCGACCGTCTTCCTGCTGCGTCCGCCCAGACCCGATCAAAGACCCGAGCCGGCCCGTCCTCCCCGCGAGGAAGCCTCACAATCCGGCGACGATGTGTCGGCGGACGGCGCTGATGAGGGCGATGAAGCTGAGGGCGGCAGCCAGGAAGCGGGCGCGGATGGCGCGGATGGCGCGCCCCGCCGCAAGCGCCGCCGCCGTCGCGGCCGTGGCCGTGGGCGCGGCGAAGGCGGCCAGGCCGAGAGCGGCCAAGCGGAAGCTGGCGCGTCGGAGGATGGCCCGTCCCAAGGTGGCGATGCCGATGGCGGTCAGTCGGAAGGCGCCCAGGCGGACGCCTCATCCGGCGATGACGCCGAGGACTGATCCCGGCGCCGGAGCCAAGCCATGAACATGCAAGTGCTGATGGCGGCGCATGCCGCGCTAGGGCTGCTCGCGACCAACATCATTCTGTCGATCGTGGCGTTTGGAAACATGCGCCTGCTCGATGCGATGATGTTCGATATCGGCCGCATCAAGCGGAACCACGAATACCACCGCACGATCACGTCGGGGTTCATCCACGGCGACCCGGCGCACCTGTTCATGAACATGCTGTCGCTGTTCTTCATCGGGCCCGCGATCGAAGGCGCTCTAGGAACCTGGGTCTTCCTTGCATTCTACATGGCGTGCCTGCTCGGCGGCTCGGCCTGGACGCTGATGGAGCACTGGCGCGATTCGAACTACCGGGCGCTTGGCGCGTCCGGCGCGGTTTCCGGCGTGACTGCGGCGTTCGGCCTCTTCGCTCCATTCCAGATGATCATCGTCTTTGTCATTCCCATGCCAGCGATCCTCTTTGCCGTACTCTTTATCGCGTACTCGGCGTTCGCCTCGGGGCGGATCCGCGATGGCATCGGTCATGCCGCCCACCTTGGCGGCGCGCTGACCGGTGTGGCGCTGGTCTGCATCTTCTGGCCAGGCGCCGTGCGCTCCCTGTGGGACCAGGTTCTGGCGCGCCTTCCGTTCTGAACTCCAAAAACGGAAACGACGCGCTTCAACCCCAGGGGAAAGGGGAAGCGCGCCGTCCATTCCGTCCAATCACTCGGACGGAGAAGGGCCACCGCCTGCGTCTACGCAGGCGGGAGCGAGGGAGGACTTCAGACCACTATGCGGCGGTGGCGGGGCGGATCTTGCCGCCTTCGATCACCTGAGGCTTGTCGCTGGCAGTGTCGCCGATCGAGATCTTGCGGGGCTTCTTCGCCTCGGGAAGTTCACGCTTCAGCTCGATGCGGAGCAGGCCGTTCTTCAGGCTGGCGCCGGTCACGACCACGTGGTCGGCAAGCTGGAAGCGGCGGATGAAACCGCGCTCCGCAATGCCGCGGTGGAGGAATTTGCGGTTGGTCTCGGCGCCGTCTTTCTTGCCGAGAACAACAAGCTGGCCTTCCTTCACCTCAAGATCGAGGTCGCCTTCGGCGAAGCCGGCGACAGCCAGCTCGATGGCGTAGGCGTTCTCGTCATCCTGCGCCTGCTCGATGTTGTAGGGAGGGTAGCCCTGCGCGCCGTCAAGGCGCGTTGCCGTGTCGATCAGGGTGGCAAGCCGGTCGAAGCCGACCACGGTCCGGTAAAGGGGGGAAAAGTCGAACGTGCTCATGTCTGTCCTTCTTCAAGCAACAGGGCGGCCTTGTTCCAGGCCCGCTGGTTTCAGTTGAAGGTCTGTACGCGGCGCCACCTTTTGGTCGGCGCCTCAGCCCTCCAAGGCCCGCATGGCGGCGCCTCGCTCTCCGAGTTGGGAACGCGGCGGGGCATGGTCAAGCGGTGGCGAATGGATAATGTCATTCCGATGCAGACGGGCGGCAGAGAAAGCGAATCACCCATGAAATCAGCCCGTTTTGCCGCGACTCTCGCCGTCCTCATGCTGGCTGCCGCATGTGGGGAAAAGCCTGCACCGGCTTCCTCTGCCACGGGAACCGGACAGCCTGCGACAGCGCGCCCGCAGAATGGCAGCCTCGAATGGGCGGCGGCCGGCAAGTGGCGCATCGACGCCGAGAAGGCGCGCGACCAGTGGCGCCATCCGGTCGAGACGCTGAAATTCTTCGGCGTCAAAGGCTCCGATACGGTGGTCGAGATCTGGCCGGGCGGCGGCTGGTATACCGCCATTCTCGGTCCCTACCTGAAGGCCAGCGGCGGCAAACTCTACGCCGCGCAGATGGACGTGGCGGCCGCGCCTGATGCCATCAACGTCTACAAGGCCGCTTTCGTCGACCGGCCCGAGGTCTATGGCGCGATCGAAGTGACGACGGCTTCCGCAACCAGTTCCGGCATCGCGCCCGATGGTTCCGCCGATGTCGTGCTGACGTTCCGCAACGTGCACAACTGGATGGCGGGTGGCTATGCGGAGAAGATATTCGCCGACGCCTACAAGGCGCTGAAGCCCGGCGGCGTTCTGGGCATCGAGGAGCACCGCCTGCCGTCGGCGCGCGACCAGGATCTTGCGGCGTCCACCGGCTACGTCCTCGAGAGCTATGTCGTGCAGCTCGCGCAGAAGGCAGGCTTCGCGCTGGAGGAATCTTCCGAGATCAACGCCAACCCGAAGGACACGGCGGACCACCCGCTCGGCGTCTGGATGCTGCCGCCGAACCTGCGTTCGCCCGCTACCGGCACGCCCGAAGCGCTCACCTATGACGTGGAGGGGTACAAGGCGATCGGCGAAAGCGACCGCATGACGCTGAAGTTCCGAAAGCCGGTGTCCGCCGCGCCTTCGGTTGGTGCGCCAGCGGTGCAGAACTAGGCTTCCTCAGGGTCGCGAGGCCAGAAGGAAACATCGAAAGCGGTGATCCCCTAGCATTCGCCACGAATATTAACACCCGGTTAGGTCGACAACATTAGCTTGCAGCACATAGGCCCCTGGGGAGGTCTAATGCGCCTGCTGGGACTTTGTTTTGATTCCTCCGCCGAAGGAATAAACGGCGGTCACGCGCCCGGTCTTGTCGCGCTGTCATTTGTCGTGGCGGCGCTAGCTTCATACAGCGCCTTGGACATGTCGAGCCGGCGGCGCTCGTCGGAGACCGGCAAGGGCCTGTTCTGGCTTCCGATGAGCGGCCTCACCCTCGGCGCCGGCATCTGGTCCATGCATTTCATCGCGATGACCGCGTTCGATGTGCCTTTTGAACAAGGGTATGACCCCACGCTGACTTTCCTGTCGGGCGCGATCGCGATCGCCGCTGCTATCGCCGGCCTTTTCGGGCTTGGAACAAAGCCATCCTGGATCCGGCTCGGCATCTCGGGCGCGATTGTCGGCGCCGGCGTCGCCACGATGCACTACGTCGGCATGAGCGCCCTGATCGTTCCGGCGGAGGTCATGTACCGCCCCGGACTTTTTTCCCTGTCGATCCTCATAGCGCTGGCGGCGTCGACGGCGGCGCTGTGCCTTGCGACCTATGTCGACCGCGTCCTGCATCGCGTGATCGCCGCCATCGTCATGGCGGCGGCGATTTGCGGCATGCATTACACGGCGATGAGCGGAACGATCCTCGTGGCCTCGCCGGAGCTGCCGCACGCGACGATGATCGTGTCGAAGGAGTTTCTCGCCGCGCTGGTGGTCATCGGTGTCGCCGCCATCGTCCTCGCCGGAGTGGCGTTGGCGCTTCTGGACCGCAGCAGACGCCTCAAGGAGCGCGCGGAGCGGGAAGCGAATCGCCTTCGCGAACTTGCCATAGCTCTGGAGAAAGCCAGATCGGCGGCCGAGATCGCGGTCAGCGAAAAATCCCAGTTCCTCGCCATCATGAGCCACGAGATCCGGACGCCGATGAACGGCGTGCTTGGCATGCTCGAATCCGTGCTTCGCACGCAGCTTGGCGCTTCCCAACGCGACCAGGTAGCAACGGCCCGGGATTCGGCAGCCACACTGCTGCAGATCCTCAACGACATCCTCGACTTCTCCAAGATCGAGGCAGGCCATGTCACTTTCGAAAAACTCTCCTTCAGCATCAGCGCGCTGGCCGATGATGTGGCGTCCATGCTGGAGCCGCAGGCGGTCAGGAAGGGGCTTTTCCTGAGAGTCGAGACGGATCCGAACCTGCCGGCATGGGTGATTGGCGATCCAACAAGGTTCCGGCAGGTGCTGATCAACCTGGCGAGCAACGCCGTGAAGTTCACAGAGGCCGGTGAGGTGATCGTGACGCTTCGCTATGCACGCAGTGAGAGCGCCGGCGAGGTGTGCGTGAGCGTGAAGGACACGGGGATCGGCATAGACGAAGCCGGCCGGAAGCGTCTTTTCAAGCACTTTACCCAGGCGGACTCTTCAACGACACGCCGCTTTGGCGGCACCGGGCTCGGCCTGGCGATCTGCCGGCAGCTGGTGGAAGGGATGGGCGGCCGCATCGGCGTCACCAGCGAGCCAGGAAAAGGAAGTACGTTCTGGTTCCTTCTGCCGGCGGCTGAGGGCGAGGAGCCCGACTGGACGGATGACGCCCAGCAGGATGTCGTGCTCACAAAGCCGCTTCGCATGCTGGTTGCGGAGGACAATCCGATCAACCAGAAAGTGCTGCGCGCGCTTCTGTCGCCGCATCCGATCGCCGCCACGTTCGTTGGCGATGGCGCGCAGGCTGTGGAAGCCGTCGCGACCTCCAGCTTCGACTTTGTGCTGATGGATATCTCCATGCCCGTAATGGACGGTCCGACGGCGACGCGCGCTATTCGCGCGCTGTCCGGCGACGTTGCGAACATTCCCATCATCGCCCTCACGGCCAATGCTATGGCCGGCGACCGGGAGGCGTACATGGCCGTGGGCATGAACGACTACGTGTCGAAGCCGATCGATGTTCGGGAGCTGCTGGCGGCGATCGTCCGGCAATGTCCGGAAGCAGGCGGCAGGGTCGAGGCGGCAAAGCCTCACGTTCCAGCGGGCGCCACGTCGAATGCGAAACTCGATGACATCACGGCAGAGCTGGATCGGGACATCGACGCGGCCGTGCGCCGGCCGTCGCGCAAGTGAAAAATACCGCGCCTGCGCTTTCCGCAGGCTTCACGGCCGCATGCCATAGCTGGTTGGGCCGGTCTTCAGCACGCGATAGGCGTGGTGGACGAAATCGACGACAAGCGGGCGTGTGTCGCGTGGATCGATGATCTCTTCCGCAATGAACGCCTCGGCGGTGCGGAACGGCGAGCGCATCGCTTCGAATTTCTTGTACAGCGCCTTCAGCTCTGCTTCCGGATCGGCCGAGCCTTCGAGCTGGCGCTTGTAGGCGGCCTCGATGCCGCCGGCCATCGGCAAAGAGCCCCAGTCGCCCGACGGCCAGCAGTAGCGCCAGCGGGTGCGGGTCGGATTGAACATCGCGGAGCCTGCGAGGCCATAGGCCTTGCGGATCACGACCGGCAGGATGGGCGTCTTCACCTGGTAGACCGCCGCCATCGCGCGCACGCCATGGCGGGTGACGCCGGCCTTCTCGTGCTTCACGCCCACTGCAAAGCCGGGGCAATCGACGAAGTGGATGATCGGCAGGTGGAAAGTGTCGGCCAGATCGAAGAGGCGGATGACTTTATCACACGCATCCACCGTCCACGCGCCGTCCAGGAAGAAGGGATCGCCCGCGAGGATCGCGACCGGATGGCCGTCGATGCGCGCAAAGCCGGTGACCACGGGACGTCCCCATAGCTCACCAATTTCGAAGAAGGAGCCGATGTCGCAGACCGCTTCGATGATGCGGCGCGGCTTGTAGGGCGTCTTGCCGTCCTTCGGCACGATGTCGAGCAGGAATTGTTCTTTCCGTTTCGGATCGTCGTTCGACGGCTGGACCGGCGGCAGCTCGTCGACGCTGGAGGGCAGGTAAGAGAGGAAGCGGCGCGCCGTCGCGAAGGCTTCGCTTTCGCTCTCGACGACATTGTCGATCACGCCATTGCGGCCCTGGATCTCCCAGCCGCCGAGGCCTTCCTTGTCGACATTCTCGCCGATGGCTTTTGCAACTGGCGGGCCGGCGACGAAGATCTGCGATAGGCCTTTCACCATCACCGAGAAATGGCTCGCCGCGACGCGTCCCGCGCCCAGGCCTGCGCATGGGCCGAGCGCCAGAGAGACCACGGGCACGCGCGCCATATTGCCGACCAGCCACTCCCACGCCGGGGTCGTCGGGATGTAGGTGCGCGGATTTTGCTCCAGCGATTTCACCGAACCGCCACCGCCCGTGCCATCGACCATGCGCACGATCGGCATGCCGTATTCATGCGCCATCTGCTCGGCCATCAGCATCTTGCCGGCGATGGAGGCGTCGGACGCTCCGCCGCGCACGGTGAAATCATCGCCGAGGATCACGGCGGGGCGGCCATCGAGCTTCGCACGGCCGAACACCATCGTGGCGGGGAGGAATTCGGCGATCTGGTCGTCGGGGCCATAACCTGCCTTGCCGGCGATCTTGCCCACTTCGTGAAAACTGCCCGGGTCGGCGAGGAAGGCGATCCGCTCGCGGACGGTCAGCTTGCCCTGGCTGCGCTGCCTGGCAACGCGCTCATCCCCGCCCATCTGCTCGGCAAGGCGCTCGCGCGCCCGCAGTTCTTCGATATGGCTTTTCCAGCTCATGGGGCCTCCCGCGACAAATCCTAGCGGGGGGAAAGCCGGGCGGCGAGGGCTTCCTTGTGATTGGAGCGGGTGAGGCCACCATGTTAGTGTCGCTCCGTTCCTTGGGAGGAATGCTGATGCGCGCTAAGGCGATGCTGGCGTCCGGGTTGGTGGTTGTTCTGGCTGGCTGCTCCGAACGGGCCGCCGAGGTTAGCGCCCAGTGGGGCTGCGGCCAGGTCGACGGCCTGAAACAGATCACCAGCGCCAAGGCGCCTGGCTACATCCTTGTAGGCGAGTTCACAGAGACAAGCGAGGCGCCCGCCGCTTTCGCGGAGTTGGCTTGCAATCTTGCGGCGCGCCAGGGCGAGGGCGACGGCCCGTTGTTCGTGGGCCTGATGGAGTATGTCGGCGGCGCGACCGACGCCGAGACGAAGGTGCGGGCCCGCCTCGACGAGGTGATCGCCAAGGGCGCGCCGATCGTCGTCGGTACGCTCGGCGGCGAGGATCATCCCTTCACGGTCCGCAACCGCAGCGCGGCCGAGGCGAAGTGGGCGAAGGTGATCGAGGGGAAAGTGGATGCCGCGGGGGCCTCGCGGGCGCTCCTCCTGCTGCCGCGCGCGGATGCGATTGCCGAGCCGATCGCGCCGACCGGAGATCGCTTTGCCGGCTATGCGCCGATGGCGACGCACCTGCCTGAAGGGCAGGTCGTGGCTCTTGAGATTGCCAGCGCGCCTGTCAACGGACTGACGGCGCCGGCGATCCGCATCTATCCGGTGATGACCGATGGTTTTCACGGCCAGGTGGCGCTGGCGTCGCTGACCCGGCCGGCAACGCCACTGCTTGTTGCGGAGGCTCGCACGCCGGAGAGAATCTCACCGTTCCTCACGATCGGCGACGATGAACTGCGGGCGCTGATCCGGCCGGAGATGAACTGGGACGAAAGGATGCGCGTCCTGACGGCCCGCATGGAAGCGGGTTACAGTAGCCGGGAGGCGATGAGGTCGACGCGGGGAAATGCTGCCGCAAGAGCTGCTCCGCCTTCGGGAGGTCTAAAACTCTCGAACCCGCCCGACACGGCCATGACCGAAGCGGAGTTGAAGATAGCAGCGCGGCGCGACGCGGAGCAGCTAGTGGAGCGTTCCTGGAGCGCCCAGCCGGTCCAGTCCGACACGGCCCCCGCCAACCCCCTTCTCCCGACCATGCCAGAACCCCTGCTGGACCTGCCGGAATTCGAGATCGAGAACTGATCTTTTTGGGCAGGCCGCCGCCGTTGCGCCCGGCTTCACAAAGCGCGACAAGGGGCAAAGCTCAGTTCAGGAGACAGCCATGGATCTTGCCGAAATCACTCAGAAAGCCAGCGCCGCCCTTGCGGACGCCGGGTTCACCAACAAGGTGAAGTTCGATTTCGGTTCTGTCGGCAAGCTCCTGCTCGATGGCCCGGCCGGCAAGGCCACCAACGAAGACGGCGCGGCGGATGCGACGGTCGCGGTCAATTTCGACGACTTCACCCAGCTCCTGCAGGGCACGCTCGATCCGATGATGGCCTACATGTCCGGCAAGCTGAAAGTCGCCGGCGACATGTCGGTCGCCATGAAGCTGCAGTCGCTGTTCGCCAAGCTGCGCTAGTCCGGACTTTTCCCATGGGCGACGGCGCCAGCCAGAAGCCGCAGGATCTCGTCATCATACCGGGCAACCCGCCGCCGGAAGGCTCCGAGGTGATCTGGTATGAAGGCAAGAACGGCAAGAAGGTGCGGATGCTGTTCGCGCCCGAGCCCAGGACCAACGACGTCAAGACGCGTGCACTCGCCATCGTCTGCCCCGGGCGTACGGAGCCGATCGAAAAATACTTCGAGGTCGCGCGAGAGCTTCAGGGCAGGGGATTCGCTATCGCGATCTTCGACTGGCCCGGCCAGGGTTTGTCGGAACGCCAGCACAAGAATCCCGCCGCCGGCCACATCCGGAACTACGGTGTCTATGTCGATGCGATGGTGCGCGGGCTGGAGAAAATCGAGAAGCGCGCGCCGAAGCAGTGGGTGATCCTCGCGCACTCCATGGGCGGTACGGTCGCGCTCGAAGCGCTGCGTACCCGGCGCATCAGCGTTTCCGCCGCCGCGTTCTCGTCGCCGATGTGGGGGATCCCGATCTGGTTCTTCCAGCGCTGGTATGCGCGCATCGTCCGCTTCTTCGGCTTCGGCGGCATGCCCGCCCGCCCGCCGGGGCCTGAAGAGACATTCGAGAACAACCAGCTCACCCACGATGAAAAACGATGGCAGGTCTACCGCTCATTGATCGAGGCCGAGCCGAAGCTGGCAGTGGGCGAGCCGACAGTCGGCTGGGTGGTCGCCTCGCTGAACGTGATGCGGCAGTTCTTCGAGCCCGGTCAGGTTGACCATTTGCGCACCCTGCCGATGCTGGTCGCCATCGCGTCCGACGAGACGATCGTGAAGAGGGCGGCCCAGCGGAAACTTGCGCGCCGCTTCAAGGAAGCGAAAGTGATCACCGTCCAGGGCGCCGGACACGAGATCCTGATGGAGACCGACGACCGCCGCGCCCAGTTCTGGAAGGCGTTCGACGAGATGTGCAAGCGGTCGAAAGTCTAGCCGCTCAGTAGTCGTCCGGATTCAGCCCAAGCGCTTCGGCCAGCGTGCGCAGGGCGACATTCTCCTGAAGCTCGAGCTTGCCGTCGGCGACCGCCGCGGCCTGCGCCGCGCGCATCACCGTCGCCTTGTCGGCGGCGCTGGTGACCTCTGTGCGGATGGTGATCAACGGTGCGCCGAAGCTGGGCGAGGCCTGCACATCTTTCACCGCCTGTGACCAGGCCGAGCGGACATCCGGCAGCTTTGCCGACTTCAGCGCCGCATCGCCCGCCGCGAACCGCGCGAAGCGATGTTCCTCCGAGGGACTGAGATTGCCATCGGCGAGCGACACCATCGCGAAGGCGCGGGCAGCGGCGTCGAGAAGCGTAGAGACAGCCATTCCGGTCTCCTATTCGAACTGCGGATCTGCGGGGAAGATGTCCGGCACGTCGGTGGACACCCTGTTCGGGAAGACTGCATCGCGCTTCTGCATGAAGCTCTCGACGCCTTCCTTGACGTCTGCTGAGGCGCCGCGTGTCTGGATGCCCCGGCTGTCGATCTTGTGAGCGTCCATCGGATGGTTCGCACCCATCATGCGCCAGATCATCTGCCGGCTCACGGCTACGGAAACCGGAGCGGCCTTCTCGACCAGGCGGTGGGCGAACTCAACTGCCGCAGGCACAAGGTCGTCGGGCGCGTGCAGCGACTGGACGAGGTTCTTTTCCTTCGCCTCGTTGGCGTCGAACACCCGGCCGGAATAGATCCACTCCAGCGCCGTCGGCACGCCGACAAGGCGGGGAAGGAACCAGCTCGAGCACGCCTCCGGCACAATGCCGCGCCGGGAGAAAACGAAGCCATAGCGCGCCGTCGTGGACGCGAGGCGGAAATCCATTGGCAGCTGCATGGTCGCGCCGACGCCCACCGCCGCGCCGTTGCAGGCGGCGATCACAGGCTTGAGGCTCTTGAAGATGCGCAGCGCCACGCGGCCGCCACCATCGCGCCGCACGCCATTGATGATCTCTTCCCGGCTGCTGTCGCGCTTGTTGTAGTTGAACGTGTCGCCGCCGGCGACGCCCAGCTCCGCGCCGGCGCAGAAGGCCTTGCCCGAGCCAGTGACGATCACGGCGCGCACGCTGTCGTCGGCGTCCGTGATGTCGAACAGCCGGATCAGCTCGTTCATCATGGCCGGCGTGAACGTGTTCATCTTCTCGGGGCGCGAGAAGGTGACCAGCGCAATGCCTTTGCTGATCTCGAGCGTGAACTGCGTGAAGTCGGTCATGGCTGCCTTTCTGGCTGTCAGAGTGCCGATCGCCGGAGCGATACTAGCGCCTCGTCGAGGACTTTCCGGTTTGCGGCGGCGACGATCTGCCCGCCAAGTTTCGCCGGCTGCCCCCGCCAGTCGGTAACCACGCCGCCCGCGCCTTCGATGACAGGGTAGAGCGCGGCGACGTCGTGGGATTTAAGGCCGGTCTCCGCCACCATGTCGATCGTGCCCGCGGCGAGCCGGGCGTAAGCGTAAGCGTCGAGGCCATAGCGCGTCAGGCGCGCCGTAGCCCGGATATGCTCGAACGCGCCGCGCTCCGCCGGGGTGAGGATGAAGGGATCGGTGGTTGAGAGGATCGCCTGCGTGAGGGCAGGGCAGGCGCGCGTCTTCAGCGGCGACCGCGCGCCGCGGCAGTCGAGCCACGCTTCATCGCAGAGACCGACATAGCGCTCGTCCAGCCAGGGCTGGTCGATGATGCCGAGGATCGGCCTCTCGTCCTGCACGAGCCCAATCAGTACGCACCAGGAAGGCAGGCCGGCGACGAACGCGCGCGTGCCGTCGATCGGGTCGAGATACCAGGTGAGGCCGGACGTGCCGCTGATCGAGCCGTACTCTTCGCCTTCGATGCCGTCGTCGGGCCGCTCTTTCGAGATGAGTTCGCGCATCGCGCGCTCGGAGGCGCGGTCGCCTTCGGTCACGGGGTCATAGCCTGTCGCCGACTTGTTGTCGGCGTTGGCGGCGGCGTACGACCGGAAATGGGGAAGGATGGCGGCCCGTGCGGCGTCGGCGAGTTTCAGCGCCAGCGGCAGTAAGGAACGCTTGAGGGCAGGATCGGCCATGGCCGGACCTTTGCCCGTGGGAAGTCACTCCCGCAAGTCGCAGCAACCGCCCGGCCGGATGTGATCCTGGCCGGGCGTGCAGCGTGCGGGGTGTTCTGCTTACGAAGCGACGGTGTCGATGCCATCGCCCTCGAGGGCCTTGGCGAGGTCGAGCAGACGGCGGCGCGGACGCTCGGACAGCTTGTAGTAGGCGCGCACGAGTTCCAGCGTTTCCTTTTGCGAGAGGATGTCGCCGCTCAGACGATCGTTCTGATCGTTGGCCGGCGCCTGTTTGCCGTCGGGCGCTAGGCCGTCGAAGAAGTAGTTGATGTTGACGTTGAGGGCCGTCGACAGCGCGAACAGCCGGCTCGCCGTGATGCGGTTGGCGCCGCACTCGTATTTCTGGATCTGTTGGAAGCGAACCCCAACCTGTCCAGCCAGATCCTGCTGGGTCAGACCCAGAAGACGCCGGCGGCGGCGGAGCCGCTTGCCGACATAGATATCCACATCAGTGGCCATAACTCTTTACTCCCGCTACGCACGGACGCACGTCCCAAACGTGGACCGTCGGGCGAAAAGACAGCACGCGGCATGCCAACTAGGCGGCTGATCGGGCGCAACTTCACTTTTGGAGCGAGGCGGGGGCGGCCGGACCGGGCGCGTACCTCACGGAATCTAAGGTCTGCTGCATCGCAACAGACACCGCTGGACGAAATGCGCGCAGCGCCGCCCATAAATCCGACAATTCTGCATTTTTCGGCCTAAACTGCGGAAATTCGCCGCACCTGCTCACTCCGGCCTTGCGTTTTTTGCAGTGCAGCGTAGATAGGTGAGGTGCCACTTCGGTGGCGCAGCCCTTATGGGCGTTTCCTCCCTAATACCTTGGCCGCGTCGGTTTCCGACGCGGCCTTTCTCTTTCCATCGCCCCCGCTCAATCCCACTTCGGCGCGCGTGAACGCGCAGATTTCCTGCGCCACTTCGCTGAAATGGCGGCGCAGGGCGAGGAAGCCGTCATGGGGCTCGACCCTGGCCTCGTCGAGATAAAGCCGCCGCCGGACTTCGATCTGGAGCGCGTTGCGACCCAGGGCCGGGGTACCATGGGCCAGGGTGGCGAAGCCGCCGGCATAGGGTGTGTTGCGGGCGGTTGTGTAGCCATGGGCCCGGAAAAGCGATTCCACCAGATCGGCGAGGCCCGGCGAACAGGATGCCCCGAACCGGTCGCCGATGACGATGTCGGGCGAGCGGGCGGCATGCTCGGTCTCGGCCGGCATCGAGTGGCAGTCGATCAGCCAGGCCTGCCCGAACATCGCCTGCGAGCGCCGGAGAAGGGCGTCGAGGGCCCTGTGATAGGGCCGGTAGATCTGGTCGATCCGGGCGTCCGCCTCCCGGCGGGTCAGCTTCCGGCCGTAAATCTGGGCGCCGTTGAAGGCGAGGCGGGGAATGCACCCCAGCCCGGCTTCCACGCGGGGAGACCGTGAAGCGAACCAGCCGGGCGAAGGATCCTCGAACATAAGGGGATCCATCTCGGACTCGGAACGATTGAGATCAATGCAGGCCCTTGCCACCAGACCGCAGATCACCGGCGAGCCGGAAAGGTGAACATCGGCCAGGAGCCGGTCGACATAGGCGTCCTCGATTCGCCGCAGGTCGAGGACGTTGGCCGTACAGGCCTCCAGGAACCCCTTTGGATAAAGCCTTCCGGAGTGAGGGGAGGCGAATACGGCCGGCGACATCACCGAAACCGGCTCGTCGATCGAGAACGAAAAGCCGGTCCGCTCCGGCTCCGGAACGCGGGCGGAAGGGTCGCGGGACCCTGGATTGCTAAAGATCATCAGTCCGGGAAACATGTTTCCCCATATTTTCGGACACTGCGCCCGGGTCAAGCGCGTCTCTTCATCCCTGCTTTACCACGACACACGACAAATCGTAGCGTTGAGACCCATCCGGTCGAGGTCCGGGAGCCATGGCCAAGATTCTTCTCGCTGAGGACGATGACAGCCTGCGCGGCTTTCTCGTCAATGCGCTGAAACGCGCCGGGCATGCCGTGAAGGATTTCGACGAGGGCCGTTCGGCCCTGAAGGCTCTCGAACGGGAGGTCTTTGACCTGCTGCTGACCGACATCGTCATGCCCGGCCTCGATGGCATCGAACTCGCCCGCCGCGGGGCGGAGCTCGATCCCGCAATGAAGATCGTCTTCATCACCGGCTTCGCCGGCGTCGCCCTGTCCTCGGGCGGCCCGGCCCCCGCCGGCGCCAAGGTCCTGTCCAAGCCTTTCCACCTCCGAGAACTGGTGGACGAGGTCGAACGCGTGATGGCCGCGTAGGGCGCCCTGCGGCTCGAAATCCCCTGGCATTGACGCCCTGCCCCTCAGGAGGCATTACGTGCGCCTTCGCCTTTAGGGCGATGGTTCCAAGGCTGGAATTGGGCGGTTAGCTCAGCGGTAGAGCACTACCTTGACATGGTAGGGGTCACAGGTTCGATCCCTGTACCGCCCACCAGCCTTCGCACTCCGCTTATCATTTGAGCGGGGTTGGGCTGGGACAAGCTGGTTGCCGCAACAGGCGAGGGGCCGCCCCCCATCTCCATCGCCGCACGCGCGGCCGACCGCGCCACTGCCGGCGGAACGATGTCCTCCGGCGTCGCCATTAGCCGCCACAGCCAGCCGCGCAGTCGAGGCGTTTGCGACAGGAGTGACGAGATCGGCGCGGCCAGGATCAGGCTCACCGCCACCGGCGCCGTCCAAGCCGCCAGACCGGCGTCGTGCGCCGCCACGCCCACACCCAGCAGCAACCCCACGCCGAGGTGCACGCCATAGCGCGCAAGCAGGTTGTCGCCGCACTGACCCGCATCGCGCGCCTGCACGCCCCAGCCGGCGTCGCGCCCGGCAAGCGTCGAGACCACGGCCAGCGTCTGGCTCACCATGAGTATCGGCGCCATCGCCGCGGAGATCGCCGCCTCCAGGGCGACGCTGGCGATGAAGCGCGGATGCCTCGGCCAGCCGGGCAGCCGCCCGACCGCCCACAGGACCAGCGCCAGCAGCTTCGGCGAGTAGACGATCAGCGCGGTGAGGCCGAACAGGAACAGCGCCGGTCCGCCAAGGTCCGCCGCCTCGCGGCCCGGCGTCAGCCAGGCCGACGCTACGCCCGTGATCACCAGCGCGAACCATAGCGGCGCCGACAGATAGCCCATCACCCCCGCGATCATGTGCGCCCGGCTCACCGGATCGAACCCGCTCGCGCCGATCAGCCTGACGTGCTGCAGGTTACCCTGCGCCCAGCGCCGGTCGCGAGTCTCCATGTCGGCGAGCGTCGGCGGGCACTCTTCATAGCTTCCCGAAATCTCCGGTGCGATCTCGACACGCCAGCCTGCCCGGCGGAGCAGGGCGGCCTCGACGAAGTCGTGACTCAGGATTTCCCCGCCCAGCGGCCCCGAGCCGCCCAGCGACGGCAGGCCTGCATGCGCCGCGAACGCGCGCGTGCGGATGATGGCGTTGTGCCCCCAGAAATTACCCGCGCCGCCCGACCACCAGGCGAGGCCTGCGCCGAAAATCTGCCCGTAGGCCCGCATGGCAAACTGCTGCGTGCGCGCAAACAGCGTGCGCGCGTTGACGATCACCGGCAGCGTCTGGATCAGCGCCGTACGTGGCCGCGCATCCATGCGCTGCACCAGTTCCATCAGCGCCTTCGCCGACATCAGGCTGTCGGCGTCGAACACGGTCATGTAGTCGTAGCGATCGCCCCAGCGCCGCACGAAGTCGGCGACGTTGCCGGCCTTGCGCCCCTGATTGTTGAGGCGGCGGCGGTAGAACAGCGAAGCCCGTGGCCTTGCAAGCCGCAGCTGCCGGAAAGCCGCCTCTTCCTCGCGCGCGAGAGCGGCGTCCGACGTGTCACTCAGGAAGAAGATCTCGAATGCGCTGTCGGCTCCCGTCCTGGCAAGCGCGTCGTGGACCGCCTGCGCTCCGCCCATCACGCGGCCGGGATGCTCGTTGCGGATCGGGAAGACGATCGCCGTCAGCGACGGCGTGTGGAACGGAGCAAAACTTTTCTTCTGCGGCTTGCGGGTAAACAGAACGAAGGCGCCTGCGACAGCGGTCGATGCCGCGGAGGCCACCCAGGCAAGGTTCACCGCGAACAGCGCAAGGCCGAGCCATTCCAGCGGCGTCATGCCGTCCGCGCTCATCAGGCGGAAGCACAGAAGCGAGGCCAGCGCCGTGACCGTCAGCGCTGGGACGAGCAGGGCGGCAAGCCGCCAGCGTCCGTCCGCCTCGCCATGAACGCCGCGGCGCACGTCCGATACCGCCTGGCGCGGCATCTCCAGCCGCGCTTCGGGCGGGGTGTCGGGGAGACTGGCTGGCGCATCGACCGGCGTCTCGAAGGCCTGGTCCTGCAGGTCGAAAATCACTCTGGCGTCCATCGGAACAACCATGTCTCCGTGAGTTGGGAAGTTTCATCACGCAGCGCAGCGTGCAGTTCGGCGAGGTCCGCGCCTTTAGGGTCGAAATCGAACACCAGGCGCCGGCTGCCCACGTCGGCGCCGTCGATCAGGTGGATGTTGGAGATCGCCCCGGCGCTGCTCCACACGTCGGCGACAGAAGCCGCCGCCGCGAAATGATGGTCGCCGGAAAAGTCGATCGCGAACCGGCGCAGGGTCGGAGCGTCCGGCGCGACGCCTGCGCGAGTCGACGAGATCTTTGCGACGTTCGCCGTATCCGGGCCGTTGGCGTTCCAGCGGAGCGTGTAGGCGAGCCGCTGCGCTTCGCCGGCTTTCCATGGTGTCGCCGGGCGCCAGAAGACGGCGATGTTGTCGTTGTACTCGGTCGGCGTCGGCAGTTCGACCAGCCGCACCTCGCCACTGCCCCAATTGCCTGCCGGCTCGATCCAAACGCTCGGGCGGCGCTCATAGCGGGCTTCGAGATCGCCATAGGCGGCAAAGTCACGGCGGCGCTGCATCAGGCCGAAACCCTGCGGTGCGCCGCCGCCGAAGGACGAAATCTGCACGTCCCCCGGATTGCTGAGCGGCCGCCAGATCCATTCGCCCGATGCGGACAGGATCGAGAGGCCGTCGCTGTCGTGGACTTCCGATCGCCAGTCCCGGTTGGTCGAGTGGTCGACCGGTCCGTGCAGGTACATGCTCGACAGCGGGGCTACGCCCGCCTCGGTGATGTCGATGCGCGGGTGGATGTCGGCGATGACGTCGATGACGGTCTCGTGCCCCGGCTTCAGCACGAAGCGATAGGCGCCGGCGGCGCTGGGCGAATCCGACAGGGCGACGAAGGCGAGCGACGACTCGCCGTCTTCCGGGCGGATGATCCAGAAGTCGGTGAAGTCCGGGAATTCCTCGTTGCGCAGGCCAGCGCGGATGGCCAGCGCGCGGGCGGACGCGCCGTAGACAAGCTGTTCGGCGGTCGCGCGGAAATACGTGCCGCCTTGGAAAGCGGCCGCTTCGTAGCCCGCGCCTGCCTGTCCCGGCTTGCGGATAGCGCGCCAGCCCGAAAGGCCAAGTCCCTGCCTGTGGCTCTCGGTCGAGGACGGGAAGTCGACGAAATCAACGAAGCGCGCGGTGTCATCCAGCGCGGCGGTCTCGCCGGCATCGACGACGAACAGGTTCACGCGCGTGTCGAACAGGCCGCCGCGCGGCAGGGGCAGGACGCCGAAGGCATTGCCGGCCTCGCCCCACACCGTGCCCTCGAGCATCGGGCGCAGCTTGCGGTAGCCGTCATAGCTCAGCTCGCGGAATGGCGCGGGCAGGCTGTCGTCGGGCGCCTGGTAGGGTTTCGCGGCGAGGTCAGCGGCGCGTTGCGACGCGGCCTCGAAAATCTGGTCGGCCGTTGCCAGCGATCGGGAAGCGGAGGTTGGCTCCAACGCGTGAGCGGCCGGCGCCACGGCGAGCGTGGCCAGCAGTAAGACGCAGGCAATCCGGCAGGCTTTCGCCTGGATACGCAGCATCCACGCACCCTCTTTGCCGTCCGGAAAATCCGGCCGGCGACTCCGCAAGGCCCGTTTTGGATGTTTCGTCCCAGTGCGGGCGCTTCTGTAGGAAGGGGCGCCTAGCGAGCAGGCGATGTAGCGTGCTTTGTTTCGCGCGCTGCAAAGAAACGCACAAAACCCGCAATTCTATCAGAGATTTAATCGGGCAGACGCGTGCTCGCCCGCTGTGCGACGGTCACTGACCGCCAATTGGGCGGCAAAGAAAAAAGGCCGGAGCATCGCTCCGGCCTTTTCCGTTTTCAGGTCTGGACCCGGTTAGAGGTCGATGTCGCCGTCCGGCACGGAGCCCCGGCCGAAGCCGCCGCCACCGCCGCCAGCCGCCATCTCTTTCGCATCGAGGCCGCCATTCTTGTCGACGTCGAGGTCGGCGAAGCGGGCTTTCATGCCAGCCATCGGACCGCGGAGTTCGTCGATCTGGACGAGGTCATCCTGGTTGTCGTCGAGCGCGCCGATCGACATGGACGACATAAGCTTCGACTGCAGGTCGTTGCGGATGTTGTCGACGGTCTCGTCAGCCCAGCGATAGTTGACGCGGAAGTACATCATCTCCTGGAAGGTCTGCTCGCCCCAGCGAACATCGATCGTCGGATCGGGGTTGGCCTTGTTGGCCGTCGAGTTGTCGTAGACCCAGGTGGCGATCAGCTTGGTGCCGGCCTTTACGAGGATCGGCTCAACTGGATCGTAATCGCGCTGCCAGTTGAAGTCGTACTTCGGCAGCGAGATCAGCATCTTCTCCTTGCCGTCCGGCGTCTTCTGCTTCAGCTCGACATGGTAGCCGCGATAGTGCGAGTGCGGATACAGCGTGTAGAGATAAGCGTCGGCCGGGAAAGTGAGATACGCGATCTCTTTATGGCGCGCTTCGCCCTTCGGGATCATCAGGGCGAAGTCGCCGATGACCGTCGAGCGCTTGATGTATTTCGGCGGGGCTTTGAGCGTGTAGAAGCCGACCTGCGTCTTGTCGGTCGAGGCCTTGCCGGTCGTGGTGTAGTGCATCTGGAAGTTCAGCCTGCCACCGGCCGGAACGGGCGCGCCCGCTCCATCGCCCATCACCTGCGCTTCGGCGCCTGGCGTGTACGAGCCGACCGAACCGCCGGGCAGCTTGGAGCGCGGAAGTTTCGGATCCGGCGACCAGTTCGAGACGACGTGGTGCAGCACGGCGCGGTCGCCCGGCTTGATCGACACAGCCTTGAGCCAGGTGTCTTCCTTGAACGGGTTGTCGACGCGCTGGTTCTGGTAGGCGACGATGCCGGAGGCCGGCACGTCGAACGCCGGGATGTCGACGATCACATCGGGCTTGCCGAGGTAGGCGGGCCATTCCGGGGCTTCACTGGCGTGCGTCTTCAGGACGTCTTCGCCCGTGCCACGCGGCGCGCCGGCTTCAAGCCAGTGGATCAGCGTCTTGGTCTGCTTGGCCGTCATGGCCTGGTCGTTCTTGAACGTGCCGATATGCGGGTCGGCGAAGTAGGGAGGCATGCGGTCGGTACGCACCGACTCGCGGATCATCGGCGCGAAGCCCTTGACCACTTCATAGGAGTCCATCGCGAAGGGGGCGATGCCGCCCTTCTGGTGGCAGGTGACGCACTTCTCCTGAATGATCGGTGCGACTTCCGAGGTGTAGGAGATGTTCTTGAACGTCGCCGCCTTGTTGCGTTCCGGAAAGGCGATGTCCTTGCCGGCTTTCACGTCGACGCGGGCCTTGGTGACGGCCTGGCCGCCGAGCACGGCGTCGATGGCGGCGGCGGTGTAGGCTTCCTTCGCGGCCGCCTTCGAGTTCGGGTTCGAGCTGGCGAAGCGGTCATCGAGCGGGCCGTGATAGGCGACCGCGAAGTTCTTCTTCGGGTCGATGACGAAGACTTCGCCTTCTTTTTTGACGCCGAGCGATTCGCCGACGAGCTGGAGTTCGTCCATCAGCACCGGAATGTCGAAGCCCTGGGCCTTGGCTTCCGCGGCGGTCGCATCGCGCGTGTCGCCGAGGTTGGAGTTCATCATGTAGAAGAGGACGCCCTTGTCCTTGTAGGCGGCCTCGAGCTTCTCAAGCTCGCCAGCCGCAGTGCGCGACAGCTTCGAGCCATTGGTCTGCGTCATGACCACGATCGCGGGAGCGGCCTTGAAGTAATAGAGTTCGTGCGCCAGCCGGGTGTGGTCGGTAAGCTGGAAATTGTCGGCGCGCTCTGGAACCGCGGCGATGGTGGTCGGGGCCGGGGCGGCGGTCGCGACGGTTGCGATCGCAGCGGCGGCGATGGCCACGGCTGCGACGGTCGATGCCAACAAGGCGCGCTTCATTAGACGGTCTCCCACTGGGAAGGCTGGATGGGGTGTAATTGGCATTACGAGTATTGCGGGAACGTGAATTCCGTCAATGCCACAAGGGCTTCTCCTGGAACGCGAAGCGCCAACGCTGGGTCACGTTTGCGCTATCCAAGCGCGCCATTCCGGCCAAAAGAGCGCAAACATAGGTATTCCTTTGTGTGGGTGCAGCATCGCTGCCGGACCGGCGCGCGCCGTCCGTGTTGCTCTAGTTCGGTCCCTCCAATGAGGGAGCGGGGCGCATGGGTCAGCGCCTTGGGTAGTGCCTGTTCCGCGATTGCTCGCGGATGTTGCGCGTTCTCACGCGCCCCGGATCGGTCGTTCTTTCCCGGCGGCGGATCTGGAGTTCTGTTCAGCCCACGCCGTTTTCGCGTTGGCCTGACTCACCGGTGCGGCTGTGGCGCCCGGGGCCTTAGCTCCATGCCCGCTCGACCGGTTCTGCGTGCAGGGACAGCCGAATGTCCCTGGGCCCTCCGGTTTTCACTCTCCGAAGGCAATGCGCTGCCGTTCGCTTCGCGCCGTAACCGCCTGCTCCGCCTGCGCGAGAGTTGCAGTCCACGGGTTCGCTTTGCTCGCCGTCCCCTGCCTGCGCTCGTTGCCGAGCTTCGGCAGGCAGGCGGTGCGACAACGCCACGCCGACCAACGCCCAGCCATCTTGAGTTTCGGACGTCTCCAAGACCTCCCTCCGGATGGGCGCGATCATTATAAGTGCGCTTGGACCCAGCAGGATAAGTTGCACGGTTTTTCGGCACGGATTTCGAACGAAAGTCGCGCAAGCCTCTGAGGGACAAGCTAATCTTTTTTTGAAAAATCTTTCGGCGCTCGTTCTTAACCTGCGGATTTCGTCGTTTGACCCAGCAGGTTAAGGGCAGCAACCGGCGCCTGTGAGCGCGTTGCCCCTGCCGGGGGGGCGTTCGTCAGACCACCAAGGGCTACAAGGCGGTCGGGATGTGGGGATTGCGGTCAGGGTCCGCGCGCGAGTTTCGCGATCAGAGCTTCCGTGACCAGGGCAGCAGGAAGGGCTGGCCGCCCTCCACACCTGTCGCCGCTTCGATCCGGTAGACCGAGGCGAGCAGATCACGGGTCAGCACCTCCGCCGGTTTGCCATCGGCGACGACCTTGCCGCGGTCCATCAGCACCAGCCGGTCCATGAAGCGGGCGGCGAGGGCGAGGTCGTGGATCACGGCGAGGACGCCGGTTCCCGCCCGCGCCCGCTCGCGCAGGATCTCCATGACGTGGAGCTGGTGGTAGGGATCAAGCGCCTCGATCGGTTCGTCAGCCAGCAGGATCGGCGCTTCTACGGCGAGCGCGCGGGCAAGCAGGATGCGGGTGCGTTCACCGCCCGACAGAACCGAGACCGGACGATCGACGAAAGCGTGCCCATCGACCGCGTCGAGGGCGCGCGCGACAGCGGCGCGATCCTGCGGCGATGGTCCGCCGAAGCCGGACTGGTGCGGATAGCGGCCGAGCATCACCACGTCGTGCGCCTGCAGCCGCCATTCGACGCGGCGCTCCTGCGGCAGGAATGCAACCGCACGCGCGCGATCCCGGCCAGGCATGGCAAGGAAGTCCGAGCCGTCGAGCGTGATGGCGCCGGTCGTGCGTTCGGTGAGACCGAGCATGGCGCGCAGCAGGGTGGATTTTCCGGCGCCATTGGGTCCGATCAGGCCGACGAGTTCGCCTGACGATACGCTTACCGATGCGCCGGCGAGGATTGGCGTCCCCTTGATGGTGACAGTGATGTCGCGAGCTTCGAGCTTCATGACTCGAGCTCCGTGCGCGCTTTTAGGATGAGCCACAGGAAGAACGGGGCGCCGATGATCGCGGTGACCACGCCGAGCTTCAGCTCCGTCCCGACGATGAGGACGCGCACCAGAATGTCGGCGGCGAGAAGCAGCGAGCCGCCGCCCAGCGCGCTGGCCAGCAGCAGGCGGCTCGGCGTGTGGCCGACCAGCGGCCGCAGGAGGTGCGGCACGACAAGCCCGATGAAGCCGAGCCCGCCAGTCACCGCCGTCCCGGCGCCAACGCTGATCGCCGTGCCGGTGATTACCAGCGTCCGCGTGCGGTTGAGATTCACGCCCAGGCTGGACGCCGACTCCTCGCCGAGGCTGAGGGCGTCGAGCGAACGCGCCGAGGCCGCCAGCATCACCCAACCCGCGGCCATGAAGGGCGCCGCGAGTAGGAAATGGTCCATGCTGCGATCAGTGACGGATCCCATCAGCCAGAACATGATCTCGGCGGATGCGTAGGGATTCGGAGACAGGTTGAGCGTCAGCGACATTAGCGCGGCGCAAACGGCGGAGATGGCGACGCCCGCAAGGATCAGCGTCAGCACGCCGCCACGGCCGGCGAGGCCCTGCAGCAGCACGACGCACAGCAACGCGCCCGCTATGCCCATCAGCGGGAGGGCGAGCGGAAAGGCGAGCGAGAAGCCGGTGTAGAACGCCAGCACGGCACCGAGCGATGCGGACGACGTAACGCCGATCACGCCTGGATCGACCAGCGGATTGCGCATAAAGCCCTGCAACGTCGCGCCGGCAACGCCAAGTGAAATGCCCATCGTGGCGGCAAGCAAGGTGCGCGGCAGGCGCACCTCGCGTATGATCATCCACGCCGTGTCAGCCTCGCCGCCGCTCATCATGCCGATGAGCTCGAACGTTCCAGCCGTCGCGGGGCCGACGATCATCGACAGGAAGAGAAGCGCGGCGAGGAGGACCGTCAGGGCAAGGAGCAGCACAGGATACGGCAGAGGCGGTTTCATTTCGGCGCGCCCTTCGCCTGTTCGCGAGCCTGCGCCTTTCGCGCTTCGACCAGCAGCTCCACCGCGCCGAGCACGCTGGGCGTGCCGCAGGTGGTGTAGCGCTCCGGAATCAGGATCTGCGGTATGCCGGCGAGCATGGTGCGCAGCGCAGGGTGCTTGAGGTTTTCCGTCGCCATCGAAGGCGGGTTCGCCCACGGCGTTGCGTTCGAGACGAGCGCGGGCCGGGTATCGAGCAGCTCCTCGAGCGGAATGTTATGGAAGCCGGAATAGCCGAGCGTTTCGGCCAGCGTCCGCCAGCCGCCGGCATTCACGACATAGGCGTAGAACGTGTCCTTGCCGGCCAGGTAGTTGTTGACGCCGATATCGGCGAAGACGGGTTTGTCGCCCGGCGGCAACTGCGCCTGCAGTTCGGCAAGGCGCTTGTCGAACTCCGCGATGAGCTGTTCGGCGCGCGCCGGTTCGCCAGTGATCTCGCCCATCTTGCGGATGTTGGCGCGCAGGTCGTCGAAATTGTTCTCAGGCTCGAAGGTGACCACGGTGTAGCCGATCCTGCGCAACAGGGCGGAGGCAGCGGTGGTCGTGAAGGAGCCCGCGACGATGAGGTCCGGCTTGGCCATGAGCACTTCCTCTGCCAGCCCGTTATTGCCCTTCAGCTTCCTGGCGATGTGGTCGAGGCCGAGCGGAGCATTGAGCGGCTGCAGCGACAGATAGCTGATCGAGGCGATGCGCTCGGGCTCGACGAGCCGCATAAGAAGTTCGTCAGTGCACAAGTTCATCGAGACGATGCGCTGCGGACGCTTTGTGGCGTCCGCAGCAGCTACGGGAAGCATCATCCCCCACACAAGCAGGGTCGCCACAATGCGGGGGATGAGTCTGCCGATCATTTCGTCGTGCCGTCCCGGAACCTCACGCCCACGAAGATGGCCTGAGGTTGTCCACGATAGCCGATCACTTCCTCATAGTCCTCGTCCGTCAGGTTCTCGATGCGGCCATAAATTTCGGTCGTGTCGTTGAGCTGATAGGACGCGCCAAGACGGACCAGCGTGTACGGGTCCTGCGCGGTTCGCAGGAATGTGCCGAAGTCCGTATCGATCTGCTCGCCGTTGTAGCTGACGCCCAGGTTGAGCTGGAACGGTCCGCCACTCACGCGCCAGCTTGCGTCGAGCCCCGCCTGGCTCTCGGGCCGCCGCACTTCGATGCCGGCCGGTTCGGTGGCGTCGAGGCTGGTGTAGGAGCCGACGATGTCGATGGTGTCGGTTGGATAGACGCGGAACGTCGCCTCCCAGCCAGAACGGTCGGACTGGGTCGTGCGGTTCGCCGGTGTCGAGAGAAAGTTCGGCGGCGGGCCGAACGACGTGAAGATCTCGTTCTCCAGCGTCGATTCGAAATAGGTGAGATCGAGCACGACGCGCCCATCGAGAAGCGTCTGCTCGACGCCGATGTCCCAGCCCTCGGCTTCCTCGGGCAGCAGATCCGGGTTGCCCACGAAGCTGCCGGGGTTGAACCCGAACTGCTCGAAGAAGGTGGGATTGGTGATGCCCGTGCCGATCGAGCCATGCGGCCGCGTGCCGATGCCGGGGATCACCCACGACAGCGCGACGCTGTAGGTGTCGGCATCCTCGAAATCGCCGCGGTTGTCGTCATGCCGTGCGGTCGCCGAGAGATAGACCTGTTCGGCGAATTCACCACGGTATTGCAGTCCCACGCCGAGCAGCTCGCGCTCCTCGTCGCGCGCCGCAAAGGGATCGCTGTAGGTTTCCTCCTTGCCCTCGACGAAGCCCGTCAGGAAGCTGAGAAAGGACGGCGCGCCGAACTCGATGGTCGATTGCAGCGCTAGCTTGGTGCGTGTTGCGTCCGCGCCGCTGGAACTCATAGGCACGTTGAGCTGGGCTGGCGTCGGCAGGGCGGGGCCGGTGAGGAAGGGGAAGCTGGTTCCCTTGCCGCGACGCTTTTCGTCGACATAGGACGCCGATCCGACCGTCTCCCACCGCCCGTCGAGCAGGCTCAGCGTTGTGGAGGCACCAGCCAGGAATTGCTGGAGCTCGGCTTCGCTGGCGTCGTCGTAGGAATCGCCCGCGATCGGGAAGTTGAACGCCTGTCCATCGAGGTCGGAGTCCTTGTTGAGATAGCGGGCGATGCCGTCGACGCGGAACACCGGCGAAAACGCCTTGCCACCGCGCAGATAGACGGTGGCGACCTTGTTGCCTTCCGTATCGCCCGGCACGCCGCCGAGACCGACGGCAGGCACGCCTTGCGCCGTCGTGTCGGGCGAGACGTCATAGCCATCTGTCGTCAGCAGGTGGAAGCCGACCGAGGCGTAGTCCTCGCCATTGCCGAAGCCGGTATTGCCCTGAAGCTGGACGGTCGAGAACTCTCCGGCTTCGATCGAGGCGTTGACATAGTGACCGTCCACCTTGCGGCGGGTGATCAGGTTGACGACGCCTGCCAGCGCGTTCGAGCCGTAGAGCCCGCTCTGCGGTCCACGCAGCACTTCGATGCGCTCGATGTCGCCCGATAGCAGCGTCGAAAAATCCGTCTCGCCCTGATCGGGGCTGGAAACGTCGATGCCGTCGAGCAGGACAAGTGTGTGATTGCCCTCCGCGCCGCGGATGCGGACCTGAGTCAGTGATCCGGCGGCGCCCGCCTGGTTGACCGCAAGGCCGGGAACCTGGCGCAGCACGTCGGGCACATAGGAATAGCCCTGGTCCTCGATCAGCTCCTCGCCGATGACGGTGAGCGACGAGCCGACCTTTTCGTATTCGACCGGAGTCGCCGAACCGGTGACGACGACGACATCGCCCTCATCCGGCGGCGCTGACTGGGGGAAGGCCGGGAAGGCGAGAGCGAGCGCGGCGCTTGTGAGAAGGGCAGTTCGACAAGCAGTCTTCATATGACGTCTCCAAAATGTTGGAGACCGCCTTCGGAGGCGACGCACGAAGGCGCCGCCCAAAAAGGTCGGTCCATGGACGTCGCCACTCGGAAAAATCCGATCGAGCGGCCCATCCCCGGACCGTCGAAAGACGACTGCGGCAGGCAGGTCTCCTGGCTCGCGGGTCAAAGCCGTTGCGCATCACCTTCCCGGAGAGGCCCCCTCGAGGACCTGCCCAGTGGCATTGATGCGCGGCTCGCCGCTTACAGTTGCGGGGGCAGCCCGGGCCTTTGACCCGGTTCCCTTTTTCTCCCCCTCGCGGGGGACCTGTCGCGCCGTGATCAATACGCGTGTTCGCGCTCGCAGCAAGAGGGGAGGCAACGCGGCTCGATTGCTGCATCCCGAACCGGGCCGGTTTCGCGCGGCAGGATCGTGCCCATGGCCCAGTCGGCCGAAGTGCAAGATTTGGTTAACCATAAACCGGCCGAAAAGCCGGACGTTCAGCGATTCCTGGTGCTCGACGGCATGCGGGGGCTGGCGGCCTTCGCGGTCATCCTCGACCACGTTTCGTCCGAGACCCTCCGCGCCTGGTTTCCCGGCCGTTATCTGGCGGTCGACTTCTTCTTCGTGCTGAGCGGCTTCGTCCTGGCACACGCGTATGGTCAGCGCCTCGCTTCGGGCGCCCTCACACCGCTGGGCTTCCTGAAGATCCGGCTGATCCGGCTCTATCCGCTCTACCTGCTGGGTCTCGCCATCGGTCTTGCGTTCGAGGTCCTTAGCGTCCTGCGCGGCTGGCAAGCGACTGCACTTTCGGACGTCGCGATCATCGCCCTGTTGGGCCTCGCCTTCGTGCCCACGCCGCCCGTATTCAACCTGGCAAGCGCCAACCTTTATCCGCTAAATTCCCCGGCCTGGTCGTTGTTCTTCGAGCTGGTGGTGAACTTCGTCTATGCGCTGGTGGCGCGGTTCCTGAGTTGGCGGGTATTCGCGATCGGGTTGCCAGTCGCAGCGGCAGCAGTCGCGTTTACCGTTATGCGCAGCTCCGATCTCGGCCCCGGTTGGGTATGGGGCCATTTCGACGCCGGCCTGGCGCGCGTGATCTACGGCTTCTTCGCCGGCGTGCTGATTTACCGTCTTCGCTCCGTGATTCGTATTCCCGCCGTGCCGGCCTGGGCGGCGGTGCTGCTGCTGCTGGCGATCTTCGCGGTCCCGACCGCCAGCTTCTTCTGGCGGCAGGCGTTGGACGTCTTTGCCGCGATCGTGTTGATGCCGCTGCTGGTGGCGTTCGCCTCTGGCGCGAAAGTTAACGGGCCGCTGGCGCGGGCTTGCGGCTGGCTCGGGGCCCTGTCCTACGGCGTCTACGTGCTGCACTGGCCGCTGGCGAGGTTTGTCGAGTACGGCCTGCAGTTTGCCGGGGTGACGCTGCCATATGGCTTCCTGCATGTCGTACTTGTGGGGCTGGTCGCCGCAACAATCGCAGCGATCACACTGCGATTTTATGATGAACCGGTCCGCCGCATGCTCGCCGGACGGGCGAAGAAGGGCCTGTTAAGCGTTACTGCTGGGGAAGCCAGTTAACGTTGTCTCTCCGCGATGGCATGTGACTTGCTCGCGCATAAGGGGAAGGGTTTCCGTGCGCCCTGTAGGGGCGTGTCAGGCATGGAACGTCGTGATCAGTACGCTGAAGCAAGCCATTGTCCGGACGACGGGGTTCGACCGCCAGCGCTTCGCGGTGACCCGGATGTGCTGCGAGCGCTATCTGCTTGCGGCGGGCGGCCGCGCGCGCAAGCGGTGGATCGGGCGTATTCTCTGCTATCATTCGATCGGCCAGAAGGATTGGGGCGTGAACGACGTCACCCCACAACAGTTCCGACGCCATATCGAACTCGCGCTCAACGCGGGCTACCGTTTTGTCCCGGCCTCGCAGATTGCAAAGACTGGCGGAGCGGCCAAGGATCTAGCCATCACCTTCGATGACGGGCTGAAAAGCGTTCTGACTGAAGCTGCGCCGATCCTGAAGGAGTATGGATTGCCCTGGACATTCTTCCCGGTGTCGGAGTGGAGTGATGCGCGCCACGCTTTCGGAGATGGTGTAGTCCTTACCTGGCATGATATCGAGAAGCTCATGGCCGACGGCGCAGAGATGGGTAGCCATTCAGCAACACATCCGGATTTTGGCCGGATCGAGTTGTCCCAGGCCATCGATGAGCTTGGCGGGTCGAGGGAGCTGTTCCACAAGCGTCTTGGTGTTTCGCCTGACACGTTCGCTATCCCGCTTGGGCAATCGGGGAACTGGAAGCCAGCCGCAATGAAGGCAGCCCAGGACGCGGGCTATCAGACCATATATGCCCAAGCCGAGGAAACACGGCCGGCCGGCACGATCGCGCGCACCTTCATTACCAAGTTCGATGGCGATCGCATTTTCCGCGCAGCCCTGAAAGGCAAGTTCGACTATTGGGAGGAGTGGGTCTGATGACTGTTCCCCCCAATCCCAGGTTCGTCTCCGTCATTATCGGCACGCGTAACCGGCCCGACATGCTGCGGAAGGCGCTCGCGAGCATCCGTGCGATCGAGGGGCCGGATCTCAAGTTCGAGATTTTGGTTGGCGACAACGGAACCACGCCGGAGACCGCGGGCATCGTCGCCGAATTTGGCGGCATCTACGACAAAACGGACGTGTATGGCTGTCCGGCGGCGCGCAATCTTGCGCTGCGACGCGTCAGCGGAGAATTCATCGCCTTCATCGACGATGACGATGTCTGGCTTCCGGGCCATGTTCGTCCGCACATCGCATTCCTCGATGCGCATCCAGACTATGAAGCGGTGTTCGGTCAGATCATCACGGCCGACGAGAATCTGAATCCGATCGCACTGCCGTGGCCGGAAAAGCTGCCGGCCAACGGCGACGTTTTTCGCCCCATGATGAGCGGATATTTCCCGCAGGTGGGCGCAACGGTTGTGCGCGGCCGTGCTCTTGCGAAATACGGTTTGATGGACGAAGCCCTGATCGGCGATTCCGATTGGGATTGGCAGTTGCGCATCGCCGGCGACAACAAGATCGGTCATGTGCAGGAGCCGTGCGTGCTGTTCCGCCAGCGCAAGAAGGGGGCCTTCAACGCCTTGCAGCTGCGCCGCGCCGGATACACGCGAAGGATCTTCATCCGCCATGCGCTGGCCAATCGCAAACGGTGGGGCAGTGCTCTCGAAATGATTCGCTCATATTTCGAGAGCGTCAGCACGTACTACAGCTACTTCATGGACGTTGCCGCCGATCGCGCCATGAGTGGCGACCGGGTTGGAGCTGCCAAGGCGTTGGCAAGCGCTTTCTGGGTCTTGCCGACCCGTACCGTGCGCGCCCTGCTGGGCCGGCCGCACCGCACTACCCTGGCGAACATATTCCTGCCGGGAGCGGCGCGCCCCCTGTCGGAAGACGCAGGCCAGGCCCACCGGGGATAGAGACGGCGCGGCCTGGCTAGTTCAGGCGGTCAACTGCCGGCGCCGCCTTCATTTTTTCATGCGGCGCAGGCGGCTCTTCACCCACTCCGGCAGCAGTAGCCGCAGTGTCTCGGAGAGGCCGCGGATGTCGCCGGAGCGGCGCAGCGCCGCCCAGAGACGAAGGCGCGGCCCGAGGCTGAGAAGGCCCATATAGTCCTTCGTGAGGTTCGACAGCGGTTCGTCCGCGCCGAATATCTCCTCATGCCGGCAATCGGGCTCGCCAAAGCGTGGACGGTCGGGCGCGCAGGCCGGTTCGGGCGAGGGAGATGCGATGGGCGGCAGTTCTACCGAACGTTGGAAAGCCGCTTCCATCCAGTCGAGCCAGCCAGGCGGAGTGTGGGCGCCGACGACGGCCTTCTCGCCCGCGCGCCCCACCGCCTCGCGGTATGCGGGATCGGCAATCAGGCGTGACAGGATGGTGTTGTACTCGGGCATGCTGCGGGCCGACAGCGCCGTGCCGACCAGGCCGACGTGGTTGATGCCGAATATGCGCGCTTCGTCTGGCGCGATGAAGAGCGTCACCATGGGCAGGCCGTAACCGGCCGCTTCCATGAGAGAGGTGGAAGACACAAACGGATAGCTGTCGACGCAGATGTCGGCCGCTTCGAAATAGGTCCACGGATCGGGCTGTTCGGGGAGGCCGACGATACGTCCGCCAACAGCGTCCTGCGCCGGCTTCCAGTCAGCCATCGGTCCAGAACCGACGACAACGAGCTGGGCTTCGGGGTGCTTCTTTAAAAGGTCGATGTGAAGATCGGCGAATGTGACGCCATTCACGGAACGATACTTCGCCGTCCGTGCGACGGACACCATGATGGTTGCATCGGGATCGAGGCCTAGCTTCGTCCGGGCATCGGCCTTTGACAGACGGCGCACAACCGGCTCCACAACGGTCGGCATCAATGTCGAGCGCTCGGGCGAAACGCCGCGGCGGCTGATGGAGATATCGCCGGCGGCATCCCGAAGATTGATCACCACATGCCCCACGCTCGATCCCAGCCAGAAGATGTGGTCGGCGTGGTTGAGGAAGAGGACGGGCGGAACCTTGTCCGGCCGCGCGAACGCGACCAGCGGGACCATGTCCTCACAGTGGATATGAAGGATGACGAGATCATGTCCGCGCGCGATGTCGCGAAGGCGCCCGACGTTACCGAGCGCCGAACCAATTTCGGTATTCAGAATGTGGATCTTCCCACCGCGGCTCGCCACGGCATCCTTCATGTGCTGCGGAACGAACCCGCGAAAGCGTGTCATCGCCAGGGAGTGAGAGCGCGACGGGTCCGCCGCCATCCACCGCGAGATCATGCGCGTGAGGCCGCCGACCGGTGAGACTTCGCTAACCACGTGCAGCACGCGCTTGTAGCCAGCCGCCGACGTAGCTCGGGCGAAGGACGGGGTCCTGTCAGGAATGGCGGCGCTGACGGCATGGATGACGCGTTCCAGGCGCCAGGATGCAAAGACACCGCAATGCTTGTGGGTGGCCACAGCCGCCGCCAGCGATGCGTACATCATTGCTTCTTCGAGCCGGCCGCTGGCGAGCGCCTTTTCCGACAGGGTGACCTGTGCCTCGAAGCGGGCGAAGTTGGCTTTGATCCGTGCGGTCGAGGCGGGCGATTCCGACGAAGCTTGGCCCGCCGCTTGTGTCTCGGGCGGGGAGGCGAGGTCGAGCTTCAACGGTCTCTCCCGTTGACCACGAGCTGCGGCGCCTGCTGATCGCGAGTGTTCACCTTCCATTGTCCGGGCTGGTGGAAGACGCCGTAGGAATGAGAGATAAACAGCGGGTGACGGACGTGGAACGTGCCGCCGAGCTGGCCGCACAGCTGGTGGGTGCGCTCACGGATGTTGAAAGTCACCATGTATTGGTCGGCGACCATGTTGATCGGCGCCGTGGTGAGTTCGAGTTCGCCTTCGCCATCGATCATCGGAATGTCGATGTTGTCGTCGAATGTCGAGAACGTGCAGCAATGCACTTCATCGGCGCGATCGAAACCGACGCGGATCTCGGGACGCTCAATGGGGCGAGTGGTCCTGTAGCGGAAGCGAACGCGCATGCGCTCGCCGAAGTTGAATACGGATTTCTCCGCCCCAGCCTCGTCCATCAGCTTCACGTCGATGATGGAGACCGCCGGCGGCTCAAGGCCTTCGTGCCGGTACCAGGGCGCCTGGGCAAGGCGGCTGTCCGCTTCATAGAGCTTGAGACCTTCATCGGTCGGGCCATCGAACACAATCTCGCCTTTGCGAAGATAGATGACACGGGGGCACATGCTCTTGATGGAAAACATGTTGTGCGAGACGAACAGGATCGTGGAGCCCCTGCGTTCCAAGGAGCGTGTGAAGTCGATGCATTTTTTCTGGAACCCCAGATCGCCAACGGCGAGCACTTCGTCGAGCAGAAGGATATCCGGATCGAGGTTCGCCGCCACGGCGAAGGCGAGGCGCACATACATGCCCGACGAATAGCGCTTGACGGGTGTGTCGATGAACTTCTCGATCTCGGAGAAGGCGATGATCTGGTCGAATTTCGTGGCGACCTCGGCGCGGCTCATGCCGAGGATCGAGCCGTAGAGAAAAACGTTCTCGCGGCCGGTCAGCTCGCGGTGAAAGCCGGTGCCAACCTCGAGGAGAGCTCCAAGCCGGCCGGTGATTTCAGCCTTGCCGGTGGTGGGCGTCACAATCTGCGAAAGCGTCTTGAGGAGCGTGGACTTGCCGGCGCCGTTGAGACCCACGATGCCGACATTCTCTCCGCGCTTGATCTCGAACGAAGCATCCTTGAGCGCCCAGAACTCGGTGGGGCCCGAGGCTTTCTTCGGCCGGAATGCAGCCTGAAGCGCATCCCGCAGCGAATTGTGCTGCGAGCCGAGCGCGCCGAGCTTGTAGCGCTTGCCGAGGCCTTCGGCTCGAATGGCGATGTTGCTGTTCATCAGATGAGATCCGCGAAAGAGCGTTCCATGCGCTTGAAGAAGACAAGGCCGCCGAAGAATAGCACCACGATAAGAACGCCACTGACGCCAATTGCGATAGGATCGAGGACGCCCTCACCAAACACCGCCCAGCGGAACGCCTCGATCACGCCAACCATGGGGTTGAGCGCGACGATCCATTTGAGGTTATCCGGAACGATCGAGAAGGAATACACGACCGGAGACGCGTACATCCAGATCTGAAGTATGAACGGCAAGGTATGCTTCACGTCGCGATAGCGAACGTTGATCGGGCCAATCCACATCGAGATCGAAAGCGCGCACATGCCGGCAAGCACGAGCAGGGGCGGAATGGCGATAAGGCGCCAGGTGGGGGCGATGCCGAAGAACGCCATCAGGATCAGCAGCACGACGAAGCCGATGAGAAAATCGAGGATCGGCCCGATTGTGCCAGCCAGCGGGATCAGAAGGCGGGGAAAGTAGACCTTGCGAACCAGTTCTTCCTCGGTGACGAGCCCCGTGCCGCCGCGGCGGACGGACTCCGCGAAGTAGTTCCACGGAAGAACCGCGGCGAACGCAAAGATGGCGTAGGGCACGTCGCCCGGTGTGGGGATCTTGGCGATGATGCCGAAGACGATCGTGAAGATGATGACGGCGAATATTGGTTGGATGACCGCCCAAGCGGCGCCGAGCGCAGCCTGGCGGTAGAGCACCATGATGTCGCGTTTGACCAGCGTGGCGAGCAGGCCGCGGGAGCGCCAGATCTGGTCGAGTTCGAGATCGAAGAGGCCGCGGTCGGGGCGGATCAGCGTACGCCGTTCGCTGGTTCGCGCGCGCAAGGGTGTTGCGGGCGGAGTCGTTGCGGCAGAGGCGTCGGCGGGGGTCATTTCGGCTCTGTTGCTTTCTTGAGCGTGGACGCGACCAGTTCGAGGTCGGCCATCGTCATCTGCGGATAGAGCGGCAGGACGATGGTGCGGTCCTGGCAGCCTTCGGAGTGCGGCAGGGGCGCGTGGCTGGAGTCCTTGTAGCCGTCTTCGCGGTGCGAGCACATGATGCCGCGGCGCGTAGCGATGCCGGCGTCGAGCATGGCCTGCATGACGGCCCTCTGGTCGGCATAGTCGGGCAGGCGGACGGCGAAGGATTGCCAGTTGGAGCGGGCGTAGGCGGGCTCCTGCGGCAGGCCAATCCATTGTGCGGAAGAAAGAAGCGACTTGTAGATGTCGGCGATCTCGCGGCGGCGGGCGACGATGCCGGGCAGGCGGCGCAGCTGTTCGCGGCCGACGGCGGCCTGGATGTCCGTCATGCGGTAGTTGTAGCCGAGCACCGGGTGCGTCTCGAAGATCACCTGGTTGGAGCCGTGGCGGACGGTATCCGGGACCGACATGCCGTGCTGGCGCAGCAGCTTGAACTTGGCGTTCCAGTCGGCGTGCGGCGTGGTGAGCATGCCGCCATCGCCGGTCGACATGATTTTGCGCGGGTGGAAGGAGAATACGGCGACGTCGCCACGGACGCGGCCGATCTTTTCCCACTCGCCTTCCCAGAGGATTTCGGCGCCGGCGGCGCAGGCGGCATCCTCGATCACGGGAAGCTTGTGCTTCTTCGCGACGGCGACGATGGCGGCGAGGTCGGCCGGCATGCCCATTTGGTGGACCATGAGAATGGCTTTGGTCTTCGGCGTGATGGCGGCTTCGATGAGCGCGGGATCCATGTTGTGCGTGACAGGATCGACGTCGATGAAAATCGGCTCGGCGCCGCAATAGCGGACCGAGTTGGCGGTCGCGATGTAGGAGTGCGAGACGGTGATGACTTCATCGCCTTGTCCAACCCCGGCGGCAAGGAGTGCGAGGTGAAGGCCCGTCGTGCAGTTAGAGACAGCGGTCGCGTGCTCCGCGCCGACGTATTCCGCGAACTCTTTTTCGAAAGCGGCGACTTCCGGGCCCTGCGTTATCCAGCCGGACAGGATGACGCGCGAGGCCGCATCGGCTTCGCGCTGGTCCATCACAGGTTTGATAATCGGGATCATTAGTTGAACCTGTCCTTGTTGGCTTCCCACCAATTCACAAAGCGGCGCACGCCTTCCTCGAGGCTGACTTCAGCCTTGAAGCCCAGCAGGCGCTCTGCCTTCTCGGTCGAGGAGAGGCGGCGCGAGACGGCGTTCACCTTCCGCTCGGGGCCGTATTCCGGAACCATGTCGGCGGGCGCGCCCATGACTTTCATCGTCGTGGCGGCGAGTTCGCCCAGCGAGGTCTCGACGCCCGAGGCGATGTGGAAGACTTCGTCCGAGACGTCCGATTTCAGGGCGAGCACGTTCGCGCGGGCGAGGTCCTCGATATAGATGAAGTCCATCGACGTCTTGCCGTCGCCGAGGATCAGCGGGGGCACGCCCTGGCTGATGCGCTGGACCCAGCGGACGAGCACTTCGGTGTACTTGCCTTCGACATCCATGCGCGGGCCGTAGACGTTGAAGTAGCGCATCGCGACGTAGTTGAGGCCGTACATGTCGTTGTAGGACCGCAGCAGGCCTTCGAGCATGATCTTGGAAGCGCCGTACCAGGTGCGGTTGTTGTAGGGGTGGTGGTCTTCCTTGGTCGGGAAAGTGTCGGCGAGCCCGAGGATCGAGGCGGACGAGGCGGCGAGCACCTTCTTCACGCCCGCCTGTCTAGCGGCGTCGATGACGTTGAACGTGCCGTCGTTCATCACTTCCATCGCTTCGCGCGGATCGGCGGCGCAGGCGGTGATGCGGATGGCGGCCATGTGGATGACCGCGTCCATGCCTTCGGTGACCTTGTAGACGGCGTCCTTGTCGCGGATGTCGCCCTGGATCAGCGTGACGCGCTCGTCCTTGAGGGCGTTCTCGAGGTTGCGGGTCGTGCCGCGCGACATGTTGTCGAAGACCACGATCTGGGCAGGCTTCTCGGTGGCGAGCAGCTGGTCGATCGTGGTGGAGCCGATGAGGCCCGCGCCTCCGGTCACCAGAATTTTGGAGCCTTCGATTTTCATTGTCCCGTCACCCTTGGTCGTATCTGGGGTCGTCGTGTTGTGTTCGTAGACGCGGTTAACGCGTCTGGCAGTAAGGCCCGCTGCAAGCAGCGGGCCCCTTGGTCAGGTCAGTCGGCTCAGGCCGGCTGCAGTTCGGTCTGCTTCGCCAGTGTCGCGACGGCGCTGACGACCTCTTCCTGCTGAACCGCGGTGAGTTCCGGGAACATCGGAATGGACATCGTCTCGGCGGCGATCTTCTCGGAGTGCGGGAACTGGCCTTGGCTGTAACCGAGGAAGTCGAAGGCCTTCAGGGTGTGCAGCGGGAAGGGGTAGTGAATACCCGTCTGGATGCCCTTTTTGCCCAGCTCGTCCATCCAACGCGCCCGGTCCGGCGTGCGGATCTGGTAGATGTGATAGACGTGGCGGCGGTTCGGCAGCTCCACCGGCGTGACGACGCCTGTGCCGGCGAACATCTCATTGTACCGCTTGGCCGCGTCGCGGCGCATCTCGGTCCACTTCTCGATGTATTTCAGCTTCACGCGGAGAACCGCGCCCTGGATGCCTTCCAGACGCATGTTGTAGCCGATGATTTCGTGGTGATATTTCTTCTCGGCGCCCCAGTCGCGGAGCATGCGGAGCTTGCGGTTGATCTCGGCGTGCGGCGTGACGGTGATGCCGCCTTCGCCAGCGGCGCCCATGTTCTTGCCCGGGTAGAACGAGAAGCCGGCGGCGTCGCCGATCGAGCCAGCGCGGCGGCCATTGTATTCGGCGCCATGAGCCTGGGCGGCGTCTTCGAGGACGAAGAGGTTGTACTTCTTCGCGATCGCCATGATCGGGTCCATGTCGGCCATCTGGCCGTAGAGGTGGACCGGAACGATGGCCTTGGTGCGCGGGGTGATGGCGGCCTCGATCTGGGCCGGGTCCATGGTGAAGGTGACCGGATCGATATCGACGAACACCGGCTTCGCGCCCGTGTAGTGGATGGCCGAGGCCGACGCGATGAAGGTGAAGGGAACGGTGATCACTTCGTCGCCCGGGCCGATGCCGGCGGCGAGGAGCGCCAGGTGCAGAGCGCTGGTGCCGTTGTTGACGCCGGCGGCGTAGGTGGCGCCGGCGTAGACGGCGAAGTCTTTCTCGAGCTGAGCAACTTCAGGCCCGAGGGTGAAGGCGCACGATTCCATCGTGCCGATCAGGGCGGCGTCGATTTCCGCCTTGATGGAATGGTACTGCGCTTTGAGGTCGACGAAGGGGACGCCCATGGTGGCCTAACTCACTTGCTCGTTTTGCGGGGGAGGTGGATGGTTTCGCCGCGTCCCCGCATGGAGGCCGTGGCGGCTTCGATCAGTTCGACCATCCGGAAGCCGAACTCGCCGTCGGAGACCGGGGTCTTGTTGTTCTTTATGCAGTCGACGAAGTGCTTGCCCTCGACGAGCAGCGCTTCCGCGCCGTCGACTTTCGGGGCCCACATGTCGCCGGCGCGATAGCCGACGCGCATTTCGTGGATCTTCGCGGGGTCATCGGTGAACGAAACACCCTTGTCGTAGATTTTCAGTTTCTCGGAAGGTTGAAGTTCGTCGAAAGTGATCATCTTGTTGGTGCCGCCGATCAGGATCGTGCGGACCTTCACCGGCGCGAGCCACGAGACGTTCACGTGGGCGATGAAGCCGGTTTCGTAGAAAAGCGTGATGTAGGCGAGGTTTTCCGGCGTTCCCGGATAGTGGTTGATGCCCGAGGCCGACACCGCGATCGGGTGCTGCTCGAACACATAATCCAGGATCGAGAAGTCGTGGACGGCGAGGTCGGCGATGACGTTCACATCGCGCTGGAACAGGCCGAGGTTGATGCGGGTCGAGTCGTAGTAGAGAACTTTGCCGACTTCGCCCGACTGCACCATGTCGCGCATCTTCCGGACGGGGCCGGTGTAGATGAAGGTGTGGTCGACGTGCAGGGTGAGGCCCCGCTTGTTGGCTTCCTCGACCAGGGCGCGCGCCTGCATCGAGGTTTCCGCCATCGGCTTTTCGAGCCAGACGTGCTTACCGGCCTTGAGGGCGGACATGGCGAGCGAGAAGTGGGTCGAGACAGGGGTTGCGATGGCGACGGCGTCGATTTCCGGGTCGCGGATCATCGCCTGCACGTCGGTGGTGACGTTGGTCGCGGGATAGCGCTTGGCGACGATCTCGAGGGCTTTGGGATTGAGATCGGCGACCGTGTGGACGCGGGCTTCGGTCAGCTCCGAGAAGTTGCGGACGAGGTTGGGACCCCAGTAGCCGTAGCCGATGACGCCGATGTTCAGGACTTCGCGCTTCGCCGCGACCTTCGGACCTACCTGGATCTCGACGGCTGGGCCGGTCTCGGCGATGACTTTCTTGCGGGCTTTCGCCGCTGGTTTGCTATTCTTCGCGGACATCAGCCGACAACCTCTTCTGCAACGCCATTTACTGTTTGAGCTTTCCTGGCCGCCGCCATGGTGCGGACGTCGCCGACGATTTTCGCGGGGCAGCCCGCGACAACTGCAAATTCCGGAACGTCCCTGGTCACAACCGCGCCGGCGGCGATCAGCGCGCCCTGGCCGATGGTGATGCCGCAGATGATGGTTGCGCCCGAGCCGATGGAGACCTGGCGCTTCACCGTGGTGAGTTCGAGCGTCCAGTCGGCTTCCGTCTGCGAGGAGCCGTCAGGGTTCGTGGCGCGGGGGAAACGGTCATTGGTGAACATGACGCCGTGCCCGATGAAGCACTCGTCCTCGATCGTGACGCCTTCGCAGATGAAGGTGTGCGAGGAGATCTTGCAGCGTTCACCGATGAACGCGCCCTTCTGGATCTCGACGAAGGCGCCGATGCGCGAGCCGTCGCCGACTTCGCAACCGTAAAGGTTGACGAGGGTCGGGTGGAAGATGTTGACCTTCCCCTTCAGCTTCACGCTGTCCGAAATTGGCATTGGCTCCGCTCCACGCGCCCGTTCGCGTAACTGTCAGCAAGGAAAGGGCCGGGTTTGACCCGCGCTGACTTGAGCTGCGCCGCCGCAATTCGCGCGCCACGCGACGACGGAATATGGTTAAGGGGCCTTAACCGCCCTCCGTAGGGGCGCACAGGCGTTTCACCTGATGTGCGAAACCGGTACTCAGCGTTCGCGCGAGCGAACATTGATGCGCGTTAAGCTTGATTGCCGGGAAGTTTCAGGGCGAACCGCGGGCGGCCCTATTCGATCCGATCGGAAACGTGGCCGAGGGGTTTCAGCTTCTCCTGGACGCTGTCCTTGCCGATCAGGTGGGCGGCGCCGACGGCGACGAAGAACGTGCCGGGCTCGGACTTGATCAGCTTGTCGATCTGGGTCGCCCAGTTGGCGTTCCGCTTGACCAGCAGGGCGTCGTAGATGGCCGGCGTTTCGGCGAGATCCTCGTCGATCATGACCTTCTCGAGCTTGGCCGTGTCGCCAGCCGCCCAGGCGTTGACCAGCTCGTTAAGCATCGCCGTCGATTCATCGATCTGGTCGATGCCCTCCATCAGGAAGGCGATCTGCGTTTCCTCCGGCAGGTCGGCGAAGACGAGAAGTTGTTCCTCCACCGTCTCGAACTTGCGGATCTCCTTGCCGCCATCCTTTGCAGTGGGGGCGAGCTTGCGCTCGACGCCCGAATTCACGTCGTAGCCGGCGCGCGTGATCATCACGTCGCTCAAGGTGACGCCGACCAGCCAGGGCTTCATCGCATCGAGCTGAAAGGCGGGCAGGCCAAGGTCGGCGGCCGCCTTCTGCAGCGCGCCGTTCTGGGCGGGCGTCAGATGGTCGGACAGCTTGTCCGACGGCGGATACATGCCGAGCTGCTGGATGACCGGCACGATCACCCTGGGATCGGGATCGAGATCGGTCTCGAAATAGATGGCCTTGGCTTCGCTCAGCGCCTTGTCGATCGGAGGCTTGCGCCACTCCAGCGCCGGCGGCAGGACGTGCACCGTGCCGAACAGGTAGACAGTCGTATCGGCATCGCCCGTCTTCCACAGGCCGGGGCCTTTGGGCGCCACGGCTTCGGCGGTTGCCGGGCCAGGGGCGGGCGCCGCCGTTTCCGTCTTCTGGTCGCAGGCAACCGGCAAGGCGAAGACAGCCGCTCCAAGGATTGCTGATTTCCACGACATCATCGGCCGGCCCCTTGCGCGCGCCCACCAGTCGGGCCCGGGCCAAGCTTGCAGATCACGCGCGCGCCGTCACCCCTCGCATGATGGGTCGGAAAGGCTTGCAAAACAGGGAGATGGCGCACTCGACAGAATTCGAATCTGTGACCTCTGCCTTCGGAGGGCAGCGCTCTATCCAGCTGAGCTACGAGTGCGTAGTGGCCCTCATTAGCCAAAGGCGGCCCGAAAGCAAGGTTTGGGGCCTTAACCCTTCAGCCCGAGCTGCGCCTTCAGGCGGGCGATATCTTCAAGCCAGGGCGCGCCGGAACTGTCGCTCGGCATGCGCCAGTCGCCTCTGGGAGAGAGCGAGCCGCCATTGGTGATCTTGGGGCCGTTGGGGGCGACCGAGCGCTTGAACTGGCTGGTGATGAAGAAGCGTTTTGCGAACACCTCCAGCCACTTGATGATCTCGGGCAGGGCGTAGGCGACGCGATCCTTGCCCTCGATATTGGCGGGCCATTCGCCGGTCTTGGCGTCGCCCCAGGCGGCGTGCGCGAGGAAGGCGATGCGCGATGGGGACGACCCGCAACGGATCGTCTGGTGCAGGAAGAAGTCGTGCAGGTTGTAGGGGCCGATCGTGTCCTCGGTCGACTGGATCTCGCCGTCCTTGCCCGCCGGAATGAGCTCGGGCGAGATCTTTTGAGCGAGGATGGCGCGCATCGCTTTACCAGCGCCTTCGGAATAGTTGCCGCTCCTGGCGCTCCAGCGGATCAGGTGCTGCACTAGCGTCTTCGCCACCGAGGCGTTGACGTTGTAGTGACTCATGTGATCGCCGACGCCGTAGGTGGTCCAGCCCAGCGCCAGCTCCGACAGGTCGCCGGTTCCCACGACGAGGCCGCCTTCCTTGTTGGCGAGGCGGAAGAGGTAGTCGGTACGCAGGCCCGCCTGCACGTTCTCGAACGTGATGTCGTAGACCTTCTTGCCCTTTGAAAACGGGTGATCCAGGTCAGCGAGCATCTGGGTCGCCATCGGCTTGATGTCGATCTCGCGGGCGTCGACGCCCAGCTCTTTCATCAGTGCATGGGCGTTGGATTTCGTGCCTTCGGTGGTGGCGAAACCCGGCATGGTGACGCCGATGATGTCGGAGCGTTTCCGGCCCATCTGGTCGAAGGCGTGGGCGGCGACCAGCAGGGCCTGGGTTGAATCGAGTCCGCCGGAAATGCCGATGACGGCGCGTCTGATGCCCGTGGCTTCGAGGCGGCGGCGCAGGCCTTGGACCTGGATATTGTAGGCCTCGAAGCAATCCTGATCGAGCTTGGCTGGATCGTCGGGCACGTAGGGATAGCGGTCGATCTTGCGAACCAGCGGCAGCGCAGCGTTCAGCTCCGGCGCGGCGCGGAACGCGATGCGGCGGTGGCGCAGGCGGCGCATGTGGTTGCGCGCGGCGTCACGGAAGGTGCCGTTTCGCGCGCGCTCCTGCACTATGCGCTCGACGTCGATGTCGGCCAGCAGGAGCGCGGATTCGTCGGCGAAGCGCGCGGACTCGGCGACCTTGGCGCCCAGCTCATAAACGGCGAGCTGGCCGTCCCAGGCCGTGTCGGTGGTGGATTCGCCGTAGCCGGCGGCGGCGTAGATGTAGCCGCAGGCGGCGCGGGACGAGTGCGAGGCGCAGAGCATGTCGCGCTCGGCCGCCTTGCCGATGGTGATGTTGCTGGCGGAGAGGTTGGCGATCACCGTTGCGCCGGCCATTGCGGCGTAGGTCGAGGGTGGGATCGCGGCCCACACATCCTCGCAGATCTCGGCGCCGAGCACGAAATTGGGAAGGTCGCTGGCCTCGAACAGCAAGTCGGTTCCGAAGGGGACCGTCTCGCCGTCGAGTTCGATGCGGTCGACCAGTGCGTCGGTCGACATCGCGAACTGCCGCTTCTCGTAATATTCGCGATAGTTGGGCAGGTAGGTTTTCGGGACCACGCCGAGGATCGACCCGCGATGAATCACAACGGCGCAGCCATGGACCGAGCCGCCGACCAGGATCGGCGCGCCGACCATGATGACCGGGGCGAGCGACTTCGAGGCGGTCTTAACCTTGCCGATCGCATCGCGCACGGCGGCGAGCAGGGCGGACTGCAGGTGCAGATCATCGAGCGTGTAACCAGAGAGGCCCAGCTCCGGGAAAACGCACAGCGCTGCGCCGGCCTTGTCCGCCTTGCGCATTAGCTCGATGGTTTCGCGAGCGTTGGACGCGGGATCGGCCAGATGCACGCGCGGGCTCGCTGCTGCGGCGCGGACGAAGCCGTGGGCGTAGAGGTTGTTGAATTCGGCCATCGCCTTTTCCGTCCATCCGGGGCCATAGCCCGGCCCAGCGCTAGCATTTGAGGCATCAGGCCTCAACGTGCGGTATCCGCTATAAGGTAATTATAGGGAAACCCGCATTCCAGCCTTGTGCCAGCAAGGCTTCGATCTTGCTTCGGCAGGCCGGCAGGCTATCCAGCGCGCGAGTTACTGGAGTTATCGGTTAATGGATGTCGATGTCGTCGTCATCGGTGCAGGGGCGGTTGGCCTTGCCTTGGCAGCGGCGTTCGCGCGTTCGGGTCGCGACACGCTGGTGCTCGAGGCGGCCGACGGCATCGGCACGGGCACGTCCTCGCGCAACTCCGAGGTTATCCATGGCGGGATGTATTATCCGACCGGCAGCCTGCGCCACCGCATGTGCGTCGAGGGCAGGCGGAAGCTCTATGCATATCTCGAAGCGCGTCGCGTTCCGCACCAGAAGCGCGGCAAGCTGATCGTCGCGACCTCCGATACTGAAACGAGGAAGATCGAAGGCATCCACGCGACGGGTCTCCGGAACGACGTCGAAAACCTGCAGCTCATCGCCGGCGCCGAAGCGATGGCGTGGGAGCCGAACCTGTTCTGCACGGCGGCGCTGTGGTCGCCCGAGACCGGCATCGTCGACAGCCATTTATATATGCTCGCGCTGCAGGGCGAGATCGAGGACAATGGCGGCATGCTGGTGTTCGAGACGCCGGTGACGCGCATTGAACCGGTCAAAGGCGGCGGCTTTGACGTGACGACGGGCGGCGCCGAGCCGGCCACGATTTCCTGCCGCCGCTTGGTGAACAGTGCGGGCCTCGGCGCTCATGCTGTCGCGCGCAGGATCGAGGGATACCGCGCGGATCTCATTCCGAAGCTGGTCCTGGCGAAGGGCAACTACTTTGGCTGCGCCGGGAGGCCTGCCTTCACGCGCCTGATCTATCCGGCGCCGGTTGAAGGTGGGTTGGGCGTGCACGTGACGATGGACTTGGCCGGACGCATCAAGTTCGGGCCGGATGTCGAATGGCTGAGCACCAACAATCCTGCAGAGGTGGATTACACGGTTGATCCGCGGCGTGCTGACGCGTTCTACGCCGCGATCCGGCGTTATTGGCCGGGTCTGCAGAATGGGGTGATCACGCCGGACTATTCGGGCTGCCGTCCGAAGCTGTCGGGGCCGGGTGAACCGGTCGCAGACTTCCACATCGACGGGCCCGAGCTGCACGGCATCGAAGGCTTGGTGAACCTGTTCGGGATCGAGTCGCCAGGTCTCACCTCATCGCCTGCTATCGCAGACGAAGTGCTGAAGCGCATCGCAAACTAAGGGTAGGGCCAACTAGCGATTAAGCCGGTCTTCCAGAATGACCATCGAACGGGCGATGGCGACGGCGGCGTCGAACGCCTCGGGCGAGCGGAACTGGCTGAATACCTGAATCACGCGAGCGCATTCGGTCGGGCCGATGCTTTCCGAGGTCGAGCCGTCCATGCCCGCGCAGTCGGCGATGTCGATGGCGCTGAAGAAATAGCTGATCGGCGTGTCGAGCGCCTGGGCGATGCGGAGCAAATGGCTGGCCGGAATACGGGCCGCGCCTGCCTCGTACTGCTTCAGCTCGTTGATCCCGACCTGGGATTTCGCCGCGAGCTGCTTGTGAGTAAGCTTCGCGTCTTCCCGGCAGGCGGCCACCATGGCGCCGATCAGGTGATCGATCACCTTGGCTGATTTTGGTCTCGCCATTCGGTCCCCGCCGTTAATGAATCGACACTAGCGCCGGGCAGGGGCCACGCAACTGTACTTTGTAAATTTCAGTGCGACGTGTGATCTCAGTTCGACTTGGCCAAGCCGGCGTCGGCCTGGTCGAGTTCGCTCTGGAGTTCAGCTTCGAGGCGATCGAGGTGCTGCTTCAGGCGGTGCGGATCGTCGACCAGCTTGGGCACGATGTCGGCCATAAAGCGCGTCATGTGCAGCAGCGCGGCGAGCTCCTCGGCCGCCTCTCTGCGGGGAAGTGTCGGCTGCGCCATCAGTACCTCGACTGGCTGAGATAGCGGTCCGCGGCCACCGGGGCCGGGGCGGGCGAAAGCGTCGCTATTTCAAGGCTGGTCACGGCGCTATCGCAGGAGCGGGCGAGCACTTCGATGGCGGCGAGACGGTCATTCTCGCCGATGCCGTGTGCACTGGCGTCCGCCACCGCATCGATGACCACCGAGATGTTGAGCCGGCGTTCGAGCCCATCGAGCAGGGTCGCGGAGATCGCACCGACGCCGCCGAAGCCCATGAGGAAGATGGGGGAAAGATCGAGCGGAAAGAGCAACCGGTCGAAGTCGGGTGTGGCGAAGGCTGAGAGACCCGTCTGCTGAAAATAGGGTTCGGTCGGCGTCGGGCTGAACCCGTCGATGGATGCTTCGCCTGCCGCGCGAATCGCGTCGGTATCGAGGAAGGTGTGGACGACCGTCCAGCCCGAAGTTCTCGCCAGTCTCAGCAGCTGCTCGCACGAGGTTCGTCGCAAGGCGGCGGACGCAGAATAGAGCGGACCGCCCGGCTCGATGAAGGCGCGCTGGAAGCCCTGACACACGAGAACGGGTTGGGTCATCATGCAGCGGTAATCCGTGTTGGACGCTGGACACGCGCGCCCGAACGGGATGCACGTGCATTGATGGGGGAGGGAGAAGCGGGTTGAAGCGTTGGCGCCGCTCTGAGTGGTTTGGAAGTCTGCGGCTTGGACGATTTTGGATCGAGAATACCTTCGTGGTCCCACTCACCTTCGGGCCGGATCATTACGTAAGGATTGCTTTCGAACTGAATCGCCTGCGGATGTTTGGGCAGCGGAATTTCGAGGACGAGATAGGAATAGCCGGAGAAGTCGAACGTCTGGCGCCCGACCACCTGGCATTTCACGATGTGCGTCCACCAGCCTTCGAGGCGTTCCTGGATGTGGGCGATGACGCGCGGAAAGCCCTTGCGCGCCGTGATCTCGAACGCGTGGGAGAGCAGGAACGAGGCAACAGCGCCGCCGCGCTGCCTGCGGTCGACGCACAGGCGCTCCAGCTTCACGAAGCCGTTGAAGAAACGCAGGCGGAGAGTGCCCGCTGGTTCCTTCCCCACGAAGGCGAGCAGGTGCAGGCCGCAGAGATCGTTGCCGTCGAACTCCTCGTCATAGGGGCAGTCCTGCTCGGCCATGTAGGTGAGGCCGCGAAGGACGCTGACGCGCTGCAGGTCGTCGAGCGTGCGCACGACGCGCACGGTGATGTCGGCGCGGTTCTGGTGTCGCGCCGGTTGGCGCAGCGCCATCCGGCCGATAGCGGGATGCGCCATCGGTCAGCCCCTCTCGGCGCGCTTGTCGATGAAGAAGAGGTCGGGAACTCCGAAGCCAAGGCGGTGAAAGCCCAGGTGCTCCATGGCATGTGCTCCTTCGGGGCTGGCGCCGCGTCCGTAGCACTTCACTTGCGTGTATTCGCCGTCGCGCCAGGCCACGCAGGCCCGCAATACATTGAGTCGGGCCCGCATGCCCCTGCCGGCGTAGAGCCAGACATACATGGCAGGGAATGGGTCGCCGGGGGCGCAGGTCTGCTTCGGCTGCGGGTCGTAGGTGTTGAACTCGCCCGAGCGCATGTCTTCCTCGCCCGCGGGGCTCAGGGGCAACAGCAGGACGACGGCGCTGATATCGCTCCCCGGGGCGGGTGGAGGGGCGCCGGCCGCGGTTTCTCCAGCCGCGGCTTTTGGTCTCTCCCTGAGGATGAATACCGTGCCCCCGGTGCGCTGATGCGTGTTTGCAAAGGCGGAAATGGGCGCGAGTTTCATGCCCATGATCGATTCCGCCGCGGCGTGAGCCTCCGGAATCTGGTCCATCGTCGCCCGTTGGAACCCGAACGGCGCGCATTCAGCCAGCGCAATATCCGGATTCCAGACCGGATTCGAGGACCTGCCCTCCGGGCGGAGCAGCTCGCCGGATTCAAGCGGCCGGCGTCTGAGTGTTGCGGTCATGTGCGCATCCATCAAAAAGTCGAGGGGACGGGCCGTAGACCGAGTAGGCTGGATGGACTCGCGCCCAGATACAGACAATGTTGAGGGAGGGGCTTGCAGAATCGGGCGTACTTCTGTGGACAAGCGGAAACTTGATTGGTCCCGGCTGCCTGTGTTTGCGGCAGTCGCGCGGACGGGGAGCATAAACGCAGCAGCGAGCGAGCTTGCGGTCAGCGCCGCCAAGGTATCGCGCGACCTGACCGACCTTGAGCGCGTCATGGGCCGGGAGCTGTTCGTCCGGTCCGCCCGGGGTGTTTCGCTGACGGATTTCGGCGCCCTGGTGCTCAACCGCGTCGAGACCATGACGGACACATTCGGCGCCCTCACCGAAGACGTCGATCTCGCGCCTACCGCGGACATGGGGACGATCACCATCGCGGCCTATGACTGCATGGCTACCTACTGGCTGGCGCGGCGGCTTCCGGAATTCCACCGGTCCAATCCCGGCATCCAGGTCACCCTGAAAGTCGTCGAGACTACGGCTGACCTCCTGGGCGGCGAGGCGGACATCGCGATCCAGTACGAGGCGCCAAAGAACGGCAACATCTTCGCCAAGCAGGTTGGCTGGAGCCACTACATCCCCTGCGCCAGCCGCAGCTATCTCAACGTGTTCGGGACGCCGGAATCGATGTTCGACGCCGGCAGGCACCGTGTGCTGTCGCACCTCGGCTACAAGATGCAGCAAGAGCAATGGCCGAAGGAGACGCCGCACTGGCAGGCGATCGTGCCAAGAGTCTTGCAGACCAATTCGGGTACAGTGATCGTCGAGGATTGCGCATCAGACGGCGGCATCGCCGTGCTGCCGTCCTACATCGCCGCCATCGATCCGCGGCTGGTCGTGCTGAACTTCCGCCCGCTCGCCTCGATCCGGTTCTGGCTCGCCTATACGGAAGTCGCACGCGAGAACGAACGTTGCCAGCCCGTGCTTGCCTGGCTGCGTGAATGCTTCAACACAGCGCGCCACCCGTGGTTCCGCGAGGCTTATGTACGGCCTCCGGCAGCGAACGAACTTCGCTAGCGAGCGTCGCTAACCCGCAGGACTTCGGCGAAGGCCAGGAAGACGTGATAGAACGTCGAGGCCGGGATCGTTGTCACGACCGGGTTTCCACCTGCATCGAAAGCATCGATCCATGTGCCGCGCGGACTGTGGGCCAGATAGCGGTCCAGCAGCAGGCCGGCTGAAGACCGCACGGCATTGGTGGGATCGACTGCGTCCAGCTCGAACAGCGCGATGGCCGACTTGATTCTCTCCGTGTTGGGCCAGGTCCGCGACCCCTTGTCGATCGGCATACCGTCGTCACGCACCTGGTTGAACGTGACGCAGGTCGTTTCCTCAACCCCGTGCCGTTCGGCGAACCCGGCCAGCGCGCGGATTTCCCTGGCGAGATCTAGCCCGAGCAGTTTGCGCGACTGGTTGAGGATCCAGCTCCATTCGAACTGGTGGCCGGGCTCGACGATGCGGCCATCATCGCCCGGCGCTCGCCTGAGGTCGGCGGTGAAATATTCGGCCAGCGTTTGCGACTTCATATCGAAGAAGCGGGTCTGGAACAGGCCTATCAGTTCCTTGAGCAGGTTCGAGAAGCGCACTTCGCCCGTCGCTTCGAAAGCGGCAAGACACGCCTCCGTCAGGTGCATGTGCGGGTTCTGCTGACGCCAATTCATGGCCGGGAACTCATGCAGGAAACCGCCGCCGCTGGGCGCGCGCATGTGCGTCTCGATGAAGTCGGCGGTGCGGTGCATCCAGTCGCGAGCGTCTTTGTCGCCGGTTGCGCGGTGGAACCAGGAGAAGGCGAAGAGAACGAACGCGATGTCATAAAGGTCCGGCGTTGGGTCGAGGTTGCCGCCTTCACGAGTCAGCTTGCGAGCGAAACCGTTGTCTGGCCCGTTCCAGGTTTTCGAAACAAGGAAGTCGACACCGTGCCGGGCCAATTCGGCGCCCGGTTCAAAGCCGAGCATGTAGCCATGACTGAACACATAGATCTGGCGCGCCGTGACGCGTGTGCGCTTGAAGGCGACAGCAGCATCGCGGCCGTCCATCGTCATCTGTTCGACGTAGCCGCCGTGCACGCGGTCGAGCCCATGCGCCGCCCACCAGGGCAGGGCGGACTGGAACATCCAGCGATGGACGGCGTCGCGATGCGGAAGCGGCACTCGCACTCCTACCGGCAGTTAGGGACCTAGTGGAGGAGATAGCCGGAGACGGGCGGCGCGGCCACCCTGAGGTTACGGCCTGCCGACGCTCACATAGTTGAACCCGCGGCGTTCCATATCGCTGGGCTGGTAGACGTTGCGGAGGTCCACCACGGTCGGCGTTTTCATGAGTTCCTTCACCCGGTCGAGGTCGAGGGCGCGGAACTGGTCCCACTCGGTGATC
>JAUYPV010000045.1 GCA_030697555.1 Hyphomonadaceae bacterium
GATCGTCCCGGATACGGGTTACGTGGCATGCCAGCCTTGCGCGAGCGCGAGACGTAAGGATCGTCGTTCGACATCGCTTCCCCCAACACGCCAATGCCAGCATGTCTGGGAATCACGATCAACACCTGAACAAGGCCAACCACCCCCCACCTGTCCGCCCCCCTTCGGGCGGGCGGGACCCTGTTTCGTCAGCTTACCCCGATCGTTCATTGTCCAATTCCAACCGCGCAGTCCCGCCCGCCCGAAGGGGGGCGGACAGGTGGGGGGTGGCTCACCTAGTTCCGGTGGCGCTTTCATTGCCGAGCCGCTGCGGCTGACGCCCAGTTTCATACCGATCCCAGAAGAAAACAGAACAAAACCAGAGGCCTGACGAGTTTTTGTCCGACCTGCGAGTTGACCCCGGAGCGTCGTGGACTAGGCAGAAATTGCCGAGTGATTGCAGTCGTTTAACTGCCCGTTAACGGTATCCCTTCCATTTGGTTAACCGGGGAGGTCCCGTAAAAGGGGCCTCGGGCGGTGCGATTCGGCCGGCGAGACGCGCGATATGGACTGGAACTTTACTCAGCCGCTGGTGCTCCTGGTTGCAGGCGCCGCTGCCTTTGGCATTGCGGCTCTGCTCTGGGCGCTGCGCATTTCCGACGGCGCACGCGGGGCTACCAAGCGCTATCGCGAACAGGAACAGAAGACGCGCGAACAACTGGCGCGCGCCGAGAGCGTGTTCGGCGCCCACCCGGGCGTCATCATGGTCTGGGAAGACGATGAGACGGCGGCCGAGCCTGCCGAGCCGGGTGTTCCACAGCCGAAACAACAGAAATCCGAATGGGGCGTGCCCAGCCTCTATGGCTCCCCGGTCGCCCTGATGGGCCTCCTGCGCTTTTCCGACGACGGCTCGGCTGAGGAAAAGCCGGGCGTGCGGATACTGGAGGGCCTTGCCGACCTCGAAGCCCGCGACGGCGCGGGCCAGGACACGACGCTTCGCGAGCGGCTCAAACAACTACGCGCCGAGGGCGCACCGTTCTCGCTGACGATCATCGGGCCGTCGGGCCGCTTCCTGGAAGCGGACGGGCGCACCGCCGCCGCCCGCGCGGTTCTCTGGATCACGGACACGACCATCAAGGGCCTCGAAGAGTCAGGCGCCCGCGCGCGTTTTGAAGAGGCGCGTGCAGCCGTTGCGCGCGATCCGATGGCCTTCCTCGAAATGCTGGGCAAGGCGCCCTTCCCGGCCTGGCGCATGTCTGGCGCTGGCAAGCTGCAATGGGTCAACCGCGCCTACCTGAAATCCGTCGGCGCACCGAACGTCGACCATGTGCTCGACCGCCAGGTGATGCTCGACCAGCATGTGACCGCGCAAGCCCAGAAAACGATCTCGACCAACGCCGAAACCGATGACACCCGCCATGTGGTGATCTCGGGCGAGCGCCGCGCCATGCGGGTGAAGATGTTCCCGCTGTCGGGCGGCCTCGGCGGCATGGCCTTCGACATCACGGATCTCGAGAACGCGCGCGAGACGCTCGACAAGCACGCCAAGGCGCATGACGACACGCTGAACCATGTGGCCGACGGCGTCGCCATCTTCGGGGCGGACCGCAAGCTGATTTTCAACAACCGCGCCTTCCAGGAAATGTGGTCGATCGATCCGTCCTACCTGCTGGACAAGCCGGACCATGGCTCGCTGCTCGACCGCCTGCGGGAGCGCAAGAAGCTGCCGGCGCGGCCGAACTTCGGAAGCTGGCGGCAGGGCGAACTGTCTTACTACCAGGGCGACAAGAACGAGGTCAGCGAAGACCTCTGGAACCTGCCCGACGGCCGCATCCTGCGCGTGACGCGCCAGCGCCACCCGCTGGGCGGCATTCTGCTGCTGTTCAAGGACATCACCGACGAACTCTCGCTGAAGTCGGAGTTCAAGGGCCTGATCAACGTCCAGAAGGCGACGCTCGACAACTTGCGCGAAGCGGTTTCGGTGTTCAGCGCCGATGGCCGGCTGCGGCTCTACAACGACGCGTTCGTGGAGCTGTGGGAGTTGAAGAGCGCGAAGCTGGACGACGGCCCGGATTTCGACGCCGTGATCGACCAGTGCTCGCGCCTCTATCACGACCGCAACACCTGGACGACTATCAAGCACCGCGTGACCAACCCCTCGCCGGAATACCGACAGCAGGACCAGGGCGTCATGCGCACGTCGAACGACAAGACGCTGACCTGGATCACCCAGCCGCTGCCGAACGGCGCGACGCTGATCGCCTTCATGGATGTGACGGCGGCGCGCAGGGTGGAAGCGGCGCTGAAGGACCGCGCCGAGGCGCTGGAAGCCGCCGACCGGCTGAAGACAGAATTCGTGCAGAACGTTTCCTACCAGCTGCGCTCGCCGCTCACGACCATCCTCGGCTATGCCGAATTGCTGGAAAGCGAGAAGCCCGGCGCGCTGACCGACAAGCAGCGCACGCAGGTCGTCTCGATCCTTTCCGCCGCCGACCATCTTTCGAAAGTCATCAGCAACATCCTGGATCTCGCCATGATCGAAGCCGGACGCATGGAGCTGGAGCTTTCGGAATTCAACCTCCGACAAGCGATCGAGGAGTCGGTCGACTTCGTGGTGCACTCGGCGGAAAACACGAAGGTGCGGGTCGAGATTCTCTGCGACGACCGCATCGGAAACATTCACGCCGACGAACGCCGTATCAAGCAGGTGCTGTTCAACCTCCTGACCAACGCGATGCGCTTCACCAGCGCGGGCGGCCACATCAAGATCGAAGCCTCGAAACCGGTACCGAGCGAGAACATCATCCGCCTTGCCGTGTCCGACACCGGCAAGGGGATCGCCGCGGAACGGCAATCGAGCGTGTTCGACAGCTTCACGTCGGGCGACACGCGCGGAGCGGGCCTGGGTCTGGCGCTGGTGCGCAGCTTCGTCGAGCTGCATGGCGGCGACGTGAAGATGAAATCTTCGCCGGGTGCGGGCACTTCGGTGATCTGCCACCTGCCCGAGACGGCTTCGCCCAAGGCGCCGCGCGCCGAGCTTGAGCTAGGACCTGAGGCGGTCGCGGCGCGCTAGACCTCACATCGTCGTTAGGTGACGCGACGCTTCGCTTGACGCGAAGGCGATCAACGACGTTTGCTGGGCCTGCCTTGGGGGACGCCAAGGGAGGAGAGACCACATGCCCGCCATGCTTTCACGCCTGCCGCTGATCGCGGCAATTGCCCTTATCTCTATCTCTGCGACCCCTGCCCTGGCGCAGAAGCCGGTCGGCAAGGAGCCGGTCGCTTCGATCCTGACATGGACACAGAAACAGCAGCTGGAGCGGTATCCGGCGATCGAGAAGGCCTACCAGGTCGCGACGATCAAGAAGGGGGCGAAGGTTTCCGAACTGCCGAAGGCGGACAAACAGGTCGATCCGAAAGTGACGTTCAATGGCAAGTCATCGAGCGTCGATGCGTTCATGACGGCCAACCGCATCACCGGGCTGATTGCGGTGAAGGACGGCAAGATCGTGCTGGAGAAATACGCACTCGGCCGGACGCCGGAGCAGCGCTGGACATCGTTTTCGGTCGCCAAGTCGGTGACATCGACGCTGATCGGCGCGGCGATCAAGGACGGCTATATCCGCTCGATCTACGATCCGATCACGCGCTACCTGCCTGAACTCGAAGGCACGGCCTATGACGACGTGACCCTCGAACAGGTCGTGACGATGACATCCGGCGCCAAATGGAATGAGGACTACGCCGATCCCAAGTCCGATGTCGCACAGGCCGGGGCCGCCCCCTACAAGGGCGGGATCAATCCGCTGCTCGCCTACATGTCGAAGCTGAAGCGCGAGGCGCCCCCGGGAACCAAGTTCGTCTACAAGACCGGCGAGACGGATCTTGCGGGCCTTGCGCTGAGCCGTGCGCTCGCCGGCAAGTCGCTGGCTGACTACGCGTCCGAAAAGCTCTGGGCGCCCTATGGCATGGAGCAGGATGCGATCTGGATGCTCGACAAGGCAGGCCATGAGCGTGGCGGATGCTGCATGAGCATGACGCTGCGCGACTATGCGCGTATCGGCCTGTTCATGCTGGGCGGCGGCAAGATCAACGGCAAGGACGTCCTGCCGAGCGGCTGGGTGGAGGATGCAACCACCAACCAGCTTCCGAAGAACGCCAAGGATGCGAGCTACGGGTATTTCTGGTGGCCGCTGGACGCGCCGAACTATCAGGCCATCGGCGTCTACGGACAGGGCATTGTGGTCTATCCGGAGGAGAACCTGGTGATCGCGCTAAACTCGGCGATGCCGAAGGCCAGCGACAGGAAGCAGAGCCAGGCCAAGGCGGCGCTGTTCAAGGCCGTGCGCGATGCGGCGAATGGTTCGTAAGGGCCGGGCGCAGTTGAAGGTCGGATAAGAGCGGCAATAGGCAGTGGGCAATAGGCAATCGATTTCGAACTCGACTGCCTATTGGCGATTGCCGACTGCCGCGATCAGTGCTGGCTCTCCGGCGTCGTCACCTTGAGGCCGTCGAGGTCGTCGCGGATCTTGATCTGGCAGGACAGGCGCGAGTTCTCTTTCACGTTCTCGGCGAAGTCGAGCATCGACTGCTCCATCGCCGAAGGCTTGCCGACCTTCTCGGTGAACGCTGCGTCGACATAGACATGGCAGGTGGCGCAGGCGCAGGCGCCGCCACAGTCGGCGTCGATGCCCGGCACGTTGTGCTTGATGGCCGTCTCCATGACGGTCATCCCGTTCTTGCCTTCGACCGTACGCTCCGTTCCCGAAGCGTCGACATAGGTGATCTTGGGCATGGCTTCGCGCCGCTCCTGAGACTTTACCGACTAACCCAGCGCGCGAGCGCCGATGTCTTTCATCGAGATGGATTTATCCGCTAGTTCGGCGGGCGCAATGGTTGCCTGTGCCGCAACCAGCTTTCTTCCGACCACGTATTCCGCAGCGGAATTGACCGCGTCGACGGCAATCACCCTGCCTTCCTTGAGGTAAAACACCGCAAAAGCCTTGGATTGCGGGTCGCCGCGCAGAATTTGGGCGTCCGCGCCGGTCCAGAGGCCAGCCGTCTGAAGCTTCAGGTCGAACTGGTCGGACCAGAACCAGGGGACTTCGAGGGTAGGCGGGGCGGCGCCCAGCATGGCCGCAGCGGCGATCTTTCCGCCCTCGATGGCGTTATGGACCGACTCCAGCCTGCCCTCGCGGCCGAAGTGGACAAGCGGGCGCCAGGCGACGTCGCCTGCGGCGTGGACGTCCGGATGGCTGGTGCGGCCCTGGGCGTCGACCACGATGCCGTTGCCGCAGACGATGCCGGCGTCGAGGGCCAGTTCGAGATTGGGCAGGACGCCGACGCCGACCAGCGCCAGGTCGCAGGGTAGGATCTCGCCGCCCGCGAGGCGCACGCCGCTGATGTGGCCCGAGCCTTCGAAGCCTTCGAGCCGGGCGTGGAGCCGCACGTCCGATCCGGCGGTGCGATGGACGTAGGTGTAGAAGGCGCCGATCTCCGCGCCTGCCACGCGAGAGAGAACCTGTGGCATCGCTTCGAGCACGGTGACTTTCAATCCGAGCTGCGCGCCGACAGCCGCTGCTTCCAGCCCGATATAGCCGGCGCCGACCACGACGAGGCGAGCACCTGGAGCGGCAAGCAGTTTCAACTGGTCGACATCGGCGAGCGTGCGCAGTTCGACGACGCCCTTGAGATCGGCGCCCGGAACGGCGAGTTTCCGCGGCCGGGCGCCAGTGGCGATCACCAGCTTGTCCCAGCTTATCGGCGCGCCGTGCGCCAGTTCGACGCGCTTCTCCGCGAGATCGATCTTCTTCGCGGCGTTGCTGGTGACGAGATTGATTGCGTGTTCGGAATAGTATTCGAGCGGCTTCAGGAACAGGCGCTCGGCTTCCATCTCGCCCTTCAGATACGCCTTGGAGAGCGGCGGCCTCTGATAGGGCGGCGCGGGCTCGTCGCCGATCAGGTCGATCGCGCCGTCATAGCCCGCGAGACGCAGGCTGTAGGCGGCCTGGCCGCCGGCCTGGCCCGCGCCGATGATTGCTATGCGCCTAGGCGCGACGGCCATGGAACCTTCCCGACTTCCCTGATGTCGAGGGCGTCATAGCACGATGGAACCGCCCGAACAGGGCGCCGATTCACATGCGGAAAGCAGGGTGAACCGGTCTTAACCTCGCGGCCATTGCCACGCCCTATTCGGACCGGCAAACCAGCCCGGATGACGCCTCGCGTGCTCACCCTTGACCTCCCGGACGAAGCGGACACCGCCGCCCTGGGCGCGCGGATCGGACGGGCGTCGCGCCGGGGAGATGTGGTGGCCCTGATGGGCGATCTCGGAGCGGGAAAGACCACGCTCGCCCGCGGTCTGATCCGCTACATGACCGGGCCCGATACCGAGGCGCCGAGCCCAACTTTCACCCTGGTCCAGACCTATGCCTCGCCCATCCTGGCGGTCTGGCATTTCGACCTTTACCGGCTGAACGATTCCCGCGAAGCCCGGGAGCTGGGGCTGGACGAAGCTGTGGATGGCCTCGCCGTTATAGAATGGCCGGAAAGGCTGGGCCGCGATCTGCCGCACGCCCGGCTGGAAGTTCGGCTATCCTTCGCCGGAGAAGGGCGAATCGCCCGGCTGGTGGACCTCGCTGACTGGAGCGGACGCATCGATGGCGACTGGCGGTAACTTGCGCGAACGCGAGATCGTGGAATTCCTCGGCCGCGCCGGCTGGGGCGAGGCCGCGCGCACGCCGCTGAACGCCGACGCATCGACCCGGCGCTATGAGCGGGTGCGCCGCAGGACCGAGACGGCGATGCTGATGGACGCCCCGCCACTGGAGACCCAGCCCTGCCCGCCCGGCGCCAGCGACGAGGAGCGCCTGAAGTTGGGATGGAACGCTATATCGCGGCTGGCGGCCTCGCGGGTCGAGGCGTTCGCGGCGGTCGGCGGGCATCTGGTCCATCTAGGCCTCTCGGCGCCGAAGATGCACGACCAGGACATCCCACGTGGATTGGCGCTGCTGGAAGATCTCGGAGACGATCTGTTCGCGCGCGTGATCGAGAATGGCGGCGACGAGATCCAGCTCTATGAGGCGGCAGGCGAAGTGCTTGCCGCCGTGCACCGCGCGCCAGCGCCTTTCACCCTGCCCTATCGCGGTGGGGAATGGCCGATCCTCACCTATGACCATCTGGCGCTGTCGGCGAACGTCGACCTGTTCGTCGAGTGGATGCCGAAACGCGATCTCGAAATGCGCATCAACGAGCAGACGCGGTTGCGTTGGGAGCGGGTGCGGGAGAACTTGATCGCCAAGGCGGAGGATTTCCCCCGCTCGCTGATCATGCGCGACACGCATGCGGAAAACCTGCTCTGGCTGCCGCAGCGCGAGGGCGTTGGGCGCGTCGGCCTGCTCGACTTCCAGGACGCGCTGCTCGGCTGGGGCGAGTGGGATATCTCCATGCTGGTGCACGATGCTCGGCGCGATGTCAGCGCGGAGGCGCGCGCTGCGGCCACGCGCGCCTATCTCGACGGCACGGGCGGCAACCGGAAGGACTTCGACGAACGGCTCGCCGTGCTGGGCGCCATGAACATGATGCGGATCATGGGAATCTTCGCGCGGCTGGTCGTGCGCGACAACAAGCCCCGCTACGACACTTTCCAGCCTCGCCTGCGCCGCCTGCTCAACGAGACGCTGAGCCACCCATCGATGAGCGAGGCGAAGGATTTCGTCACCGCCGTCGCCCCGCACCTGTTGGCGTCAGCATGACGAAGATCACAACCGCTATGCTGCTGGCCGCCGGCCTCGGCACGCGCATGAAGCCGCTGACCGACACGCGGCCCAAGCCGCTCATTGAAGTGGGCGGACGCACGCTGGTCGACCGCGTGCTCGACAAGCTGGTGATCCAGGGCGTCACGCGCGCCATCGTCAACGTGCACCATTTCGCGGATATGATGGCGGCGCATGTCTCGAAGCGGAAAGACATCGAGATCATCATCTCCGATGAGCGCGACCTGCTGCTGGAGACCGGCGGCGGGGTGATCAAGGCTCTGCCCCTGCTGGGCCGCGATCCGTTCTTCGCTATCAACACGGACGTCACGTGGGCGACGCCGGGCGACACGACATTCCTGAAGATGGCCGAGGCCTACGATCCCAACACGATGGATGCCCTGCTCCTGCTCGCAGAAATGGGCGCGACGCTGGGCTTTCGTGGACAGGGCGACTTCTTCCTGGCGCCGGACGGCCAGCTGCAGCGGCGCGGCGACAGGCCGAGCGCACCCTATGTGTTCGCCGGCACGCACATCACGCGTGCGGACCTCCTGCGCACCTACAAGGCCGAGCCCTTCTCGGCCAACGTCTACTGGAATGCCATGGGCCGCGCCGGACGCCTGTTCGGCACGGTGATGGCGCCGTTCTGGATGCATGTCGGCGATCCTGCCGGACGTGACGACGCCGAAGCACGACTGAAAACGATGGGACCGGGAAGCTGACGAGCACAGCGGGCATCTTCGCGGCGGGGGAGCCACGTGTCTTCTCGCTGCCGCCCTCCGCCGCCTTCCTCGACGAGCTGGCGAAAGGCCTGATCGATGCGACCGGCGCAAAGGAAAATCCGGAGCTTCTTGCCGACGCCCTGATCTTCACACCCAACCGCCGCGCCGCGCGCGAACTGGCGCTGTCGCTCTATCGCGCGATGGGCGGCCCGCTGCTGGCGCCGGAGATCCGCGCGCTGGGCGATCTCGAGGAAGAGGATGGGCTTGCGGCGTTCGGACCGGATGCGCTGGACCTGCCGCCCGTGCTCCCGACGGCCCGGCGCCGTGGCGCGCTGGCGAAACTGGTGCAGGGCTGGCGCGACATACAGGGCGAAGAGCGCCTGCCGCCCTCTTCGCTTCTGTCGGCGGCGGACGAACTTGGCGCGCTGATCGACCAGGCGGCGCTGGTTGGCGGCGTTGACTGGGACAAGCTCAAGGGCCTTTCCGACGAACTCGCGCCCTCGCTCGCTGGGCACTGGCAGGCGTCGGCGAGCTTCCTCGACATCGTCATGCACGCCTGGCCGGACTTCCTGAAGGAAGAAGGCGCGTGCGACGAGCAGACCCGGCGCCTCGCCGCCGCCGAAGCACTGTCGACGCGCTGGGCGAAAACACCGCCGCAAAGGCCCGTGATCATCGCAGGCTCGACTGGCGCGGGCGCGGCGACACGCATCCTGATGGAAGCGGTGCTGAAACTGCCGATGGGCGTCATTGTGTTTCCGGGTGTCGATCCTGACCTCACAGCCGGCAGCTGGGCCGCCGTCGCCGATGCGGCGAGCCATCCACAGCACGTGCTGGGCGAGACGCTGAAGTGGTTGAAATTGTCGTCCTCCACCGTTCGCCCCTTCCCGCAGTCGGAGGAGACACACACCGAACGCGCACGGCGGCGGCTGTTCAACGAGGCGCTGGCGCCGGCGTCGAAGACCAGCGATTGGACGGAACGGCTGAAGGCTCTCGCCAAGCCGGGCTCGCCGAAGGATCTCGTTACGGCGGGCCTGAGTGGCCTCTCACTCGTCGAAGCGGAAGACGAGAGCGAGGAGGCGCTGGTGGCGGCCCTGCTCCTGCGCGAGACGCTGGAGACGAAGGACAAGACCGCCGCGCTGGTGACGCCGGAGGCTTCGCTTGCCCGGCGTGTGGCCGCGATCCTGGAGCGCTGGAACATCGATATCTCGCCGTCCGCCGGCATTCCGCTGTCGAGGACACAGGCAGGAAGTCTGCTGCTGCTCCTGATCCGCTGGGCGCAGGATCCGGCCGACCCGGTGCAGCTTCTCGCCGTGCTGAAGCATCCGCTGGCGAGGCTTGGCCGTGCGCCGGATGTGCTGCAACGGATCACCAGCGATATGGAGCGCGCCGTTCTGCGCGGACCGCGCAGGGACCAGACGCTGGATCGCCTGGCGCACCGGCTCGAGACGCTGAAGAAGCCGAAGCCCGAAGCGGCGCAACTGACCCGCGATATCGACGCTCTGCTCTATCCGCTTGTGGGGTCCTTCACGGGCGAAAGCGTGACGGGCGCGGCGGCCGCCGAGGCGACGGCGCGGATAGCCGAGGCAATCAGCGATGGCCCGCGCGTGTGGTCCGGCAAGCAGGGCGCGATGGCGGTGCAGTTCCTGGAACAACTCGCCCAGCTCTCCGCCGCAATGGGGCCGATGGATGGGGCGAGTTTCCCGGATTTCGCCGAGACGATCATGCAGCGCATGGTCGCAGCGCCTGACGCAGCCGAGCATCCGCGCATCGCCATCTGGGGTCCGCTGGAAGCGCGCCTGCAGCGGCGCGACCGGATGATCCTCGCCAGTCTCAACGAAGGCGCATGGCCCAAGCCTGCGGCAGCCGACGCCTTTCTCAACCGCACGCTCAGAAAACAGCTTGGCCTACCCGATCCGGACGAGCGCATCGGCCTGTCGGCGCATGACTTTGCGCAGATGGCGAATGCGCCTGATGTCATCTTGCTGCGCGCACGGCGGGTGGACGACAAGCCGGCGGTGGCCTCGCGCTGGGTCTGGCGGCTGCGGACGCTGGCGGCCGGCGGCCTCGGCGGCCGTGACGAAGCCGAAGCGGCGCTGAAGCCGAAGGCGAATGCCGATCCCCTGTTGTGGGCGCAGGCGCTGCGCCATGTCGAGGACGTGAAGCCTGCGAAGGCGCCGAAGCCCGCGCCGCCCGCCGACAAGCGCGCACTGAACAATTTCTCGCCCAGTCGCGTCGTGACGCTGATCCGCGACCCATACGCGGACTATGCGCGCCGCGTGCTACGGCTGGAGCCGCTACGGCGCGTGGCGCAAGAGATCGATGCGCTGGAGCGCGGCTCAGCCGTTCACGCGGCGGTCGAGAAATTCGAGATGGCGGACAACGAAAAACCGCTGGACGAGCTGATCGTCGACGAGCTGCTCGAGGCAGGCGCAGCGCCCGAGCTGATCGAGCTGGAGAAGCCGCTATGGGTGCGCGCGAGCCGCGCCTATCTACGCTGGTCGGCGCTGCGCAAGGGCAAGCGCGTCGACTTTGCGACGGAGAAGGAAGCGAGCATCACGTTTACCTCGTCCGTCGGCGAGGTCGTGCTGAAGGCGAAAGCGGACCGGATGGAACGCCTCGCGGATGGCACGCTGGCGGTGGTCGACTTCAAGACCGGACAGGCGAAGAAAAAAAAGGCAGTACAGACAGGACTGGAGCCGCAGTTGCCGCTGGAGGCTGCGATCGCTGCGCGCGCGGCGTTTGGATCGGTCGGGCCGGCGCCCTCCTCCGAGCTGATCTATTTTCGCATGTCTCTCTCCGCCGACACGATGAAGGAGGAGAATGGCGAACCGCTGGAGTTCGACAATGCCTCGACGATGGACGTGGCGGAGCAGTCGCTCGCGGGCCTGCAGAAACTGATCGAGCAATACGCCAATCCCTCGCAGGCCTATCTTTCCAAGCCGCGTGTCGAGTTCATCTGGTCTGTATCGGACTATGACCGTCTAGCGCGCCGGGCCGAATGGACTGTCGAGGAGGGCGAGGAATGACCGCGCCCTCTGATCTCACTGGCGATCTCTCCGGAGACGTATGGGAAGACTATGAAGCCGCGAGTCGTGGACAGGCGGATGCAGCGCGGCCGGAGGCTTCGGCCTGGGTCGAGGCCAACGCGGGATCGGGCAAGACAAAAGTCCTGATCGATCGTGTCGCGCGCCTGCTGCTGAGGCGGGCCGAACCGGATTCCATCCTGTGCGTCACCTATACCAAGGCGGCGGCCAGCGAGATGCAGTCGCGCCTGTTCGAGCGTCTCGGCGGCTGGTGCGTCATGGATGCGGACAAGCTGACCGACGATCTCGCCAAGCTCGAAGGGCGGGCGCGGGAGGATTACACGGCCGAGGAGATCGGCCGGGCGCGAGAGCTTTTTGCAAAGGCGCTCGAGACCCCGGGTGGACTCCGGATCGAGACGATCCACGCCTTCTGCGGCCGCGTGCTGCGGCGCTTTCCACTCGAGGCGGGGATCGCGCCTGGCTTCGATGAGCTGGACGAGAACGACTCTCGCGACCTGTGGGACGATGCGTTCCGCGCAATGGGACGCCGGGTGGTGCGTGGCGATGCGAAGCTGGTGGAAGCCGCGCGAGCCGCGGCGGAGGCCGGCGGCGGCAAGGGGTTCGACGCGGTGCGCGCCCTGCTGCCGCGACGTGGCGCGGTCGAGCGCTTCATAGCGGAGGCGGGTGGCGTCGAGCGAGCGTCCGACAAGCTGCGCGGGGAAATTGGCGCGGGCGAGACTGCTTCGAACGAGATCATCGAGCGCGCCATGGGCGCTGAGCTTCCGCGCGAGGATCTCAAGCGCGCCATGGCGGCGTTCGCGACCGGAGGCAAGCGAGACCAGGAACAGGCGGCGTGCATCGCGGTTGCGCTGTCGGATCAGGAGGCGGACGACCGCTACGCCGCGCTGTGCAAAGTGATCTACACTGGGAAGGGCGAGCTGAAGGCGCGCGGCAGTGTGTTCACCAAGGGCGTCGCCACGGCGAACCCGATCCTGGTGGACCTCTTCGATGTCGATAGCCCGCAGGGGCGCGAGACGTTGCGCATCCTCGCAGCGAAGGACGCGTACAATGCTCGGCGCATATTCGAACGGTCGGATGCGGTGCTGCGGCTGGCGCAGGTGCTGTTCGAGGATTTCGGGCGGCGCAAACGGGCGCGGGCTGGGCTGGATTTCGATGACCTGATCGAGACGGCGGGCCGACTGCTGACGCGCCGCCATGCGGCCGAATGGGTGCTGTGGAAGCTGGACGGCGGCATTTCGCACATCCTGCTCGACGAGGCGCAGGACACCAGCCCGGCGCAGTGGCGCATTTTGAAAGCTCTGACCGACGATATCTTCGCGGGAGCGGGCGCGGTGCGGGACAAGGCGCGGACGCTGTTCGTGGTCGGCGATCAGAAACAGTCGATCTATTCCTTCCAGGGCGCCGATCCCGAGCACTTCCTGGACGAGACACAGCAGTTCGAGGGACGCTCGCGCGCGGCGAAGATCGAGTTCACGCTGCCCAATCTGGCGATGTCGTTCCGCTCTGCGCCGGAAATCCTTCGCTATGTCGACGAGGTGTTCGACACGACGGTGTTCTCGCCTGACGCGCCGTTCTCGATGCATCCGCCGGAAGCCGACAACATCCTGCGGCACACGCCGTTCCGGCGCGCGGAACGGGGATCGGTGGAATTGTGGCCGCTGGAGCCCAAGCCGGACATCCCACCGGCGCAGCCCTGGGATGCGCCGCTCGGGCAGGAGACGGCCGCCTCGCCAAAGGCTCTGCTGGCGCGGCGCATCGCGCAATTCATCAAGCGGGAGATCGAGACCGGCGCTTCGGTGTGGGACCGGAAAGAGCTGCGCCCCGCCCTACCCGGCGATTTTCTAATCCTAGTACGCGGGCGCACGGGAGGGCTGTTCGATGCGATCCTGCAGGCGCTGAAGCGCGAGAATCTTCCTGTCGCCGGCGCAGATCGCATCCAGTTGCTCGACAGTCTTGCTGTGCAGGACCTGCTCAATCTCGTGCGGTTTGCCCTGTGTCCGGAAGACGACCTGGCGCTGGCGGAAATCCTGAAGGGGCCGTTTGCCGCCTTCAAGGAAGGCAAAGAGACAGGATGGCTGGAGGACGATGATCTCTTTGCCATCGCCAATCCGCGGAAGGGAGCGCTGTGGGCCGAAGTGCTCAGGGCCAAGGACAGCAAGCTTGCGAGTGTGCGGGATTTTCTCGTCGATGTGCTGGCGCGGCGGCATCAGGCGCCGTTCGAATTCCTGACGCATGCGCTGGAGCGCGGGCATGGGCTTGCGCGGCCGGGGTGGGAGCTGATCCTGTCGCGCTTTGGCGGTCCGGCGCGCGAGCCGGTGACGGCGCTGGTCGACCGGGCGGCGGCGTTCGATGCCGACAACGCACCGAGTCTGCAGCTTTTCCTCGATGCGGTGGAACGGCGTGGCGGCGAGGTGAAGCGCGAGCTTTCCGGGCCGCAGGGCGAGGTGCGCGTGATGACCGTGCATGGCGCCAAGGGCCTTGAAGCGCCGGTGGTGATCCTGCCGGACACGTGCTCGGCGCATCGCGGAGAACGCGACGGGCTGTTCATTTCGAAGAGCGGCGCGCCTGTGTGGGCTGGCTCCGCCAAGAACGATGTCAAGTATTCGGCGGAGCTTCGCGCCGATGCGGATGGGCGGGCGCTGCGTGAACATCGGCGGCTGCTCTATGTGGCGCTGACGCGGGCGCAGGATCGGCTGGTTGTTGCGGGCGCGTTCGCGGGCAACTCGAAGGCGGGTCATGCGAACACGTCCTGGTACGGCGTATGTGAGAACGCGATGTTGCGGCTGGAAATTACGGGCGCCGCACAGCGTGTACCGCAGGAGGATCGGCAGGCGCTGCGGCTGGGCGATGCGCCGGAGCTGATGCTGCCTGCAGTTATCTCGCTGAAGGCGAAGACGGTGTTGCCTGCCTGGCTCCGCAATCCCGCGCCGGCAGAAATGAAAGGACGCGTGCTATCGCCGTCCGGTTTGGTGGCTCAGCCGGAACCGCCTGTGATGACGCCATTCGGCGCCGAGCGCGAGGCGCGACTGCGGCGCGGGCGGCTGATTCACCTGCTGTTCCAGCACCTGCCGGGTCTGCCTGAAAAAGCGCGACGGAAGGCGGCGGAGGCGTTCCTGAGGCGGCAGGCGGACCTTGCCCCGACACAGCGCAAGGAAATGGCCGATGCGGCCATGGGCGTGCTGGAGGACAAGCGATTCGCGGCGGTGTTCGGGCCTGGCGGGCGGCCGGAAGCCCCCGTGATCGGAAGGATTGGGATCGGGCAGATCGGCCAGAGCACGATAAACGGGCGGGTGGACCGGCTGGTGATCGCGGACAAGGAAATCCTGATCATCGACTACAAGACGGACCGACCTGCCCCGCTTGTCGTGGGCGAGGTGGGAGAGGCGTATGTCGCCCAGATGGCGGCTTACCGGGCTGTGCTCTCAAGCCGCTGGCCGGATCGTCCCATTCGGTGCCTGCTGGTATGGACAGACGGGCCAAAACTCATGGAAATTCCGGCCTCCGCGCTCGACCTCGCCATCAAGGCCGTCCGGGCGTGAACCGTTCGTTTAGCGGCGCTCTGTTGGATGGCGGGGCGCCCGGACCTACCTAGTGCGCCTGAGTTGCGACTATCCCTGGAAGGACGAATTGCCATGGCCGTGAAGACCGTTTCCGACGACAACTTCGACACCGACGTGCTGGCTTCCGGCACGCCCGTGATCGTCGATTTCTGGGCGGAATGGTGCGGGCCCTGCAAACAGGTGTCCGCGCACTTCGAGGCGCTGGCCGAGGAGCTTGGCGACAAGGTGCGCGTCGTGAAGCTCAACATCGACGACAACCCGATGACCGCCGGACGTTTTGGCGTGCGCGGCCTGCCGACCTTCATGATCTTCCAGGACGGCAAGGTGACAGCCACGCATCTTGGCGCCATGAGCAAGTCGCGCATGGTGGGGTGGCTGAAAGAGTCTGCTCCGACCATCGCCTGACATTCACTCGAAGGGGACGGACATCATGGCGCTCAGGGAAACCAGTGACGACACGTTCGACGCCGATGTGCTCAAGGCCTCGGGCCCGGTGGTCATCGACTTCTGGGCGGAATGGTGCACGTCCTGCAAGGCGATGATGCCGCATCTCGACGCGGCGGCGAGCGAACTCGGCGACGCCGTTACGGTCTACAAGCTCAACATCGAGGACAGCCCGATGACTGCCGGCAAGCTCGGCATCCGCGGCGTGCCGACCATGATGCTGTTCAAGAATGGCAAGCTCGCCGACACCAAGGTCGGCTCCATGAGCCGCTCCAAGATCGACGAGTGGCTGGCGAACGCCCGGCTAGGCTAAGCCCGCCGCCGCTTTCATTCTACGATGCCCAAACTGTGCTAAATTGCCGCCGATGCATGAGGGTTGGACATGCGCGCCTTATTTCTCGCTTGCCTTACGATCGCGCTCGGCGCGATCTGCGCGGCTCCTGCCAGCGCTTGCCAAGTTCCAATAACGCCGCCGATGCCTTTCTGGCCCGAGGCGCCATCGTCTAGCGACATCGCACCTGACGAGACGGTCCTGGAAGTCGTTTTCGGTCGCGACGCGCAGCCTTATGACCCCGGAACGAGTACTGTCCTCAGAAGCATGTGCGGACCGGATCGCGTGCTTAAAATTACGCGTGTTGTTGCGGGGGATGCTCAAGAGCAGAAAGAAGTCCTTCTGGATTCTCAGAGCGTTTTTCCTGCGGGCCAACCGCGCCTTGTTCTTGTCGGCAAGATCGCCGCGCCGCTGGAACTGAATCCCTTTTATTGGCCCGACATTGACTCATCGCTCCGTTTCTTCGAGCCGAGGCTTCCGCCCCAATAGTCTTGAACCTCCGCCCCGATGATGCGATGCAGCATAACGCTTGCATGATCGCCTGAGCCGGACGGGACATTTCCATGAGCACGCGAACTCCACGCCAGTTCTTCAAGCCGCTGGCGATTGGTGCGCCTGAGCCGATGCGCGAGCTGCCCGTGCGGCTCGAGCGCATGATCCATTTCGTGCCGGGGCATAACGAGAAGGTCCGCAACAAGACGGCGGAGATGGCGGCCAAGGTCGATGTGATCCTGGCGAACCTCGAGGACGCCATTCCGGCTGACGCCAAGCTGGCGGCGCGTGCCGGCGCGATCGAAATGGCGAAGATGGCCGACTGGCAGGGCCTCAAGACTGGCCTCTGGACCCGCGTCAATCCGCTGAACTCGCCCTGGTTCCTCGACGACGTGACCGAGATCGTCATGAAGGCGGGCAATGTGTTCGACGTCATCATGCTGCCGAAGGTCGAAGGTCCGTGGGACATCCACTATGCCGACCAGCTGGTAGCCCAGCTTGAAGCCAAGGCCGGCGTGAAGCGGCCGATCCTGTTCCATGCGATCCTCGAGACGGGCCAGGGTGTGGCGCTGGTCGAGGAGATCTGCCTCGCCTCCCCGCGCATGCAGGGTATTTCGCTCGGGCCGGCGGACCTTGCGGCGAACCGCGCGATGAAGACGACGCGCGTCGGCGGCGGGCACCCGATGTATAAAGTGATCGAGGATCCGCCGTCACCTGAAGAAGCGGGCCGCGAGCGCAAGGCGGCGCAACAGGACCTGTGGCACTATACGTTCGGCAAGATGGTGGACGCCTGCGTGCAGGCAGGCATCAAGCCTTTCTACGGACCGTTCGGTGATATCGCCGACCTGCAGGCGTGCGAGCAGCAATTCAAGAACGCCTTCCTGATGGGCTGCGCCGGCGCGTGGTCGCTGCATCCGGGGCAGATCGAGATCGCCAAGCGCGTCTTCTCGCCCGATCCGGACGAGGTGAAATTCGCGCTGCGCATTCTAGCGGCGATGCCGGACGGCACCGGCGTGCACATGCTCGACGGCAAGATGCAGGACGACGCCACCTGGAAACAGGCGAAGGTGATTGTGGATCTCGCGAAGCAGGTCGCGGCGAAAGATCTCGACATGGCGGAGAAGTACGGGATGTAGGCTCGGCGGACCGGACCCGTAGGGTGCATGAAGGCGAAGCCGGAATGCACCATCGCGCCACGCCCACGAAAGAGGTGCATTGCGGCTTCGCCTTCATGCACCCTGCGGCGTCGGGCGGTCACGCCTGAGTTGGGCTGTCATGTCCAGGCTTCGAACCGGTACCAGCCGGTCATCGGCCAATCGAAGAGACAGGCTTCTTCCTTCGTGCCGGCGCCGATGTTGTGGGCGATGAGCGGCGCGCCGTTGAGCTTCTTGCGCGTGACGACGCCGATGTGCGGCAGGCCGCCGGCGACGAGACGCCAGCTCACCACGTCGCCCGGCTTGTAGTCGGAGGCGAGTTTGCTCAGCGTGCGTGCGCCACCCTTCCGGGTGAAGAAGGTCTCGAGGTTGGGGACGCGGCGGTGGTCGATGTTGCGGTCGGGCTTCTTGAGGCCCCACGCTTTCGGATAGGCGGAGAAATTGGCACGCATGTCCTGGTGGACTTCGACCTGGAGATCGATGCCGGCATGGCGGAAGGCGCGGATGACCGTGTCGGTGCAGACGCCACGGTCGTCGGGCACGTCGCCCATCGGATAAGCGAGCACGACGTAGGCGGGATCGTAGGTCTCGGCCTTCTTCGCGCGCAGCTCGGCGCCGGCGGCAACCTTGAGGTGGAAAGGCAGATCTTCGCCGAGGGCCTGCGCAAGGGTTGGCGCGGCTAGCCCAGCAGCGCTCAACCCGACCAGAAATGTCCGCCTGTCCCACGTCATGGAAACATCACGCCAGCCGATTGCGGCGGGCCTGAGACGGAAACCGGGCATCGGCAGGAGGCGGCTTGCCAACCGTCAGCCGGAGTGGAAGCTAGGAGCGGTATCGGAGGGGATTCCATGGATCGTGCAAGAAGCTATACCTCGATGACGTTCACCGTCACCGATCCGGACGCCCGCATCCGCAATCCCGACAAGCTGACCGAGTTCGTGAAGGCGCCAGGAGGCGGCTTCACGAAGATTCCGCAAGGCACGGTGGTGCGCGTCGACGATCACCGCGTCGTGGCGACTGGCTCATCGAAAAAAGTGATCGTGTTTGTGCGAGCGCTGAGCGAGGACGGCGCCACTGTGCTGGGTTGGACGTCGGGCAGGAATTTCAAGGGTGAGTTCATCAACGAAACGCTGGGCGCGATCCCGCCGCCATCGGGCGCCAGCAAGAAGGGACCGAACGCCGCCTGGGCGGGTGGCAAGTTCCTGAAACAGGTGACGCTGGTGGCCATCCTCGATGCCGGGTACGAGCTGGCCTATCTGTCGATGGATACGATCGAGGCGTATTTCGGCCTGGTCGAAGCGGCGGCAGGAGCCGGCGTCACCATCAAGATCAACAGCGGTTTCCGCTCCTATCCGGAGCAGGAGGCCTTGCGCAAACTCTACGACAAGGACCCGAATAAATACGCCAAGGCCGCCAAGGCGGGCTACTCCAACCACCAGAGTGGCGTGGCGTTCGACATCGTGGTGGCCGGCGGCGCGGGCAATCCGACCTATGACTGGCTGTGCGCGAATGCGCTGGCGCGCGGCTTCCTGCGCACGGTGAACAACGAGCCCTGGCACTGGGAATACAAGCCTGACAAGGCCGCAGCCGCCCTCGCGCAGGGCACGTTCAAGGCGCCGGGCGTCGTGGACGGCTGACGCACGCGGGCTCGCCGGGCGCCTCCGTTTCCTTTTCCTTCATGCTTTTTTCTGTCCTGCCGAAACAGGCCATTAAGCTTGATCGTGCATAAACGGGACAACCAAAAACACGTCTATCGGTGGGCTCGCGTCATGTTCCAGATAATCGGAGTGGTGGTTGTTTTCGCCATGGTGTTCGGGGGCTTCCTGCTCGCCGGCGGCCATTTCGAAGTCATCGCGGCCGCCGCCCCCATGGAATTCATGATGATCGGCGGCGCCGGCGCGGGCGCCTTCCTGATCGGAAACTCGTTCAAGACCGTGCTGGCCACGGGCGCCGGCTTCGGCAAGATCATGGGCGGCTCGAAGTGGAAGGCGAAGGACTACACCGACCTTCTCTCGCTGCTCTTCATCCTGACCAAGACGATGAAGACCAAGGGCGTCGTCGCCATCGAACAGCACATCGAGCGGCCCGCTGAATCGACGATCTTCCAGAACTATCCGAAGATCCTGAAGGACCATTTCGCCACCGACCTCATCTGCGACACGCTACGCATGATGACGATGAACCTCGAAGACCCGCACCAGGTCGAGGAAGTCATCGAGAAGCAGATCGAGAAACATCACCACGAAGCCCACAAGGCCAGCCACGCCATGCAGACCCTGGCCGACGCCCTGCCCGCGCTGGGCATCGTCGCGGCCGTGCTGGGCATCATCAAGACCATGGGCGCCATCTCTCAACCGCCGGAATATCTCGGCAAGCTGATCGGTTCGGCGCTGGTCGGTACGTTCCTCGGCGTGTTCCTCGCGTACGGCTTCGTCGGTCCGTTCGCCGCCCGCATGGGCCAGGTGATCGACGAGGAGGGCCAGTTCTACAAGATCATCAAGGACGTGCTGGTCGCCCACCTGCACGGCAACGCGGCGCAGGTGTCCGTCGAAATCGGCCGCGGCCAGATCCCGAGCGAAGCCCAGCCGACCTTCCAGCAACTGGAAGAAGCCCTCGGCACCGTTACGGTCTAGGGCGCAATCGGCGTCGCCCTGGCGCCAGGGCCGGGCATGACACGTGCTTCCTGAGCCGCTGCTTCGGTCAGCCATTTGCTGGCGGCCGCGATCACATCCGCTTTGGTGACGGCGCGCACGCTCTTTTCGATGGCAGGCAACTTGTTGCGTTCCATGACTTCCGGGCGACCTTGCGCCTGGGAGATGAGGTTCAGCCAGTAACCGTTCGACGTGGCGTTCTGCGGTAGCACTTCCAGCGAGGGCGTGATGGCGCGGCTCAGCTCGTCGTCGCTGATGTCTCCTGCCCGCATCTCGGCGGCGATCTTCTCGAGCGCCTTGACGACCTTGTCGGCGTCCTCAGGCCGCACCTCGGCGCCGGCGCTGACATAGCCCCAGCCGGGATAGAGCGTGGACAGCGATGAGCCGGCGGAGGGCGAATAGGTTGCGCCCAGCGCCTCGCGGATTTCAGCGGTGACTTTGAGGCGCATGACCGACGCCAGCACAGCCATCACGCGCGCGGCCTGCGGATCGGCGTCGGGATCGATGTTCACCGGCCAGTAGACCTGCGCCAGCGCCTGGTTGGCCTCGCCATTGTGCGTGAGCAGGATCGGCGTCTTGTCCTGCTTGAACACGGCGGCGCGGTTGTATTTGAACTTGGTCGGCGCGGCTTCGCGTGTCGGCAGTGCGCCGAAGGTTTTCGCAACGGCGTCGATCGCCGCCTGCTCGTCGATGTCGCCCACGATGGCGATCTCGATCGGGCCGTTGGTCAGCGCAGGTTCGAGCCAGGCCTTCAACTCGGTGAAGGAGCGATCGATGTCGCCATCGTTCGGATCCGTTCCAAAGCGCTTGTCGCCCGACGCCAGAATGCGCGCGCCCTTGGCGTTCCAGACTGTTCCGGCATTGGCATCTAGCCGGGGCCAGGACAGCGTGACGCTTTCACGCCACCGGCGTTCGGCGTCCGGCCGGTAACCGGGATGGGTGACGAAGGCGGCGGCGAGCTGGAGCTGAAGGTCGAGGTCCTCGGGCGTGGTCACATAGCTGGAGCCGAACGAGGTTCCTGTCGCTCCGAAGCGCGTCGACACCTGGTGGCCCTGCACGATCGTGCGGAGGTCGTCGGCCGAATGCTTCTCGAGACCGCCCGCCGAGAAGGCCGACATGATCGAGGAGAGGCCGTAGGGTTTCTCCGGGAAATCCAGGATGCCGTGGCCAACGCGCACCGAGACCTGCACGGTGTTGTTTTGGAAGTCGGTCTTCCTGATGTTGAGCCGGACATTGTTGGCGAAGGCGATCAGGCGCGTGTCGATGTCGGCGAGGCGCTCGTCCTTCACCACTTTTCCGGGGCGGCCAAAGTCCGTGTATGCGAACTTCAGCCTTGCCTTTGAAGAAGGCGCCGTGACGGCGATCTTGGCGCTTTCCTCCCAGGCGGCGATAACGTCTTTTTCGATGCCAGGCCGCTCGACCGTGGTTGAGACGAAGAATAGCGGGTTCTTCACGGTCATCCATTTCCGGAATTCCGCATTGACCATTTCAGGCGTCACCTTGCCCGCCCATGACTCGAAGCGCGCGAGCCCGGATGAAGGAGTTGCAAACACAGTTTCGTTCTGAATTGCGGAAAGTAGTTGGCCAAGGAGTGCGCCCGTCGTGCGGGTGTTCTCGCGCTCGGCAGAATTCTTCTGGCTGGTGCGCAGGGCATCAACCTGGCGGTCGACTTCATCCTTGGTGAAGCCATAAAGCAGCGCCCGGCGCATTTCCTGTTCGAGCGTCTGCAGGCCCGGTTTCCACGCGCCAGGCGTCAGCGAGACCGAGCCGCCTGCCACGTCAGCCGTTTCCAGCATTGCGCCTGTCGACAGGGTTGCACTGCGGAAGGGGGGGTCTTCGGAATTCGCCAGCGGCGCCAGGCGCCGGCCGAACGCGCTGATCGCGAACATCAGCAGGTTGTCGAGCCGCCGCTGGCCTGCGGTATCCGGGTCGTCACGGAAAGGCAGGAGCGAATAAGCCGAGATCGAATCCCCGCCATCCTTGTGCAGGAAGACCGAGGCCTCGGAGGGGCGATCCTTGATGACGTAGGAAAGGTCGGGGTCCCTGCCGGGTTCGCCCCGTCCCTTCCAATCGCCGAACTTCGCAGCGATCTTCTTTTCCATCGCGGCTACGTCGAAGTCGCCGATGATCACCAGCGTGGCGCGCTCTGGGCGGTAGTAGCGGTCGTAGAGGCTGACGAGCGTTTCACGCGTCGCAGTCTCGAGAATTTTGGGATCGCCGATCGGCATGCGGCTGGCGGCATAGGCGCCGGGAATGAGGAAGTTGAGCTGCTGCTCGCTGCGCCGCCGCGCGAAATTGTCGCCGCGCCGCCACTCGGAGAGCACGACGCCACGCTCGCGATCGATGGCGGCGGCGTCGAAGCTGAGCTCGCTCGACACTTCGCGCAGCAGGAACAGGCTCTCATCCACCAAGCCGTCGGAAGCGTTAGGAAGTTCGAGCATGTAGGTGGTGAATTTCTGGCCGGTGGAGGCGTTGGTGTCGGCGCCGAAGGCGAGGCCCAGGCGCTCGAGGATTTTTACCATATCGCCTTCGGGCACGGCCTTCGATCCGTTGAAGGCCATGTGCTCGATGAAATGAGCGAGGCCTTTTTCGCTGTCGGCTTCATCAAGCGAGCCGAACTCGAAGGAGAGGCGGATGGAGATGGCCCCCGGCGGGAGCTGGTTCTTCATCAGGGCATAGCGCATGCCGTTGGGCAGCACGCCCCAGGTAACGGCCGGGTCTGGCGCGATGTCGCTGGCGAGATGCGGCCAGAGCGGCTTGTCGGGCTTGGTCTGGGCCAGCGCCGGGGCGGCAAGGATGACAGCCGCAAAAAGGGCGGCGAACAGGCGCTTCATGTACCCCGAACCTTTAAGCATCGACGGACTATGCGATGCGGGCGGGGGCCTGTCGATTGAGGGAAATCAAACAGGAAACGCGCATTCACGTGAAGTGCTTCATCCGTCTTCGTTCACGGGGAAGGCGGTGCGCAGCGCCGGATGGGGACGGTGCGCGGGGATCCCATCGAAGCGTCCCCCACTCCCGCCTTCGGCGTTCGCCGCGTCGCGACTCACTCCCCCGTGAACGGAAGAAGAAGTTCTCAGGTCACGCTCTCGCCATTGGCGGCGAGGACCGCGCCGCAGAGATAGACGGAGCCGCAGACGTAGATGCGGTCGGCCCCGCGGTCCCGCGCCTGCGTGATCGCGTCGGCAAAACCTGACGCCACGTTGCCCTTGCCGCCGAGCGCGTCGACGATGCCAGCAAGACGCTGCGGGTCGGCGCCGGGGCCGCCTTCCTGGCCGCCGCTGTCCGGCAGGGGGCAGACGATCACTTCGGCGGAGACGGGCACGAGCTGCTTCAGTACGCTCTCCGCGTCCTTGGCTTCCTGGATGGCGAAGATGAGCGCGACCTTGTCGCCCTCTTCCGGCGCGAGCGCGCGGATCGCGTCGGCGAGCACTTCAGCGCCGCCGGGATTGTGCGCGGCGTCGATCCAGACTGGCGGGCCGTTTTCCGGCGCCAGCGGGCCGGGCTTGAGGCGCTGCAGGCGCGCGGGCCATGCCGCTTCGCGCAGGCCCGCGGACATCGCCTCAGGCTTGACGCGGTATTCGTCCATCGCTTCGAGCACGGCGCAGGCGGCGCCGGCATTCTGCGCCTGATGCTGGCCCGGCAGGCCGAGCCAGGGCGCGCGTATGGTGAGCGTCTTGCTCTCGTAGATGAAGGCCTGGCCGTTCCAGCGCGATGTCCAGTCGTGGCCGGCCCATGTGACCGGCGCCGCGGCGGCCCTCGCCTCCTCGCGCAGGACGCCGAGCGCAATGGCGGGCTGGTCCGCCAGCACGGCGGGAACGCCCTCACGGAAGATGCCAGCCTTGAGACGCGCGATGGCGGCGACGCCCTTGAGGCCGAACATCGCTTCATGGTCGAGACTGATCGGCGTGACGACCGTTGCGGCCGGCTGATGCATCACGTTTGTGGCGTCTGTCGCGCCGCCGGCGCCGACTTCGATGATCGAGATGTCGGCGCGGTGGTGAGCGAAGAGGCAGAAGGCGGCAGCGGTCAGCGCCTCGAAGTATGTGAGGCCCTGTGTGCGCTTGGCGATGTGCGCCAGCACTTCGGCCAGCTCATCGTCGCTGACCAGTTCGCTGGCGATGCGGATGCGTTCGTTGATGCGCAGGAGGTGGGGCGAGGTGAAAACGTGGACCTTGAGGCCCGCGGCCTCGGCCATGGCGCGAATGAAGGCGCCGGTGGAGCCCTTGCCGTTGGTGCCGGTGAGGTGGATGGCGCGCGGGATACGATCCTGCGGGTCGCCCAGCTCGACCAGCGCCTTGCGAATGTGGGTGGTGCCGAAGGCCGGCGAGACACGGCCCGGCGCATCGCGGAAGCGATTGAGCTCGTTTTCAACGATGAGGGCGTCGGCTGGCATACATCTCCATGCGCCTCGGGAGGGAAAGGACGCCCGGGCTAGATAGCGCAGACGACCGCGATCTCAGAGACCTGTTCGCTCCAAACGCGTGCAGAACGGTCGGCGATTTTGCAGACCGTCCGACCTGTGAGTGCGGCGCGCCTCGAAGAGTCAGCATTACTTTGCTGACGCGGCGGGATTAACGGAATGAAAGTCAGAGATCGCCCCGGCTACTTCGCGGCAGCGAGTTCTTCCAACGCGACCCTAGCGCGGCGCGTCTTGGCCGGCTGAGCCATCAGCATGCCCAGCAGCGAGCCCAGCGTCGGCGTGATTTCGCGGCGGTGAAGAACCATGTCGACCATGCCGCGTTCGC
>JAUYPV010000048.1 GCA_030697555.1 Hyphomonadaceae bacterium
GAGGCCGCCTATGGTCTCGCCAGGCGCGGGATGAACGCCACGGTCGTCCACCTGATGGACGTGCTGATGGAGCGCCAACTGGACGCCTCGGCCGGTTTCCTGCTCACCGAGGCCCTGGCGGCCAAGGGCGTCGCCACGATCCTGGAGGCACAGTCCGAAGAGGTCGTCGGAAAGGATGGGCGCGTCGCGGGCCTGCGCCTCAAGGACGGCCGGGTGCTGGACTGTGATCTCCTGGTGATGGCCGTCGGCATCCGGCCGAACACGGCGCTGGCCAAGCTGGCCGACCTCAACGTCAATCGTGGGGTGGTGGTGGACGACACGCTGCGCACAAGCGACCCGGCGATCTACGCCATCGGCGAGTGCGTCGAGCACCGCGGCCAGTGCTACGGCCTGGTGGCGCCGATCTGGGAGATGTGCCGGACCCTGGGCGAGGCGCTGACCGACGGCGCCTCAGCCTACGAGGGCTCCAGCCTCTCCACCCGGCTGAAGGTCTCGGGCGTCGATGTCTTCTCGGCCGGCAAGCACCTGGGCGGACCGGGCTGCGAGGACATCGTGTTCCGGGACGCCGGCCGCGGCGTCTACAAGCGCATCGTACTGGAGAACGGACGCATCGCCGGCGCCGTGTTGTTCGGCGATGCGGTCGACGGCGGATGGTATTTCGACTTGATGAAATCCGGCGCAGACGTCTCCGACCTGCGAGAAACCCTGGTCTTCGGACAAGCGGCGACGGAGGGCCTTCGAGGCCTGGACCCTAGCGCCGCCGTTGCAGCAATGGCTGACACCGCTGAAGTGTGCGGCTGCAACGGCGTGTGCAAAGGCACGATCACCACCGCCATCGTCGCCAAGAAACTCACCAGCCTGGAAAGCGTGCGCGCCGTCACCAAGGCGTCCGCTTCGTGCGGTACATGCACGCCGCTGGTCGAGAAGCTGCTGAAACTGACCGCGGGCGACGCGGTTGTCGAGCGCAAGGGACCGAAGCCAGTCTGCCCGTGCACCGACTATGGCCATGGCCTGGTGCGCAAGCGCATCATAGCAGAAGACCTGCGGACCATCCCCGCCGTGATGCAGGCGCTGGAATGGAACACCCCGGATGGCTGCGCCTCATGCCGCCCCGCGCTCAACTACTACCTGCTCTGCGCCTGGCCCGGCGTCTATCGCGACGACGCGCAGTCGCGCTTCGTCAACGAGCGCGTCCACGCCAACATCCAGAAGGATGGCACCTACTCCGTCATCCCGCGCATGTGGGGAGGCATGACGTCCTCGAAGGAACTGCGCGCGATAGCCGACGTCGTCGACAAGTTCAACATCCCCGCCGTGAAAGTCACCGGCGGACAGCGCATCGACCTGCTCGGCGTGGAGAAGCACCAGCTTCCGGCGGTGTGGGCCGACCTCAATGCGGCTGGCATGGTCTCCGGCCACGCCTACGGCAAGGCGCTGCGCACGGTGAAGACATGCGTCGGTTCCCAATGGTGCCGCTTCGGCACGCAGGATTCGACCGGGCTCGGCGTCAAGCTGGAGAAACTGCTCTGGGGTTCCTGGACGCCCGCGAAAGTGAAGCTCGCCGTCTCCGGCTGCCCGCGCAACTGCGCCGAGGCGACCTGCAAGGACATCGGCGTCGTCTGCGTCGACAGCGGCTATGAAATCCACCTGGGCGGCGCGGCCGGCCTGCACATCAAGGGCACCGAGATTATGGGCAAGGTGCGCACTGAGGCGGAAGCGATGGAGATGATCGCGGCCGTGATGCAGCTCTATCGCGAGGAAGGTTTCTATCTCGAACGCGTCTACAAATGGATGGACCGCGTCGGCCTGAAATCGATCATCGAGCGCGTGGTCGACGATGGCGATCATCGCCGCGCCCTCTACGCCCGGTTCGCGCAGGCTCAAGCCTTCAGCCAGGACGATCCATGGGCCGAACGCGCAGCCGGCGCCGACGCCGCCGAATTCCAGGGGCTGCGCACGCCCGTGCTGCAGGCAGCCGAATGAACGCAATCGCCATCGACAGACTCTGGCTCGATGTCTGCGCAGTGGAGGAGATCCCCCTGCGCGGCGCCCGCCGTATCGGTCCGGCCAACCGGCCTGTCGCAATCTTCCGCACCGGCAAGGACGAGGTCTACGCGCTGGTCGATCGCTGCCCGCACAAAAAGGGCCCGCTCAGCATGGGCATCGTGCACGGCTCAAGCGTCACCTGCCCTCTGCATGGGATGAAGATCGACCTTGCCACCGGCGAGCCCATGGGCGCCGACGCCGGCAAGGGCTGCGCGCCGCGCGTCGAGGTTCGCGTCGAACGTGGCCGCGTGCTGATCGACGCCAGCGCGCTTGCATGAGTGCAGAGGTCCGTACCACCTGCCCCTATTGCGGCGTCGGATGCGGGCTCCTTGCTGCAGCGGGTGAACAGCGCTCGCTGAAGATCACTCCGGACAAGACGCACCCCGCGAACGAAGGCCGCATCTGCTCCAAAGGCGCCGCGCTAGGCGATACAGTCGGCCTGGAAGGCCGCCTGCTCTATCCAATGATCGGCGAAAGGCGCGTGACCTGGGATCGAGCGTTTGACCACGTCGCCCGCAGCCTGCGGCGTGTGATCGACCGGCATGGGCCCGATGCAGTCGCCTTCTACGTCTCCGGCCAGTTGCTGACCGAGGACTACTACGCCGCCAACAAGCTGATGAAAGGCTTCATCGGCTCGGGCAATATCGACACCAACTCCCGGCTCTGCATGGCCTCCGCGGTCGCGGCCCATACACAGGCCTTCGGCGGCGACTATGTGCCGGGCTGCTACGAAGACATCGACCTCGCCGACCTAATCGTCATGTCCGGCCACAATGCTGCATGGACGCATCCGGTTCTGTACCGCCGCATGGAAGCGGCCCGCAAACGCGGCCAGCGCCATGTGGTGATCGACCCGCGCCGCACGGAAACGGCCGATGCCGCCGACCTCCACCTCCCGCTCGCGCCGCAGATGGATGTGCGCCTGTGGAATGGCCTGCTTGCCGATCTGATCCGTCGCGGCGCGATCGATCGCGGCTGGATTGCCGCCCACGTTGCCGGCTTTGCAGAAATGGAACAGACGCTTGCGGAAGATGACCAGTCCGCCAGCGCAGTCGCCGCAGACTGTGGCGTCGACCAAAACGACCTCGAACGCTTCTTCCGGATGTTCGCCGAAACGCCGCGAACAGTCAGCCTCTTCTCCATGGGCGCGAACCAGTCGGCGCAGGGCGTCGCCAAGGGGCTTGCGATCATCAACGCACACCTCGCTACCGGCCGCATCGGCAAACCGGGCGCCTGCCCCTTCTCCATCACCGGCCAGCCCAATGCGATGGGCGGGCGCGAAACCGGCGGCATGGCGAACACGCTCGCCGCCCATATGGGGTTCGATGAAATCTCGCGCGATCGCGTGCGCCGCTTCTGGTCCTCACCCGGAATTGCTCCGAAGCCCGGATTGAAAGCAGTCGACATGTTCGATGCGATCCATGACGGGCGCATCAAGGCCGTATGGATCATGGCGACCAATCCGGCCGTCAGCCTGCCGAACTCAACGCGCATCCGCGAGGCGCTGGCGAAATGCCCGCTGGTCATCGTCTCCGATTGCGTAGCCGAGACCGACACGATGGCTTTCGCGCATGTGAGGCTTCCTGCTCTGGCTTGGTCGGAAAAGGACGGCACGGTCACCAATTCCGAACGCTGCATCTCGCGGCAGCGCGCCGTCTTCCCCGCGCCCGGAGAGGCCCGCGCCGACTGGAGCATCATTGCTGGCGTCGGCTCGCGCATGGGCCACGCCGACGCTTTTTCGTGGCGCAACTCCGCGGACGTGTTCCGGGAATATGCGCGCCTCACCGCGTACGAAAACAATGACAGGCTGCTCAATCTCTCCTCGCTCGTCGGCATGACGGAGGAAGACTACGACCAGTTCGCTCCCGCCCAGTGGCCATTGCGCACGCGAGCTGGAACCCCGCGCCTGTTCACCGACAGCGCGTTCCCAACGCCGGAAGGTCGGGCGCAAATGGTCGTCGTCCGGCCGAAGGGACCTGCAGAGCCGCTGTCTCTCCGCTATCCACTGTCGCTCAACACCGGCCGTATCCGCGACCAGTGGCACACGATGACGCGCACAGCGCTGTCGCCTACGCTGCTCCGGCACATTCCCGAGCCATTCGTCGAGATACACCCGCAGGACGCCGCAAGCTCCGGCGTGGTCGATGGCTGCCTCACCTGCGTCGAGACGGCGCGCGGAGAAGCCATCGCGCTCGCGCGGATAACCGACCGCCAGCGGCGCGGCTCGATCTTCATGCCAATGCACTGGACGGACACGTTCGCCCCCAGCGGCCGCGCCAACGCCACGGTCAGCGGCCCGGTCGATCCCACCTCCGGCCAGCCCGAATTCAAGCACACGCCTGCCCGCATCTATGGCTACCGGGAAACCTGGGCCGGCTTCTTCATTTCGCGCGACGCGGCGCAGCAGCCCAAAGGCGCCGACATCATCTGGCGCCGTATACCGCAGGCCGGCGCCCACCTCCACGAATTTGCCGGACGCGGCGACATCGCCGAGCGCGAACTCGTCACGCGCGCCCTTCTCCGCGGCGCCGCGGGCGAATGCATTCGCTTCGATGACCCCGCGGCCCGATCCTCTCGCCAGGCTTGGATCGACAATGGCCGACTCGACCGTGTGCTCTTCTTCGGCCAGCGCCTGCCCCAGCGCGACTGGCTGGTTGCGGCCTTCGCAGAGGAAACACTTTCGGACGACACCCGTCGCTTCCTTTTGCACGGCCGGGCGCCCAATGTTGCGCTCGACTCCAGCCCTATCGTCTGCGCCTGCGCCGGCGTCAGCTCGCGCACGATCGGCGCCGCCGTTAGCGCCGGCGCCTGCACGCTGGAAGCCGTCGGCGAAGCGACCCGCGCCGGCGTGAACTGCGGCTCCTGCCGCACCGAAATCGCCCGTTTCATCGCCGAAGCGCCTGTCCCGGAGAACCGCAATGCCGCATGACAGACACACTGGCCGGCACAATGACAGGCAAGGCCGTGTCCTCCTCGTCGGCGCTGGCCCCGGCGCTGCCGACCTCCTCACCCTGCGCGCCCTCCGCGCCATCGAAAGCGCCGACGTCATCCTGTTCGACGCGCTGGTCGGCGATGAAGTCCGCGCGCTGTTCCCCGCCTCAGCTCGCGTCATCGAAGTCGGCAAGCGCGGCCATCGCGCTTCGACGTCGCAGGACTTCATCAACCGCCTGATGGTCCGCTTTGCCCGCACCGGCGCCATCGTAGTGCGCCTCAAGGGCGGCGACCCTTCCATCTTCGGCCGCGCCGCGGAGGAGCGGGCGTTTCTCGAACTCCATGGCGTTCCCGTGCAGGTGATTGCGGGCGTGACGACGGCATCCGCTGCCGCCGCCGAATTCGGCTTTGCGCTGACCACCCGCGCCAAAGCCAGGCGCGTCATCTTCGCGACCGGCCGCACATTGAAAGGACCAACAGGGGACTGGGCGGCCGCCGCCGACCCTGCCTCAACGCTTTGCCTCTACATGGCGTGCGCAGACATCGGCTCAATCACCACGCAGTTGCTCGCCGCTGGCCTGCCCGCCTCCACACCCGCCATCGCCGCGATCGATGTTTCTCGCCCAGGCTCTCGTCTCGTCACGTCAACGCTCGGCCGCATCGCCGCGGATCTCGGACGGAACAAGACTACATCGCCTGTCTTCGTATGCATCGGCGAGGCGTGCGCGGACGCCGCCGCGACTGTCGACCAGACATTGCTCGGGCAAGCGACCGTATCTGCTTCCTGACAGGATTGCGTCAGGAGCGCTTGCGCGGTTTCGACAGCAGCCGCAACACCTTCTCCGTCCGCGCCAGCCGGTCCAGCGGAGACGCGATGGAAGCTTCGAGAAGCAGGCGGCCATTCCTGGCCTTCAACCCGGCCGCGGCTGCCCGCCGCCCGATATCCTTCCTGCTTGTGAAAGCTATCGCGTTCGGCCCGGCATCCACCTTTGCGATGTTCGCTTTGCGCGCCAGAACGCGGGCGTTCGCAATCCGCAGCAGCATGGCCGCCTCGGGCGGCTCCGTTCCAAAGCGATCGACGAGCTCGTCTTCGAACGCATCGAGTTCTGCCCGCGACATCAGGCGGGCCAGCCTGAGATAGAGTGACAGGCGGGTATCCGTCTCGGGAATCCAGTCGGGCGGAAGCCGGCCGCCGAAGCCGACATTGATGACGGGGGTCCAGCGCTCCAGCGTCTCGCCGCGCGCCTCTCGCACAGCCCGTTCCAGCAGATGCTGATAGAGGTCGATGCCGATCAGCTTCATGTGACCGCTCTGCGCGTCGCCCACCAGATCGCCCGCCCCCCGAATGTCGAGGTCGCGCGCGCTGATGGCAAAGCCTGCGCCAAGGCGATCGAGCGACTCCAGCGTACGCAACCGCTTCTTCGTCGGCTCCGACAGCGCCGTTCCCGGCTCCGTCGTCAGCAGGATGTGCCCCCTGCGGTTGCCGCGCCCCACCCGTCCGCGCAACTGGTGAAGCTGGGCCAGGCCGAACCTGTCCGCTCGCCAGACGATCATCGTGTTCGCACGCGGCACATCGAGCCCCGCCTCGATGATGTTAGTGGCGAGCAGCACATCGCCCATGCCCGACGCAAAGCGCACCATCGCATCATCGATCGCCCCCGCCGGCATCTCGCCATGCGCCTGCAGCAGCGACAATTCCGGCGTCAGCCGTTCCAGCCGCACCGCAAGAGCCGCCAGGTCCTGGATACGCGGAACGACAACGAAGCTCTGGCCGCCGCGATCCTTCTCGCGCAGCAGCGCCGTGCGCACCTGCCCATCATCGAACACGCCGGAAATCGTGCGGATCGGCTGTCGCCGCGCCGGCGGCGTCGCGATCACCGACATCTGCTTCAGCCCGAGCAGCGCATTCTGCAGCGTGCGCGGAATCGGCGTCGCCGTGAGACTGAGCACATGCCCCTTCGCCGCCAGGTTGCGCAGCGTCGCCTTGTCGGCCGTACCAAAGCGCTGCTCCTCGTCGATGACCACGAGCGCCAGTTTCGAATATGAGACATCCTTGGCCGCGACCGCGCCGGTCCCAATCACCACGGAGATCGAGCCATCTTTGAGGCCCACCTTCACCCGCTTGCGGTCCGCGGCGTTCGAAAGCCGCGACAGCGCCGCCACCTTCAGCCCGGTCCGCTCGAACCTTTGCCGGAACGTCTCCAGGTGCTGGCGAACCAGCACGGTCGTCGGCGCCGCAATCACCACCTGCCTGCCCGCGAGCGCCACCAGCGCTGCCGCCCGCAACGCGACTTCCGTCTTGCCATACCCCACATCGCCGATCACCAGCCGGTCCATCGGGCGCCCCGAAGCGAGGTCTTTCCTCACCGCATTGATCGCACGCGCCTGGTCGGGCGTTTCGGAGAACGGGAACCCGGCGACGAACTCATTGTACGCCGTCGCGCCGGGATCGATCTTCACCGCACGGCGCTTCGCGTTCGCCTTGGCGAGGCGCGTCAGGTCCGCCGCCGCATCGGTCATCGCCCGGTCGATGATCAGCCTGCGCTTCCGCCAGCTCGCGCCGTCCAGCCCATCCAGCGTCACCGCCGACCTGTCCGCGCCATACTTCCATATCCGGTCCGCTTCCTCGACCGGGATCAGCCGCCTCGCGCCACCCGCATATTCCAGCTCGATCGCCTCGCCCGCCTCCTTGTGCCCGGCCGCCCCCGACCTGTGGCTCAGGGCTGCGACGACTGCGATGCCGTGGTCCTCATGGATCACCACGTCGCCGACACATACATCGCCGATCTCCAGCAGGTGCTCGCCCGTGTCCGCCGCCGCGGCCGCCAGTCCCGCATTGGCGCCCAGCACGTCGGACGCCGACACCACCAACCTGCCCGGATCCTGCCACCCCTGTCCGAGCTGCATCTCCAGCAGCATCACGCGCGAGCGTGGCCCGCGCTCCACATCGCTCCAGCGGGCGATAGACCTGGCGTCCGCCGCAACCGGCTTGGCCAGGCGCTTCCGGATGAAGCGCAGGTCATGCGCCGAACCGGCGATCACCACGCGAGATTTTTCCGCCAGCGCCATCGCGATCTCCGACGACATGGCGCGAACCGGGTTCGGCGCCGCCGCAAAGCGGATCACGCGTTCCTGCGGTCTCGCCGACAGGTCGACCACGCTCCGGCTTTTGATCGCCGCGTCCCACGCCGGCTTCGCCAGCAGCTTGCGCCGCGGCCCGGCCGGCGCGCCCCGCGACGCCCCCGCTGCATCGGCGGCAAGCGACAGGAAACGCGCCCGCTCGCCGGCCGCGCCCGGGTCCAGGGCGACGATCGCCCCGGGAAAATGCTCGAACACCGTCTTGCCCCTGCCCAGCAGCCCCGGGCCCAGCAGCTCCGGCTCGGCGGCCGGGCCGGTTTCCACGAAAGCGAGATCCCGCAGCCCCCGCTGGCTGACGGAATCGAACTGCCTGATGCGCGTGATGACGCCATCCGACAGCTCGATACGCACAGGGCTAGTCGCGTCGGCGGGAAAGATGTCGATGACCTTGCCGCGGATCGCGAACTCGGCCGGTTCATCCACGCGATCGTCCTCGAAATAGCCGATGCCGCGGACAGCTTTCGAGAACGCCTCGGGATCGACGCGATCGCGAACGTGCAGTCGCGGCAGGGCGCCATCGAAAATCTTCGGATCGGGAAGAAGCTCGGATGCGGCTTCCGCCGTAGTCACGCACGCCAGGCGCGAACGGGAGGGCGCCAGCAACGCCTGCCTGGCCTTCCTCAGGGCGGAAAGCCGGAGCCCGGTATTGGCCGCCGTCGGAGGCTGCGTATCGCCCGGCAGGGCGTCGCTCGGCGGAAAGAAGATGATCTGCGCATCGGGCGCGGCGCCCTGCAGCGCCAGGTAGATATCACGCGCACGGTAGTCGCTGGAGATGATCGCCAGCACATTTCCCATCGCCAGCGCTTCCGCGATTCGCGCTGCGGCGACGCCCGGAGCACAATCGCTGTGCGTCGCGGGCTGCGATGGGATCAAGGCGCCTCTGTCGGCCATTCAGCGTATCGTCCCCGATTGCCCGGGAAGCCCGGGCGAAGCGAAAAAGTCAGCGTTTGGAAGCAGTGTTGGCTGCATGTCGTGGCGGGACTTTCCGGATTCTCGTTGCGCGGCCTACCGCGCGAATCCGCCCGCGGCTAGTATATTCATCCTGGTCAAAAGCGAACTGCCCCGCGCATGTTCCATTGTGCCGCATGGAATTGCACAGAGGCTATGGCCTAACTCGACGCCGAGCTTACGCCCGTCTGTCCTGCCAGTCGTTGCGAGCCATCACCTAGCTGCGGAATGTTGCGGCCTCGGCGGCATCGTCCTCTTTCATGTTCGTGTACTGGCGAATTTCGTTCCGGCCGACGACGAGGTGATGCACCTCGTCCGGACCATCCGCGATTCGAAGGGTGCGTTGGCCGGTATACATGCGCGCCAGGGGCGTGTGCTGTGACACGCCCAGGGCGCCATGCATCTGGATGGCCTGGTCGATGATCTGGCACACCCGTTCCGGCACCAGCGCCTTCACCATGTGCACCCAGGTGCGCGCTTCGCGGTTTCCAAGAACGTCCATCGCCTTGGCTGCCTTCAGGACCATCAGCCGCATCGATTCTATCTCGATCCGGGCGCGTGAGATGATCTCGACGTTGCCGCCCAGCCAGACAAGCTTCTTGCCGAACGCTTCGCGCGACAGACCGCGCGTGATCATGAGTTCAAGCGCGCGCTCGGCCTGACCGATCGACCGCATGCAATGGTGGATGCGTCCCGGCCCCAGGCGAAGCTGGGAGATCTCGAATCCCCTGCCTTCGCCGAGGAGCATGTTCTCCTTGGGAACTCGGACGTTCTTGAAACGGATGTGCATGTGGCCGTGCGGCGCGTCGTCTTCCCCAAACACGCACATCGGCCCCACGATCTCAACGCCCTTTGTGTCGATCGGGACGAGTATCTGGGACTGCTGCCTGTCGGGCGGTGCATTGGGGCTCGTCCGGACCATGGTGATCATGATCTTGCAGCGCGGGTCGCCTGCCCCCGAAATGTAGTGCTTCTCGCCGTTGAGCACCCATTCGTCGCCTTCGAGCACGGCCTGCATGCCGACATTCTTGGCGTCCGAGGACGCCCGATCGGGCTCCGTCATGGCAAAGGCTGACCGAATTTCGCCAGCGAGGAGCGGCTTCAGCCATTTCTCTTTCTGCGCCGGCGTGCCGACGCGCTCCAGCACCTCCATGTTTCCGGTGTCCGGAGCGGCACAGTTCAGGCATTCCGAAGCCAGGGGATATTTCCCCAGTTCGGCGGCGATGTAGGCGTAGTCGAGATTCTTGAGACCCTGGCCTGTCTCTGCATTGGGCAGGAAGAAATTCCACAGCCCTGCCGCCTTGGCCTTGTTCTTGACCGCATCCAGCATCTCGAGCTGGCCGGGAACATAGCTCCAGCGATCCTTGCGACCCTCGCCGAGCTGGTGGAATTTCTCCTGCATTGGCGCCACTTCATCCCGCACGAAGGCGCGCACGCGCTGGAGCAGCGGCATTGCCCCCTCCGACATGCGCAGGTCGTTCAATTCATCCATGGGATTGAACCCGTAGCTCGATCCGGAGTTGGCTGCAGGTGTCTTCGCCATGTGTGTCGCCTATGTTGAAACTGGCCGGCCTATCGATTTAGCCAATCACGTATTGTGCGGCTTATGAAGCCTCGCTTTTCGGGAATGATCCAGTGTGTCCCGCCTGGAACGCCACGCCCCACGGCGCCACCATCCCGGAAGGGACCGGCGAGATCGTCGCGGCGGCGGAATTCAGGCCTATAGCGTCAGCTTGCGCTCGTAGAGGTCGGGAAGATCGTTCTCGAGCAGGATGACGGCGTCGCCCTTGATGTTCTCGTCGAGCCACTTCTTCGCTTCGCCGAATGAGCCGACCTGCATGATGTCTTCCGGCTTGCGCTTCGCCTTGAAGGCTTCGACGAAGGTGGGGATGCGTTCCGATCGGACGGCGATGACCATGTCGGCGTGATCCGCGGCGATGCCGCCCAGCTTCGTGTGCAGTTCGTCGTGGCGGGCGCCGAGTTCGACCATGCCGGGCGTGACGAGAACGCGGCGGCGCTTGCCGCCTTCGCCCATCAGGGAGAGCACGCCTAGGGCCGCTTCGAAGCCGGTGGGGTTGGAGTTGTAGGCGTCGTCGATGACGATGAGACCGTTGTCCTGCTTCTTCACTTCGAGACGGTGTTTCGTCTGCGGCGCGGACCGCAATGCGGCGACAACACGTTCCGGTTGCATGCCAAGGCCAACGGCGATGCCGAAGACCACGGCGATGTTGCCGACATTGTGCGTACCGAAGACCGGGGCCTGCACGGCGTGGGTCTTGTCAGCCCAGGTGAGCGCGATCTCCAGGCCTTCGGGCGTTACTTTCCAGGGGCCGATGCGGACGTCAGCGTTCTCGCCCTCGCCGCAGATGATGAAGCGGTCGCGGTGGGTGGCGACGGTTTTCTGGGCGTAATCCTGCGCCAGAACATTATCGGTGACGACGATCTTGCCGGTGCTTTTGAGAACGGCTTCGGCGAGTTCGAACTTGGCGCGTGCGACGATGTCGAGCGTCTTGAAGCGTTCGTAGTGCGCCTCGCCGATTGCGGTGATGGCGCCGGACTGCGGCGGGGTGAGGTCGCACAGACGCGCGATTGAGCCGGGGCCGTAGGCGCCCATTTCGACCACGAAGAAGCGGGTATCCTCCGGGAGCTGTTCGCGGATGACGCGCGAGATGCCCATCGGCGTGTTGACGCTGCCCGGCGTGATGAAGGCATTGTCGAGGAGCGAGAGAACGTGGCCGAGCATGTGCTTGACCGTCGTCTTGCCGAACGAGCCGGTGATGCCGATGACTTCCGGGTTGATGCGCTTGAGACGGGCCTTGGCGTCGGTGAGGAAGAATAGCTGCTTCTTCTTTTCCATCGGCCAGAGGATGGTGTTGGCGAGGACCAGCATCAGCGGCGGGAGCTGCACGCCGATGATCCAGCCCCAGACAGGCAACAGCCAGGCGATCAGCGCGCCGATGACCGCGCCAATACCGAGGGCTAGATAGAAAATCGCCTTGGCGCGCTGGGTGAGGACGAGTGGTTTCTTGCCAGCCTTGGTGGGGTCGGGCTCGAGCGCGGCAGCGGCGAGGAAGACCGCGCCGCCGGTGATCGGCCAGAGTTCCCAGGTGATGTAGGCGCCAGCGACGAGATAGACGGCGCTGAGGACGACAAGCGCGATCGTGACGCGAATGTCGAAGGCTCGGGCGCTGACGATCCACGAGAGGAAGCGCGGATTGTCGTATTCTTCCTGCTGGAAAATGTGGAGATAGCGCGGCAGGCGCCTGTAGAGGAAGAAGGCGAAAGCCGCCGTGGCGAGAAGCGCGAGAAGGTGGAAGATCATAGGCTGCCCATGAACTCGGCGATGCGCTTGGCGACGACGTGCCGGCCATCGGCAAGCACGGTATAATGGTCGTTGCGCGGAAGGATGAAGAGCTTCGAGTTCGCGATCAGCTTCGACAGGCGCTCGCCCATTTCAGGCGGCGTCTCGTTGTCGTTCTCTCCGAAGACCAGGATCGTCGGGCACGCCACATTGCGCGCGACTTCGGTGAGATCCTCGTTGACCACGCGGACGAAGACAGGGCGCATGGCGCCGGCGCGCTGATAGTCGGCGCTGCCTGCCTTCCTGCGCATCTCTTCGATCTTCTCTTTCGATGCGAACACCTTGGCGAGCTTGAACATGCGGATGCGCGTCTGGAACTTCACCGCTTCGGCGAAGGAGCGTTTGCGCTTCAGGCCGGCGGCGGCGATGAGGCACATGCCAGAGACGACGCCGGGATGGCGCGAGGCAAGCTGAAGGCCGATGCGGCAGCCGAAGGAATGGCCGACCCAGACGATCGATGATGCAGGCTTGCCGAGCGATTTCAGGAACTGCTCGCTGAGATCGGCATACTCGGCCGTGCCCCAGCTTTCCGGCGGCGGCGGCGCTACGCCGAACCCGGGGAAGTCGAGCAAGACGTTGGTGTACTGGCTGAAGGACGAAGCCAGCGCACGGAAGGCCTCGCGGTTCTGCCCCCAGCCATGGGCCCAGACGATGACGCGCTGCGCATCGGCAAGCGGCGCGCCGGTTATCTCGTAGTGGATGGCGGCGGGGCCGTGCTTGAACATGCCGGCACCGGCCTGGGTCTGGGGGTGTGGGGTCGACATATCCTTACCGGGAAGCGGCGGCTGCAGGCTTACGTTGGACACCGAGATTGTGGACATAAAATTGATCGCCGCGGTCAAAGTGCCATTTCTCGAGGGGATAAGAACCGAATCCCTCGGTCGACACGGTCCGACCCAGAATAAGCCGGTTGGTTAAGGGAGCGTGGTTCGTGTTGCGCGGATAAGCAGAATCTACAGGAATGCCGCTGTATCCGCCGAGATCGCCTGGCCGATCCAGGGGCGTATTCCCGAATTCGGCCGGGTTCTGCTGTCGCTTCATTGGGGAATTGCTAGCATAGAGGCTGTGCTGGACAAACGAAAACCCCTGGCTCGCTTGAAGGTTGCTCGATGTCGAATGGTATCAAGAAGGTTGGCGTCTTCTTTGGCGGGCGATCGCCTGAACATGACATAAGCGTTGTTACAGGACTTCAGGTAACGGCGGCGCTCGACCCATCCCTGTTCGAAACTATACCTGTCTATATTTCCACGAATGGCCGCTGGTACACGGGCGACGCCCTGCTGGACCGCAACAACTATCTGCCCAAGGGCTCAACGCTCGAGAAGCTGACCCACGTGACGCTGGGCCTTGGGACCGGCGGCCAGGCGACCTTGCTGCCGGTCGACCCAAAAAACAAAAAGGCGAAGCCGATCCCGCTCGATTTCGCGATTCCAGCTTTCCACGGCGTGCAGGGCGAGGACGGCTGCATCCAGGGCGCGTTCGAGATGGCCGGCCTGCCCTATTCCGGCATGCGCGTGCTCGCGGCCGCCGCCTTCATGGACAAGCTGACGACCAAGGAGCTGCTGCGCGACGAAGGCATCCCGCTGCTGCCCACCATCAACATCAATCGGCCCGAGCGCGGGCTTCTGGTGCTGCCCGAAGAGTTGCAGAAACTTCTCGGCGACATCGTGTTCCCCTGCATCCTGAAACCGCGCCACCTGGGCAGCAGCATCGGCGTCGCCAAGTGCGACAACATGCAGGAACTGGCGGACTCGCTTCCCGAGGTTTTCCGGTTCGACAAGGCAGCGATCGTCGAGCCGTTCGTGCCGAACCTTGTCGAGTACAACGTCTCGGTGGCGCGCATCGGCGGCGAGACGCGGACTTCCGCTATTGAGCGGCCGAAGCATTCGTCGGAGCTGCTGGACTTCAAGGCGAAGTATCTTTCGAGCGGCGGCGGCGTGAAGGGCGGCACGAAGCAGCTTGGCCGACCGAGCGAGGGCATGCTGTCGCTGACGCGCGACATCAACCCGGAGCTGCCGGGCGGCATGTCGGAGAACATTCGTACCTGGGCGAGGAAGACGTTCGACCATCTCGGAGCATCGGGCGCGCCGCGGATCGACTTCCTGAGCAACAGCAAGACGGGCGAAGTCTGGCTCAACGAGGTGAACCCGCTGCCGGGATCGTTCGCCTACTTCCTTTGGGAAGCGGCGGCGCCTTCGGTGGCGTTTACCGACCTGCTCGAGCATTTCATCAAGGAAGGCGAGGATCTGCATCGCCGCTCGCGCCTGCCGGACGATCCGACGCCAACGAATGCGCGGCTGTTCCAGCGCTAGGCCGTCACGATCCTGAAAACTTCCGCCGCGCAGGTCGCGATAGCGTCTTCCGTGTGCGCAGGGTCCTTCTGCCCATCCGTCAGGAAGGTGAGAGCGAAGCGCGTGTCGCCGATGCGGATAACGCCCGCGTCGTTGATGACGCCGGCGAGCGTGCCGGTCTTATGCGCGATGACAGCTTCATCGGGCAGCAGGCGCGGGATGCGATTGTTGCGGAGGTTGTTTTCGAGACCGACGCGGATGTCGTCATAGGCAAAGTTAGTGACGGCAGCGATCATGACGCGACTGACATCGGCGGCGGTCATCACGTTGGCGCGGTTGGGCGGGCCGAGTTCGTCTTCACCGAAGCCGACGGTGACTCTGCTCTGGGATGCGCCTGCCTTGCGAAGTGTGGCGACGATGCCGGCCTCGGAAGTCAGACTCATCATGTGCACCGCGAGCGGGTTGTCGCTGGTGATAAGGGCGAGGCGCGCGATTTCGCGCAAGGACAGCGTGGCGTCTGCGTCGAACGTCTTCAGCACCGAGCAGTAGCGCGTTGCGCCGAAATCGCTGACGCGCTTGCGCCTGGAAGGATCGAGCTGACCGCCGGCGATCCTGTCATAGACCGCCATGATGGCCGGGACTTTCGCGACGCTGGCGACGGGCATGGGCTGTCGCTCGTTCCAACCGGCCTGCATGTCTGGCGCATCGACCATCGTCCAGTGAGCGGCGCGCGTGGGTTCCGCGTCGCAGAAGCTGCGAAGGGCGCGCGCAATGTCGCTTATCTGGGAGTCAGTGGGTCGAATTGTCATCGCTGCAATACTCGGGTGCGTCACCGGATCAGGCAAGCGCCGCAGCGCTATTTCTTCGCCGCTTCGACGAGCGCGCGGATTGTCCAGCGGCGGACCTTGCGGGCTTCGGCGTCGGAGATCTGGAGCACGTCCTTGAACACGACCATGGCTTCCGTGCCGATGACCAGCGCGAGGGCGCGGGAGAGCATCTGCAGATCGACGGGCTTGAACTGCTTGGCGGCGGGGGCGAGTGCGGCGTCGATCATCGGGGAGCGGCGGTTCTGGCGCTTGGGGAGCTTGGATGTGTCGGCGGCAAGGCTGCGCTGCATCGACTGCGCCAGCATCATGCGCAGGCCGGCTTCGTTGGCGGACATCATCGACTCGAAAGCGACGTCGACCTTCTCGAGACGCGCGAGCGGATCGATGAGAGGGGCGCCGCGAAGAACTTCATCAGCGGTCGGCATGGCTACGTCGAGCGCTGCCTCTACGAGCAGCTGCTCGACGCTCGGGAAGTAACGATAGGCCGTGGCGCGGGAAACGAGCGCTTCTTCTGCAACGTCCTCCAGCGTGGGCTTGAGGCCCTTGCGCATAAGGCGCGTCGCGGCCTCGAGCAGATCCTTGCGGGTGCGGCGGCGCTGGTTGGGACGTCCGGCGGTGTCGGCCATCACTTGTCCTGCGGAAGCTGCTGGAGGATCGAGGCAAGATCGATCCAGACGTTCTCGCGCTTGATGTCGCCGACTTCGGTGAACTCGATGATATGGAGGAGGCGGAAGGCGAGCGGCCTGCCCTTGCCTTCGAGGCCGAACGGACGGCCCGGCGCCTTTCCGGTCCATAGGGAGTCGTCGACCATGAAATCCTCGCCGTAGTAACGGCGCTGGCTTTTCACCGAGCCGTCGGAAAGGTCGGAAAACAGGGACTCGTAAAACCCTCGGGCGGCTTCTCGGCCCTTGGTCGGGCCGGTGGGGTAGCCGACGATGTCGTGGTCGGCATCGTGGGTGAGCGTGGCCAGGACGCCTTCGACATTGTCTGCCGCTTCATAGCCGAAATGCTCGTCGAGCTTCTGATCCATCTGTCTGCGTGTCAGCGCCATTTTGTGTCTCCCGTGCAGCGGACAGGAAACACCTAATGAGACTTTTGTCTCATTGCAATACCCTCGTATCATTATTCCGGCGGGTAGTTTCTCCAGGCGCCATCGCGTCCGCGCAGCCGGGCGCGGCCGGATTCGGTTTCGACGTCGGCGGGAGACGCCAGCGCCTTGGAGACGCCGCCGGGGATGTCGATAACATACTGCGGCTGGGCAAGGCCGGAGATGCGGTCGCGGAGCTGGCGAACGAGATCCTGCCCGTGCTCGATGCTGGTGCGGAAGTGCGACGTGCCGGGGGCGAGGTCGGCGTGGTGCAGGTAGTAGGGTTTCACCCGGCTCTCGACGAGGGCGCGCATCAGGTCTGCCAGTGTGTCGATGTCGTCGTTGACGCCAGCAAGGAGTACGGACTGGCTTAGAAGGACGATGCCGGCGTCCGACATGCGAGCGCAGGCGGCGCGGGCGGCGGGGGTGAGTTCGCGTGCGTGGTTGCAGTGGACCGCGACGTAGACGGTTTTGGTACTGCGGATCGCTTCGACGAAATTATCGTCGATGCGGTCGGGATCGGCTACCGGCATGCGCGTATGCCAGCGGATCACCTTCACATGGAGGATGGCTTCGAGTTCGCGGGTCAGCGCCGAGGCGCGGCGGGCGGAGAGCATGAAGGGGTCGCCGCCGGTGACGATGACTTCCCAGATTTCGGGATGCTGGCGAATGTAGGTGAGCGCCCCTTCGAGTTCGGCAGGCGAGAGATTGCCGCCCTTGTCGGGGCCGACCATTTCGCGGCGGAAGCAGAAGCGGCAATAGACCGGACAGACCGAGACAGCTTTCAGCAGGACGCGGTCAGGATAGCGATGGACGATGCCTTCGACAGGTTCATGCGTCTTGTCGCCAATAGGATCGGGAAGCTCTTCCGGGCGGATGTCGAGTTCGGCGCGCGACGGCACGAACTGGCGCGCGACGGGATCGTTGGGATCGGCGCGATCGATCAGGTTGGCGAGCGCAGGCGTGATGGCTGTGGCGTAGGCGGCGGTGACTTCGGCAAGCTGCGCGACATCGGAAGACGCGATGAGGCCGGCATCGGCCAGATCTGCGGCCGATCGCAATGTACGCGAGGGCTCGAGCAGGCGTGTCACGAAGCATCCCTGTCGAGCATCAGGCCGAGGTCTTCGACGGCTTTCACGGTGCGCTCGTCGAAGCCTTCGCGGCGCAGGAGGCTGGCGAAAAGTTGCGTGGCCCTGGGCGCCGTGCCGCATTCGCTGACGGCGTCCTTCACGGCAGGCCAGGTGTCGGACAGGAATTCACCGGCGAGCGCGATGCCTTTGACGGCGGCGACTGCACGGGCGCCGATGTCGCTGGAGGCTTTCTTCTGTTCGGGGTCAAGGCGCAGGGCGGCGGTGCGCAGATCGTTGATCTCGGCGCGGTGTTCATCGGCGAACTCGTCGAGGAAGCGGTCGGTCTTCCAGTCGAACCATTCGGCCGTGCAGGGCTTGGGCTGGGTGGCGCAGCCGGCAAGCAGCGCGAAGGCGACGATGGCAAGAGCGTGTTTCATGCGGGCGTCCATAGCACATCCTCTATCCGCCGCGCGCCTGTGGCGAGCATGACGAGGCGGTCGAAACCCAGGGCGACGCCGCTGGCGTCGGGCATGTGGGCGAGCGCGGCGAGGAAATCCTCGTCCAGCGGATAACGCTCGCCATAGGCTGCCTGCTTCACGTCCATCTCGGCATCGAAGCGGCGGCGCTGTTCGCTCGCGTCGGTGAGTTCGCCGAAGCCGTTCGCCAGTTCGACGCCGCAAGCATAGAGCTCGAAGCGTTCGGCGAAGCGCGGATCGCGATCGAGGGGACGGGCGAGGGCCGCTTCCTCGGTCGGATATTCGCAGAGAAGGGTCAGCTTGCCCTGCCCCAGCTTGGGCTCGATGTGCCGCACCAGGATGCGGCTGAAGATGTCGGACCAGCTATCGTCGTCCGCGACGCGGATGCCGACGACTTCCGCGGCACGTGCGAGCGTATCGCGCTTGTCGAGCGTCGCTTCGAGGTCGATCTGGGCGTGCAGCGCGAACGCGTCGATCAAGGTGAGGCGCTCGGGCTCGGCATTGGGATAGCAGAGCGATCCGCGCCATTCGAGCACGCTGCGCCCGGTTTCACGGATGGCGAGACGGCAGAGTTCGACGCAGTCGGCCATCACGGCCTCGTACGGCTCGCCTGCCCGGTACCATTCCAGCATGGTGAATTCGGGGGCGTGCAGCGGTCCCGACTCGCGGTTCCGGTAGACCCGGGCATAGTCGAAGATCTTCGTCTCGCCTGCCGCGAGCAGTTTCTTGGACGCAAATTCGGGCGACGTGTGCAGGTAAAGACGGGAACTGGATCCATCGTCCGCCAGCCGGTCGGTGGCGAAAGCGTGGAGGTGCGCCTCGTTGCCGGGGGAGACCTGCAAGGCGCCGCATTCGACCTCGGTGAAGCCCTGCCCGGTAAACCATGAGCGGGCGGCGTCGCGGATACGCCCGCGGCCCGCCAGGAAGGGCCGGCGGTCGGCATGGGATTCAGGCGTCCACCATGGGTTAGCTGGGAGCTTGGGAGGGGGCAAATCAGGCTCCAAAGGCCGCATCCGGCCGGGCTTGGCCGCGCGGGCGGGCCGGGGTATGACCGCGCCGCTTCAACATTCCGCCCCGGCCGAGGCCTTTACTCCGCCGACGGCCAAAAACAAAGGCTCCCCACCGTGGTCAAAATGATCGCCAGCGACGTGCGCAAGGGCAATGTGCTCGAGGGCGAGGACGGCAAACTCTACACCGTGCTGAAGGCCGAGACCTATCGTCCGGGCAAAGGCACGCCGACCGCCACGATCGAAATGCGCCGCATCTCGGACGGGGTGAAGGTGGTCGAGACCTACAAGACCACCGACCAGGTCGAGCGCGCTTTCGTCGAAGAGGTGAACCACAACTTCCTCTACAAGGATGGCGATCTCTACGTGTTCATGAACCCGACCAACTATGAGCAGGTCATGGTGCCGGGCGGCATGCTGGGCGATGCGACGCCCTATCTCGGCGAGAACATGAACTGCATCCTGATGATGTTCGACGGCAAGCCGGTTTCGATCGAGCTGCCGCAGCGCGTGACGCTGGAGATCGTCGAGACCGAACCGGTCGTGAAGGGCCAGACGGCGTCCGGCTCCTACAAGCCCGCCAAGATGTCCAACGGCATCCGCGTGATGGTGCCGCCGCACATCGGCACGGGCACGCGCATCATCGTGTCGACCGAGGACGGCTCGTACGTCGAGCGCGCGAAGGATTGAGAGCTGGCTTCGCCGACTGGCGAACAGGGAGTAGGGAATAGGGAATAGTGTTCCCCTCCCAATTTCCCACGGCCGTCATTCTCGGGCTTGTGCCATGGCTGTCCGGTTCAGGACGAGGTCCAGTGGCAGCTGCCTGTCGCCTTTGTAGCAGGTTGGCGAAGGTGGTTCGAGAAGCTGATCGAGCTCGTCTTTCCATGATGTTGGCGCGCGCAAGCCTGGCGTAGGCGAGCGGACTTTCCGCGACCCTGGCCGCGCCGTTTGCGATCCGCAGCGGAAGCTACGGTACAGCGCTGAACAGATGAAGGTGGTGGAGTGGATAGAGGAAGTCGCCATCTTTGAGCGGTCGCCACAGCTGCGCCCCGCTCTGCGGGGCTGGCTGCGGCGTGGGAACGGCGCTTCTGCTGTACAGTCGTTGTTGTGTCGAAGAGCGCCGACGAGACGAACATCTATCTAGGATGGAGGGGCGATAAGTCCCATTTGGTGCTCCCAATCCAGCAGGTTAAGCGGCGCGCTTTCGACAATCTTTCGAGCACTCTCAAGCCACTAAGAAAAAAGATTTGAAAAGTTATCCCCCACCTCCGTGGCGGGCGGATACTGCACACGCCCTGACGGAGGGAGGTCTTGGAGACATCCGAAATCTCAAGGCGTCAGGGCGTTGGTCGGCGTGGGGTTTGAAGTGTCGGCGACTGGATCGCCGTCAAGCAAGCCAGTC
>JAUYPV010000053.1 GCA_030697555.1 Hyphomonadaceae bacterium
GCGAACAGGCCGAGCTGGAAGGACGGCTGGTCCGGGTGCTGCACCGTGAGCCAGCGGTAATCGCCGTTCCGCGCGTCGGTGTGGACGCGGAATCCGAGCTTTTCGACATAGAACTCCCGGGCTTCGTCCTGATCGCGAACGTACAGACCGGCTACTCCAACACCCTGGCTTGCGCTCTTGCTCATCGGGGGATCTCCTTTTCTTCGGGCCCCTCTATATCGCCCGCTTCCTGCCGCCGCTTCTCCGAAACTGCGATTGTGAGGTCGGGCCGGTAGGCGGCGCTGATGAAGCAATGCGGCACTTGCTCCAACGCGTGCTGAGCAGCCTTCTCGCGTGCGCGGAGATCGCCTGGGCTCTCGCCAGTAACGTCCCGGAATGTGCGTCCAAATGTTCCCAGGCTCTCCCAGCCGGTCTGGAACGCGATCTCGGTAATGGGCAGGTCCGTATCGCGTAGCAATGCCTTGGCCCGCTCGATGCGGCGTGTGAGCAGGTAGCGGTGCGGCGGGACGCCAAAGGCCTCCTTGAACGATCGTGCGAAGTGGGCTTCAGAAACGCCACTCACGCGCGCCAGCCGCCCGACAGGCCAATCTTCCTCCGAGGCTGCGTCCATCCGGTCCTTCGCACGCAGCAGGCGGCGCAACAGCTCGGGGTCCTGGCCTGTCTGCCCCGGTCCTTGCTTGCCCCGCGCGCGCCAGTTTTTTTCAGCCATTGGCTTGTCCAGTCGACCAGTGTTTCAGCACCAGGTAGGTGAGCAGGGCCCGCTACTTGTGCGATTGCGGGAGAGGAACCCCGACACCATCGCGGGTCACTTCCAGATCGCCGAACAACCGGATTTCCATATGGGATGTCGTCTCCCGGCCGTTATGACTGATCGGCCCGAAGTGTTCAAACCATTGGAGTAGCGAAATATGCTCGCCCGGGGGGCGCTATAAACTATTGCACTATTGCTACGTTAGAGCCGCTTCCGGCGTGCAAATTGCACGCGTAGAACGGCTCAATGCTGATTCACCTCCCCATTGCACAGATCGCGGTCGATCCGCTGATCATTGTCGCGATCGGGATGCTGGTGGGCTTCCTGTCGGGCCTGTTCGGCGTGGGCGGCGGGTTTCTTCTAACGCCCCTCCTGATCTTCTATGGCGTACCACCGGCGGTGGCGGTTTCGACGCAGGCAAACCAGGTGCTGGCGACGTCAATTGCCGGGGTCTCCTCGCACTGGCGGGAGCGCGCGGTGGACGTGCGGCTCGGCACGCTGATGCTGATGGGGGGACTGACCGGGTCGACGGTCGGCGTCGGGATATTCAGCCTGCTGAAGTATTTCGGTGTGATCGATGGGACGATCGCGGTCCTCTACGTCGTCTTCCTGGGCGTCATCGGCGGGCTGATGGCGTGGGAGAGCGTGGGCGCGCTGGGCAAGACGGGCGGCGATCCGGGGCGGCGCACGCGGATGCGGGCGTGGATGCGCGGCCTGCCGGTGAAGCGGCGGTTCCCCCGCTCAGGCCTCTACATCAGCATTATCCCGCCACTGGGGATCGGCTTCTTCGTCGGCGTGCTGGCGGCCGTGCTGGGCGTGGGCGGCGGATTCATCCTGGCGCCGGCTATGGTCTACCTGCTCGGCGTGCCGACGCGGGTGATGGTGGGGACGTCGCTGTTCCAGATCATCTTCCTGACGGCCTACGTTACGTTCCTGCAGGCAACCTTCAACGGTACGGTCGACCTTGTGCTGGCCTTCGTGCTGATGGTGGGCGGGGTGATCGGCGCACAGGCGGGAGCTGCGGCGGGACGGCGACTGAAGGCGGCGCAGTTGCGGCTGCTACTGGCGCTGGTGGTGCTGGGGATGGCGGGGCGGCTGGTCTACGAACTCTATGTCGCGCCCAAGCCGGAATACCGGCTGGAGGAGATGGCATGAGGATGCTCGTGCTTCTCCTTGCTTTGATGGCGCCGCCTGCGATCGGGCAACGAACCGAGACGCCGACCCATACGCCGATCGCGGCGGGACTTGCCGAAGATCGCGTCGAGGTGAAGGTCAACTATTCCGGCGCGCGCATTGTGCTCTTCGCGACAGCCCCGGCAGGAGAGAACGACAAGTCGGGGCTGGCAGTAGCCCTGATCGGGCCGAGCGCGCCGCAGGAAGTGGTTCGCCGCACACCCACCGGCGAGCGGAAATTCCAGTTCGTGTCGGCGCCCGCGGTGTTCGCCGTGGGCGCGGAGTCGCAGATCGAAGGTACTGTCCCGCCCGACGTGATGATCGAATCCGGCCTGAACGCGGCTGCATCTGCGATGCCGCAAGCGGATCAGCTGGCGTCGCCGGAGCTCGAGGGATGGCGACAGGCATTTGTCGACCTCAAGATGGCGCAGGGACTTTATTCGTTCGGCGGCACGACGATCGAGCGGCTGGATGGCGGGCTGAGGCGCGCGAAGATCGCGTTGCCGCCGAACGCACCGCCGGGGGAATACCGCATCCGCGCGGTGGCGTTCCGCAACGGCCAGCGCGTGGGCGAGACGGAACAGGTACTGACCCTGGTGCGCGGCGGCATGGATGCAACGCTGTTCGATCTCTCGCGCCAGCACGGGCTGATCTATGGCTTCGTTGCCGTGCTGACCGGCGTGCTGGTCGGCGCGGTTGCCGCCTGGATCGGGCGGAAGTAGCTAGCCTGCCGCTCGCAGCGTATCCGCGATCAGGCGATTCCCCGCTGTCGCGTAGACGCCGTCGCGGCCGAGCACGCCAGCGATCATGCCTTTCGGGAACAGCGCATCGAATGCAGCGTCCAGAACGTTGAGCCCGCCGGTGAGCGCGCCATAGGCCGGCATCACCATGCGCTCGCCATCGCTGGCGAAGCAGCGCGAGCGGACGCTGCGGCCCCTGCCGGCCACGCGCGCGCAGGGATGAAGATGCCCCGCAATCTCCCCGCGCGCTGCGCCCGGTGTCGGTTCGTGGCGGAAGATGAGCGCGCCCAAAACCAGTTCGTGCGCAATCCTGCCGCCCAGATCCTCTGGGGGTTTTGGATCGTGATTGCCTTCGATCCAGATCCAGTCGGTCTGGTCTGTCATCGTGCGAATCGTCGTCACGTCGCTCGCGGCCATGCGTGGACGTGCGCGGCGGTCGTGAAAGCTGTCGCCCAGCGAGATAACCGTGGCGGGCGCAAGGTTTTCGATCAGTGCCGTGATCCGCCGCAGAGTCGCGCCCGTATCATAAGGCGGCAGAAGCTGGCCGCGCGCGGCGTAGGACGAGGCTTTCTCAAGATGCAGGTCGGACACGACCAGGACTTCGGCGTCTTCCCACCACAGCGCTCCGCAGGGCAGCAGCGACAGGCATTCGCCCGCGACCTCGAAAGCGAGGTCCTTTCTGGTGTGACTGATGGAGCGGTTCTCCGGCATGCTCGCAACGGTGGCGAACGCCGCCCCGTACGTCAACGCCGTGAGATAAATTGAGGATTTTGGGTCTTTCGCTGCCGCGAATTGTGCTACAGTGCAATTGCCGAAGCGGGGCGGTGAGCGCCTCGACGGCCCCGGGTGGAAACGCCGGTTGGACCGGCGATGAGAGGCGAACATGGTCCGGATTGCCCTGCTGTTGACAGCTGCCGCCCTTGCGGCTGGCTGTTCGATGACCCCAACAGTCACCAAGGTTTCCACGACGATGTCGCCCAAGGAGATCGCGGAGGCCGGGCTGGAGTGCAGGCAACTGACGGCGATCGACACAAACATTCCCAGGACAATCTGCGCAAGCCCCAAAACCTGGGCTGCCTACGAAGCGAAGACCAGGGATGCCACTGACGAGCTGCTGGCGGAGGGCAGAAAACTGCCGAACGCAGGCGGCTTCAACCGCAACTGACCAACACGCCTCTGGCGGGCGCTGCGCGGGCGGGTTAGGTCGTTCCAATAGAAGAAGCTTCAAGGGGGATCACTGTGCGAGTTGTTGTGTTCGCTTCGGGTCTAGCCATGTCCGCAGCGCTGATGCTGCCCGCTTGCACGACTGCAGCAGAGACTGCGCCAAGAACGACAACGCAGACCGCGCCGGCCCAGGTGGCGGCTTCCGGTCCCGCCGTAGCTCTCCAAGACGCTTCGGAAAAGAAAATCTGCAAGCGCATGGCTGTGATGGGGTCGAACTTCCCTAAAACGGTCTGCTCCACCGCGGCCGAATGGGCGGCAATGAATGCCGCCGCGCACGAGAGCGTCGACGCTTACGACAAGGACCGCAAGCAAGGGAACACGCAGGGTTCCTTCGAGAACCAGTAGACCGCTAGCTCATCGCATCGCGTACGAGATCGTCCTCCGCCTCGCGCAGGATCGCTTCGGCGGCATCGCCCGAGTAGACCGGCTCCTTGCCGATCTCGAGCATCACCGGCACGGCGAAGGGTGAGATCTGCTCCAGCTTCGAATGGACAATCTTGCCTTTTATCCGCTTCAGCGCGTCGGCGAGGCGACGGATGTCCAGCAGACCGTCGCCCGCGTCCTGCCGAGCGGTCTGCAGCAGGATGTGGTCGGGCTCGTGGCTGCGCAGCACGTCGTAGATCAGGTCGGTTGAAAACGTAATCTGGCGGCCGGTCTTCTCGTGCTTGGGATAGCGCCGCTCGATCAGGCCTGCGATCAGCGCGTTGTTGCGGAAGGTGCGCTTCATTAGCGCCGACTCTTCCAGCCACGCGTCGAGATCGTCGCCCAGCATGTCTTCGTGGAAAAGCTGGTCCATATCCTCTCCACGCAGGTCTTCCAGTGCCCACACCGACAGCGCGTATTCCGAGGCAACGAAGCCCAGCGGCTTGAGCCCTGAGCGTTCCATTCTCCGCGTTAGCAGCATTCCAAGCGTCTGGTGCGCCAACCTGCCCTCGAACGGGTAGCAGACGAGATAATGGCGGTCGCCGCGCGGAAAGGTTTCGATCAGAAGCTGGTCGGGCTGGGGAATGATCGACTTGCGCTCCTGCACCTCGATCCATTCGCGCACCTGGGCCGGTAGCTTCTTCCAGTTTTCGCGATCGTGCAGGATGCGACGCACGCGATCGGCGAGGAAGGTCGTCAGCGGGAACTTGCCGCCATTATAGCTCGGGATCGCCGGATCAGGATCGTAAGTGCGCGTCACCAGCGCGTCGGTGTCGGAGATGCCTTCGAATTTCAGCACCTCGCCGGCAAACAGGAATGTGTCGCCAGGCGTCAGCATCTCGAAGAAGTATTCCTCCATCTCGCCCAGCTTGCGGCCGGGACGCATCAGGCGCTTGCCCTCGCCGCCCTTCATGAAGCTGACTATCCGGACGGAGATCATCGGGTCCTCGATGATCGTGCCGATGTTCATACGGTGCTGGCGGCGGACATCGTCGTTGCGCGCCCGCCAGAGCCCGTCGGGAAACTTCACGATGCGGCGGAAGCGGTCATAGGTCTTGAGCGCATAGCCGCCGGTCGCAACCAGATCGACTACGCGCTCCCATGTTTCCCAGTCGAGATCCTTGTAGGGCGCGGCGAGCGTGACTTCCTCGTAGAGCTTCACGCCGTCAAAGCCTTCGCCGCAGGCGCGGCCCATGATGTGCTGAGCCAGGACATCGAGCGCGCCCCTGCGGGGGCCAGGTCCGTCGAGTTCGCCGGCGGCAACGGCTTCTACGGCGGCGCGGCATTCCAGCACTTCGAAGCGGTTGGACGGCGCCAGCAGCGCACGCGAAGGCTCGTCCATCCGGTGATTGGACCGCCCAATGCGCTGGATCAGGCGCGAAGACCCCTTTGGCGCCCCCATCTGCACGACGAGATCGACGGCGCCCCAGTCGATGCCGAGATCGAGCGTCGAGGTGCACACCACGGCCTTGAGCTTGCCCGCGGCCATCGCCGCTTCGACCCTGCGGCGCTGGTCGACGTCTAGCGAACCGTGGTGGAGTGCAATCGGCAGCGAATCCTCGTTGACGCGCCACAGCTCCTGGAAGGTCATCTCCGCCTGGCTGCGTGTGTTGACGAACACCAGCGACATGTTGGCTTCGCGGATATGGCCATAGACCTCGCGGATATTGTGACGCCCAGTGTGTCCTGACCACGGAATACGAGCCTCGCTGTCGAGTACGGAGATGTTTGCTTCCGCTCCGCCCTTGTGCCGGATGATCGGCGTATCCGGCCCCAGCCAGCGCGCCAGCGCATCCGGATCGCGCACCGTCGCCGACAGCCCGATGTGACGCGCCTCCGGCGCCCAGGTGCGCAGGGTTGCGAGGCACAGCGAAAGAAGATCTCCGCGCTTCGACTGGGCAATGGCGTGCACTTCGTCGACGATCACCGCCTTGAGATCGGCGAAAAAGCGCTTGGCGTGTTCGGACGCTACCAGCAGCGCAAGCTGTTCCGGCGTGGTCAGGAGGATATCGGGTGGCTTGGCGCGCTGCCGCTGGCGGCGCGATGCGCTGGTGTCCCCGGTGCGCGTTTCGAGCGAGATGCCGAGCTGCATCTCCTGAACAGGCGCGGCAAGGTTGCGGGCAACGTCCGTCGCGAGTGCCTTGAGCGGTGAGATGTAGAGCGTATGCAGCGCCGGATGGATGCGCGGCGGCTGGACTGCGAGATCGATCAGGCTGGGCAGGAACCCGGCCAGCGTCTTGCCCCCGCCGGTAGGCGCAATCACCAGCCCGCCCTGCCCGCGCCCTGCCGTATCTATCAGCGCCGCCTGGTGCGGACGCAGGCTCCACCCCCGCCCGGCGAACCACTGCGCGAAGGGCGCAGGGAGCTGGACTAGCTGTTTCTGGTCGTCTGCCATAAAGCCAACATAGTGTTTCGCAGGTTTCCTGTCGCGCCTTGCTGTCGAATGAACGTGTTGGGGATAGGCCGATGAAACGTCTTGCGGGTCTTGCTGTTGGCCTGGCGCTCGCTCTCCCGGCGATTGCCCAGAAAACACCGACGCCCGAACTGCTGAAGCGCGCCTTCGCTACGCCGGCATCGACCCAGCTCTATGCGTATGACTTCGAAATGGTGAATGTGGGCGACAGGGGCACCGCCACGATACGCGGCCATCTCGACCCCTCGCGCAAGAAGGGCGACCGGGTCATCATCTCCTTCTTCGAGGACACGGGCGAAAAACCGGGAACGGCCCAGAAGGTCGACGAGCGGATGGAAAAGAACGCCGATGGCGATATCTTCTGCGACAAGCTTTCGAAAGACGACATCAGCAACGCCGTCGACAAGGGGACGGCGGCCGAGGGTCTCAGGATCTTCTCCTTCACGCCCCGCCCGGAGCCGGACGCCGATGGCGCGACCAAGGATGTGATCAGGAAGATGCTGGCCGAGGCCGCGATCGACGTCACGTCCGGCACCGTGCGCACGTTCAACGCCACTCTCACCAAGCCGCACAATGTAATGCTGGTGGCGGAGATAAAAACCGCGGTTATGAAGGCGTCGTGCGCGATCGCCTCGAACGGGCGGGCCTACATGACCAGCATGGAGTTCATCGCCACCGGCGGCGCACTCGGCAGCAACTTCTCTTCCCGGACCGTCCAGACCATCACAAACCTTAGCCCCGCAGGCGGATGATCCCAGGTTAAGGCGGGCCGCCGGGCCGTTTACCTTTTGCTAGCCATGATGGCCGAAACTCCGGTTCGATGACCGTATCTATCCGCGCCTCATTGCTGTTCAGCGCCCTCGGCCTGGCCGCGCTGACCGCAGCCTTCGCGGACCCCCCGGAAGACAAGGAAGCCGCGGCCCACCCGAAGCATTGGTCCTATGGCGGCGAAGGTGGGCCGGAACACTGGTCCGAGCTTGCGCCTGAAAACCTGCCCTGCTCGGCCGGCGTCCAGCAATCGCCAATCGATCTTTCTGGCGCGCTGGCGGCCAAGGTCGACACGCCGCATCCGGGCTGGGCGCCCGCACGTGGCGGCATGGTCATCAACAACGGTCACACGATCCAGGTAGACGTCAGCAATGCGGGCGGAATCAAGCTCGACAACGCGGACTATTCGCTGAAGCAGTTCCATTTCCACCATCCCTCGGAACACACGATCGATGGCAAGGCCTATCCGCTCGAGCTGCACCTTGTGCATGCGTCGGCTGACGGAAAGCTCGCCGTCATCGGCATCATGTTCGAGGAAGGCAAGGCCAATCCCGCGCTCGATGCGGTCTGGGCGACGGCGCCCGGCAAAGAGGGCAAGGCCGCCGTCGCGTTCGAGATCGACACGGCGGAGTTCATGCCCAAGGGTGGCGCGGCGTTCCGATATGAAGGCTCGCTCACTACGCCGCCCTGCTCCGAGACCGTGCGCTGGACGGTGATGGCGACACCGCAGACGGCTTCGTCTTCGCAGATCGCGGCGTTCTCTTCGCTCTTCCCGTGGAACGCCAGGCCGGTCCAGCCGCTCAATCGGCGATATGTCCTGAAGACGTCGGGTTGAACTTCCACCTCGATGTCCTCCACAGCCAGATGGCTGTGATGGCGACGATGGCGCCGAACACCGTCAGGATCATCAGCACATAGTTGAAGCCGAACTCGAAAGTCGGGAACTGGGTCCAGTTCACGGTCAGTGTTGTGATCATGGTGAGCGCGGCGCCCACGATGCCGGCGCGTGGACGCGTCAGCAGTAGCCAGCAAACGATGAAGTCCACCACGCAGATGCTGTACCAGAACCACGGCGCCCAATCTGGCGCTGGGCCGTGATACCAGAGATCGCCATGCCAGATCAGCCAGCCGACATGGCTGAACGCGCCGAGGATGAAGCCGAAGGCGAGCAGCACGCGCACCTTGTCTGCCGTGTTCATCTCTGCGCGCCATGCCCGGCCGATCTCGCGGAGGATGTTCATGCGAGTAGCTTCCTCAGGCGAGCATAGTCGGCCTTGGAGTTGTGGCGCTTGTCCATCGGGATGGACTTGAGTTCCAGGACCTCGATGGCGCCGAGCTTCGCGGCGCGCGCCTGAAGCGCAGCGATGTCGAGATTGTCGCCCGCCAGCGCCAGTTTCGCCCTGCCCTCGCCCGCCAGCAGCGCAGCTTGCCGGACTCCGGGCCAGCTCAAGGCCGCGGTTTCGATGGCGAACGGGAATAGCCCACCAGAAGCCGCTTCGCGGCGGCCGAGAAGCCAGAGCCGGCCCTGCTCGTCCAACCGCGCCGCATCGCCGGTGCGATGCCACAGCGTGCCCTCGCGCAGGGATTTGGTCGACTTGTCGTCAGCCGGATCGAGATAGCCCTGGTTCACGTGATCGCCCGCGACGAACACTTCGTGGTCACGGATCTCCACGCTGATCTCGGGGATAGGTTTGCCGGCCAGAAGGCCCTGCCCACTCGCCATCGCTTCCCAGTCCGCATCGCCGATGTCTTTCAGCTCCAGATGGGCGATGGGCTCGGCCTCGGTGGATCCATAGACCGCATGGACCGCAGCTTTCGGCGCCGTGCGGGCGATGGCGCGCAGCAGATTGGGAAACACCGGCCCGCCGCCCGTGAAGACTGCTGAAAGCCGCAACAGGGGAATATTGGTCTCGACGATACGCGCAACCACCGCAGGCGGAGCGACGATGCGGTTGACGCGATGCAGATCGATCTGGCGGCGCAGTTTTTCGCCGTTCAGGTCTGCCGGCCGGGTGAGACGACCGTCGGGGATCACGCTTGTGGCGCCGGTGGTGAGGTTCGACAGGATGAAGACGGGCAGCGAGATAAGATCGACATCGTCCGGCGTTGTGCGCCTCAGCTTCTCCAGCAGGCCGTGCTGCAGCATCAGGAAATCGGCCGAGCGGACGATGCCCTTCGGCCTGCCGGTCGACCCGGATGTGAAGGTGATCAGGGCGGGAGCGTCGCCCGGCCGGCTTGTGAGAATATTCCGGCCCGGCTCCTTCCCGATCGGATCGGGAAGCAGTTTCAACGGACGGGTCTCCGGAAAAACCAGCCGCAGCACGCTGCCTAGCCCCGCAGTGGCGATCGCCTTTGGCCTCACGGCCTGCACGGCCAGCCGCAGGCCCTTGATCCCCGCCGCAGGCTCCGGAAACATCGCCACTGCGCCAAGACGGAAGACAGCCAGCAAGGTTTCGTAGAGTTCGACAGACACGCCCCGCGCGATCAGGATCACATCGCCGGCTTTTATCCCGGAGCATTCGTAGGCGTGCGCCCGCGCATCGGACGCCCTTGCCAGCTCGGCATAGGTAACGATCCGGCCCTTGGGCGAAATGATCGCGGCCGCATCGGGCCGCGCCGCGACCTGTGCCAGGAATGACTCGATGAGATTCAAAGCCTGCCGCCCCAGAGGGCATAGCGGCGAAACACTTTGCCGCCAGTCTTGTCGCTGTGCTGGGCCGAAAGGTTGGTCTCATGCATCAGCGCATGGATCACATCGGCAAAGCCGCGCTTCCTTGCGCGCTCATGGAACGCATTCGCCAGCATCGACCCGCCGCCCTTCACCTTGGAGGCATAGGTCTTGAGGATCACAGTCTTCGGCTTTGGCCCCTCGTTGTAGTTGGGCAGAGCGAAAAGAAAGGCCTTCAGCTCTCCCCTTTCGTCCTCGGCGAGAAGCACGAGTTCGGGATCTATGGCAGGCAGCACCGGCCGATAGCTGTCGAGAAAATCCTTCAGCGAAATCGGCGCATAGAAATGGTTCGACGCGAACTGCTGTAGCGACAGCGTATGAATGCGCGTCAGCTCGGCTTCGAAGTTGGCCAGGTCGAAATCGCGGAGCCTGATCCACGCGGGAGGCGCCGACGCGCTGGGCGGAATGTCGGATGGGCGGATCGCCGAGACCCAGCGCGAAACCACTTTCAGCCCGGACTGTTCGAACGCATCGACATGGTGCCGGGGATTCTGCGGCTCCAACATGAAGGGCCGGCTGCCGTCGCTCTCGACGACCAGGCGATGCCTGCCCCAGGTGTTGCCGTCCATCGGCCCGAGCACAGCCTCGAAGCCTTCGGCCTTCAGCCTCGCCATGGCCTGCCGGATCACGGCGGCGCCTGGCTCCGCCGCATCGCAGGCGAACTGGCCCAACGCCGCCGTGCGCAGGCCCGTGAACGTCGGCGCATTGCGGTATATCGCGAGGCTCGCGCCCGCGATGCCGAGTTTCTCCGGCGCGCTCATGCGGGCGAGGCCGGCAGCGAGACGAGGCCGATCGCCATGCTCAACCCTCCCAGCATCATCCACGGCCGGTCGATCTTTCGCTCGCGAAGCGACCATCCGGCGAGCGTTACAAGCACAATGGCGCCGAGGCCCACCAGTGCGAACACGATAGTCGCCTCCCGGGGCCCTTCGATCCATACGACGCGGATCGACATTGTGGCCCAAGCCAGCAGCATCACGCCCACCACGACCATCCAGTTCGCCGAGAACCGCGCGACAATTCCAGCCGCCAACGCCGCGAACGCAACGTTGAACGCAAATATGGTGTTCACACGGCCAAGATGGCTGACAATGAAGAATGTGAGCGCCACTGCGAGCACGACCAGCAGCAGGTTCAGCGCATCATAAGGCGGGCGCTCGACTTTCAGAAAGCGGACGCAAAGGAAGTACGCCGCCACCGCAACAACAGGCGTGATGACGCTGAGCGGCCCCGAAAAGATCGCGATACAGAAAAACAGCGTCGAGCCGATCGCCAGGAAATGGCGGTCCTCACCCGGCCTGCGCCGCGCCACATAGAGCAGCACCAGCAGCAAAAGCAGGAACAGCCCCGCGATGACCGCAAGGCCGACCACGCCGAGATAAAGAAGGTTCGCCAGCAGGAAGTAGATGCCGAGCGGAATGAAGAGATTGTCCAGCCCGCGCCAGCTCGCCGCCTCCAGCAACGCGCCGAACACCGCCGTGATGAAAGCGAGCAGAACGATCTCGGCGCGGCCGATGTTGGTAAACAGCAGGAAAGCGATCAGCGAGATCAGCCACGCCGTCACGGCAAACACGACGACGCCCTCGACGCTTTTCGATCCCTCCTCGATCCGGAAGACGCGCTTGCCGTAGCGCGAACCAACTATCGCGCTGGCGGCGTCGCACAGCGTCAGGATCAGGATGGGCAGCATATACAGGACGGGACCGACGGGCGGCTTGTTCATCGCCGTCACGGCAATGAAGTGCCCGTCCTTCAGCCAGAATAGCAGCGCCACGGAGACGGCGAACAGAAGCTCACCGTATGAAGTGCGTTCAACACTGTGAAGACCCTGCCCAAGACTCTGGCGCATGGTCCCGCGCGCAAGCAAAAAAACCCCGACCGCCAGTGCGCACGTGATCCAGACTTCCCAAGCATGATCGAACACATACGGAAATGTCAGGCAGTAGAGGCCGAGGCTGATGTGAACCAGCTTCCGCCCGATCTCCGGATCGAGCTTCGCTCTGTTCGACAGCCGCGACACGCCCCACAGCACCAGCGCCAGCAGGACGACAGATCCCGCGATCTTGCCCCCGCTGATCAGCAGCGCATCGTTCACACCACTTCCTCGATGACGAAGTCGGAATAGAAGAACGCCTTGTCGAGCGGCTTGAGCTTCGCTTCCAGCTCGGTGTTGGTCTTGACCCTGGCGGCCATCGAGGCGGGCGCGCGGCGCGGCGCCATCATGTTCCAGTAGGCGATGCGCGCGCCGGGTTTCGCGGCGGCGAGGATCGAGCCATAGGCCTTCTCGTGCGCCTCGGGCGACATGTATTCGAAGATGTCGGACAGGTTGAATGCATCCGCCTTCACGCCTTCCTCGGCCAGCGTCTCCACTGTGCACAGGCGTATTTCAAGCCGGTCAAGCCGGTCGCGGATGGTCTCGAAGCGCTCCAGCTCCAGCGCGCGCGGCAGGGCCGCCCCGTGACTGCCGCGTAGGATCCAGTGCAGGTAGGGATTGTCGGCCGGATCCTGATCGACCAGCGCCTTGCGCGTGAGGCCTGCCACCTGATCCGGCAGGCTGCCCTTCACATGATCGAAGAACGCCGGATCGCGGCCCAGCTTTCCCATCACCGTCTTCGAGAAGAACACCTTGAGCATCATCCGCCAGCCCCAGATGTTCCAGTACCTGTCGTAGAAGGCAGCGCGATCGGCCGGCTCGCGCGCGCGCAGCAGTTCGTCGATCGTCTCGCGATTGTGGATGAAGGGCAGAACGTACTCGCGGAATGTCTTGAAGTAGCGCTCGAACTTGCCGATGCCGCCCACGCCGAACTTCACAACCTCCTCTTTTTGTGCCGCCCAGAATTTCTGGTCCTCGGGCGAAAGCTTCTCCGCGACCTGGTCAAGCAGGTGCCGGCGGCGGCCGGAGACGCGCGACCCCAACAGCTCCAGGAATTCTTCGTGCGTGTGCGTGCGATAAGCCTCCACGCGCAGGCGCAGGCAGGCAAGCTGGACTGGGTTGAGATCGACAGCGATCACCCGCTCCGGTCCTTCGGCCAGCAGAGCCAGCGCATTGTCGCCAGCCGAAGCGATCGAGACCACGATGTCCCCGGCCTTCGGGCGCAGCGCCGCGACGAGGATGTCGGCATCCTCCCAGACCTGCGCATACCTTATGATGTCGAAGGTCGCGCGCGCGGCGATGTCCGTCTCAGCCATGCTCTATCCGGGGATCCCAGCTTCCCGGCCTGTTCTTTCAACTGTTCCGGCCCCGCCGTCCAGCCGCACCGTATCGCCGGTTTTGAGCCATTGCGTAACGCCTTTCAGGGAAACGACACACGGCACGCCCATTTCGCGCGCCACGATGGCCGAATGGGAAAGCAGAGAGCCGCGCTCGGCGATCACCCCGGCGGCATTGGCGAAGACGGCGATCCAGCCCGGATCGGTGTGGCGCGCGACGAGAATCTCGCCGGGCAGCAGCGCCTCGACGCGGGGGTCTTCGATCACTCGCACCTTCGCCGTGACCACACCCTTGCAGCAGGCAAGCCCCTTGCGGATCTCTCCGCCCTCGACGGCAGGCACGGCGTGCGCGGAAAGCTCCGCAACACCGACAACATGGGCGCCGCGAACCGTGAAGCGCTCCGGCGGATCGGGTCGCGCAAGCTGGGCCTTGAGTTCTGCCTCACGAAGCGCCGACAAAGCCTTGAGATCGTCTGTGATGCCCGCGCCTTCGACAGCGCCCAGCAGTTCATCGACCGTCAGATTGAACACGTCGCGCGGTTTGGCCAGCACACCCACCTCGGTCAGCCGGGCGCCCATGGCGAGAAAGATACGGCGGACGCGGCCGAACAAGCGCGTGCGTTCGAAGCGAAGGTTCTCCCGATCGCGGATGCGCGCCTTGGCCCATTTGAGCAGCCAGCCGGCGAGCATGCGCTTCATCGGTTGTGGAACCAGATCGGCAAGCTCACGCGTATCCGTCTCGGCTGTGGCGGCGCCCCTTGGCGCGGCGGCGGCAGCGATCGCCATGAGAACCTGCGCAGGATCCTCGTCCAGCGAGCGGCTTTCGAGTTTCAGCTCCTGCGTGCAGCGATCCCCGAACTTGGCGATGTATGCGTCGAACGCTGCGCGCAACTCGGGCGTCGCATCTACGGCAGAACGATCACCCGCCGCCAGGCGCTTAAGGACTTCCGGACGATCCCGAACCATCGCTCCCATGTCGCGTATCAGGCGGGCTGGCTCCGCCGAGACGATATCGCCCTGGCCGATCAGCGTGTTGGAAAGAAAAGCCAGGCCGTCATCGCCTGCCCAGCTCGTCATGGATTTCTGCGCGGCGCCGAAGGCGATCATGCAGAGGAAGTCGTTGACCAGCGGCGCATCCCACCTGGCGAGCAGCTGCTGTTCGAGATTTCGATACTCGGCAGCAAGTTGCGTCGCGGACATGGTGTCGATGTCGGCGTTGGGCGTCGCCAGCGCCTTGTTCAGGCGCTCATAGAACGCCTCGATCGATCCCTTGATGGTGATCTCGTGCCAGATCAGGCCTGCGCCGACGCGTGCGAGATTGAGATTGTCGAGGAAGCGCTCAAAGCCATTGTCGGTTGGCGGCGCGATGGAGTCCGCGAGTTCCTGAGGCAGAGCCTCGGAAACGCCCATCATGCCTTCCATGAACTTGCGGTTGGCCTTGAAGCCCGGGAACAACGCCAGCGCGCGATACCAGTTGAGCAAGTTGTAATAGACCCGTCCATCGACCCGTCCGAGCATGTTCTCGAACACGGCGCGGTGCTCTTCGACGGTCTTCCGCGAAACACCCATCAGGTCGGAGAACGCCTGATAGACATGCGCATAGGTGTAGCGGGCGAACGAGAAGGTCAGTGGAGACGTGACGCCCGGATAGCTCTCCACGATGTTGGAGTTGTCCCAGATGACGAGTTCGCCATCCGGCTCTGGAGTCTTCGCCGGGCCCAGCGTGGTGATCGGCCGGGATTGCAGCATGTGAAGACCCGCTGCATCGAACGCCCACTCGATGTCCTGCGGACTGCCAAAGTGTTGCTCGGATCGACGCGCCATTGTGGCGACCTCGGCGCGCTCCGCTTCCGTGAGCACCGGAGAGGCGCCCACCAGATCCGCCTCCAGCGTCCCGCCCTCCGTGGCGATGCGATAGCTATCGCCATCCGCCTCACCACCGACCAGCTTGTCGGCAAGGCCCAGGATGGCGCTGATGATTGCGACGCTGCGATCGCCCGAGACCGGGTCGGCGGAGAAGGCAACGCCCGCCGCCCGCGCCTTCACCATCACTTGCACCACGACCGCCGGCGGCTGCGGCGCGCCCGAAAGCCCCTTGGCTTTGCGATACTGCGCCAGCGTTTCGCTGAACCCGGATTTCCACACGCGATGCGCGGCGGCAGGAACATCGGCGGCGGCGACATTCAGTTCTGTCTCGAACTGGCCCGCATGAGCCGAGTCAGCGCCATCTTCCTCGCGCCCCGATGACCTTACCGCAAAGGGTCCAGCACCTAGCGTCTTCAGGGCGTCAGCAAGCTCCGCCTTCGCCTCTGCTTGCAGTCCCGCGTCGTCGAACCCCTCGGCCGGGATGACAAAAAACGCTGGCACCGGGAATTTGGCCGCCAATTTCGCCAGCGCCGCACCTTTGCCGCCCGCGACGGCGGACGACATCGCGGCCTCGCCGGACAGGATGAAACGCTGGTTCAGGCTCACGGGAGCCATAGCGACTCGAGCAGCGGCAACACGCCAAGCAGGAGATAGTTGGCGAGCACATAGACGCCTGCCGTCATTTCCAGCCGCTTGGACGTCTTCTCCGTGGGCGTGCCGCCATAGTCGATCGCGGAGTACGCCGCCCACGCCGCGATCAGCAGCAGGCCGAACAGGAACCAGATGCCCGCGCCGGAACGAACATGCACGAACGCGCTAACGGCAAGCCCGGTCAGCACGACGACCATGATCGCAACGCCGGCCCCGCCGGGCTTCCAGAGCTTGGAGTATGTCTCGACGCCCTCTCGCTCCATCCCCGGCGCCCAGGACTTGCGGGAAAGTTCGATCACCGTGCCGTTGATCAACGACAGCAGAAGGAAGCCGCCCAGCGTCAGCCCGAAGCCCTGATGCCCGCTGTCGCCCGCTGTACCCCAGTCGCACGCTGTCGCATAAAGATCGATCAGCGGCATCACCATCATGTGGCTGACTAGGTAGAGCACGGGCGACTTCTTCAGCATCCTCGGCGCGAAGAATTCCTTGGTCATCAGGGCCATCCAGGCCCAGACCACGAGCAGCAACCCGATCAACATCCAGCCGAGCAGCGCGCTCAGCACAAGCTGCACGACGCCAACCGCGAAAGCCGTCCAGCGAAGTTCGGATAGCGTGACCAGCCCGCGCGGCACCGGACGCTCGGGCCGGAACTTCGTGTCCTCTTCATTGTCCTTGTGCTCGTCAGCGACACGGAGCTGGAAGAAGAGGCCGAACAGCACGACAACGGCGACGACGATCGACTGGATGCTGGGAACGGCGTTGCGCAGCAGGGCCGACAGACAGACCGCGGACGCTCCGAATGCAGCGATCAGGGCGCCATGCTTGAACACCGGAAAGCGCTCGGCCTGGTATTCCCACAGGCGCGCGGCGAATCCGCCCTTGGCCTTCGGCGTCGTGGCTGGAGTTGCGGCAGTGTCCGTCACGTTTTCCCCCGCGCCAGTTTCTTGTGGGCGCTGGCGAACTCGTGGGCGCACAGGGCGCCGATGATCGACAGCTCGCCGGCCAGGCAAGTGGCTGCGCACACTTCTCCGAAGGCACGCGCATTCCCGGCGCCCTTGAGGCCCATGATGTTCAGCCCGGCAGATTGCGTAGGCAGACCCGTGCCACCACCCACCGTACCGGCAATGATGTTCGGCAGCGTAACCGAGACAAACAGGCGATCACCCTCGCGCAGTTCGATGCGCGTCACGCCCACGGCGCTTTCGGCGACACACGCCGCATCCTGCCCCGTCGCGAGATAGAGCGCCGCCAGGCCGTTGGCATAGTGCCCCTGCACGCCAATCGAGCCGGACATGACGCCGCCCAGCGCCGACATCCGCCAATAGTCCTCCATGCGTTTCGAGGTCGTGTGCAATTGCTTGCGCACCTCCTCGCCCGGCAGCTCGACCGACGCCGTCACTTTCCGGCCGCGAACGCCGACGAACGACATGGCCGACGCCTTCTTGTCGCCGGAAAAGTTGGCCTCCACGAACCAGTAGAGCGGCTTCACCGGGCTCTTTTCCAGGATCACCGCGCACACCGCTTCGGTCGCGATCGTCACCATGTTCTGCCCGGCCGCGTCGCCCGTCGTGTAGCTGCACACCAGGTAGACATGGTCGCCTTCGACGTGCGGCGACAGCTCGACCAGCTTGCCATGGCGTGTCGTTTTCTCCGCCGCCTCCCGCAGCATGTCGAAGCTCATGCAAACCCACGCGACGAACATCCCGGCATCGGTCGTCGTTGCGAATGCGAACCCCGGCGAGCGATGCACGCCCTCCGCCAGCGTCCCCGTCGTGCACCCCCCGACCGACGAGATCAGGCGCGCCCCGCGCCCATAGCTCGCCACCAGAGCCGCCTCGCTCGTCGCCAGCGGCACGTAGAAATCGCCCTTGGCGAAAATGCCGTTCACCCGCAGCGGCCCGATCACGCCCACCGGCAGCCGCAGCGTGCCGACATAGTTCTCGACGTTGTGCTCGTATTTCTCGAGCTGCTCCTGAGCCTTCGCGTCGTAAAGCTCGGCCTTGTCGGCCTCGGTCGCGCCCGAGTTCGCCAGCAGCGTCTTCCAGTTCGCAGCCGTGAACGTCGGCTCCAGCCGCTTGGCCGGCCTGATCCAGGGCTTCAGCGGGGTCGTTGTGTCTGGCCGGCTCTGCCGGGCGATATCGTCCGGCGTCCGGTTCTCCAGCATCGCCGCGATCATCCGCTTCGCCGCGTCGAATGCGCTTGGCATAAATGTCCCTTCACCCGCCGCCCTTGCGACTGCGGGCATGAATCCGTTGATTTGAGGAAAACTCAAGGCATTGGCTTGTCCTGACGCGGATCTTGTCTCGCGACAGGCGAAGAGGCCTGCCATCGTTGACTTCACCTTTGTTCAGGCAAAGAGTTGTTCTGGGTGTGATGTAAAAGGGGGATCGGGGACATGAGCTTTCCCTCCTTGTGGCTGGCCATTGGCGGTTTTCTCGGTTTCGGCCTGATCCTGGGCTGGCTACAGCAGACCATCAACAAGGGCGCCGCCGACAACACGCGAAACCGTAGTCCGCTGCCGGCCCTGCTGCTGAACGTGGTCGCCTTCCTCTCCACCACCTGGCTGTTCTTCGCCATTACCGGAAGCATCCAATGGCCGCTGGTTGCCGGCGCGATAGTCATGCTGCTGTTCGGCGGCGTCATCGTCTTCATGATCTATGCGGCCGCCGGTCTGCTTCATCCGTTCCGCGATCGCGACATCGGCACACTGACGCGCGCCTTCATGAA
>JAUYPV010000054.1 GCA_030697555.1 Hyphomonadaceae bacterium
CCTTCGGCGACGATGCCGTAGCCTTGGGCGCCGATGCGGTAGGTGAGTTGGGTCCCGTTGAGATTGCCGTTGAAAGAGGAGCCGAGGGAGGGGCCGTTGGTGGCGTTGCCGGTGATGTCGCCGGTGTTGCTGACGTTCATATGCCAGGTGCTGCCGTAGCCGTCCTGCCAGTCGCCGGAGAGGTTGTTGTTCCGGTTGTTGTCCCGATCATTGTCCCAGTTCCCGGCGGACATTTCGTTGATGACGGCGCCGAGGAAGGCGAGGGCGAGGAGGCCGCCGGCGGTCCAGGCGGCCCAGGGCGGGATGCGGGGGCCTTTGCGGGGCTGGCGGGGGTCGAGGGTCTTCCAGTCGACCATTCCGCCGGGGCCGAGGGCGGCCTTGAGGTTTTTGCGGTACTCGGCGACCGATTGCGGCCGGCTGCGGGAGCGGTTCGACAGGCTTTTCTCGATCAGGGCGTCGATACCGGGCGGTATGCCGCTGCGACCGCCGCTGGGGGGCTGCCAGTGGCCCTGCGGCGGGGCGTCCATCAGGAGCTCGTAGAAGATCACCGAGAGCGAATAAAGGTCCGCTGAAGGCCCCACCGTGTCGGGCGCGGTAAGCTGCTCGGGCGCCATGTAGCCGATCGAGCCCGCGGGACCCGAACCGGAAACGCCGGAGGACGCGCCGGTGACGATGGCGATGCCGAAATCGAGGATTTTCAGGGCCGCGCCGGTATCGGAGGGCTCGCTGGTTAGGATGACGTTCTCGGGCTTGAGGTCGCGATGGACGACGCCCTGGGCGTGCGCCGCCTCGAGGCCGTCGAGGATCGCGCTGATGATGCCGACGGCGGTCTTCAGCGAGCAATCCTGGCGCGCCGCCAGGCGTCTCTGGTTCCACGACCGCAGCGATTGGCCTTTGGCCAGCTCCATCGACATGAAGGGCTGGCCGTCGGACTCGCCGACATCGTAGACCGCGATCACGCTGGGATGGCGGACGTTGCGGGCGGTAACGCCTTCCCGGATCAGGCGCGTGACGGCATCGCTGCCCTGCAGGCGGTCCGGACGTATCAGCTTCAGGGCCACGTCTTCCGACGTGACCCTGTCGTGCGCCGCATAGACAACGCCCGCCCCCCCGGCCCCAATTGTCGATCTGATTTCATAGCGTCCGCAGAACAGCTCGCCCGCGGCGAGCGCCGGCCCGGCGGGCATGGCTGATCCTTTGGTCGGCCTGCCATCAATTGTCTGCAGGCCTCCGATAGTCTGCACCGGTCCCGCCGCGACCTGCGAAAAACTGGCGGCGGCTGCGACCTCCTCGGCCGTCCGCCTGCCGCATTCGGAGCAGAAGCGCGCATCGGCCGGCAATGCTGCTGAACAATGGGGGCAATTCATGATTTCCCTCCTGCTGCCGGCGTACCCAGCGTTGCGCGCTGGACGTCCGGCTGCCGCGTCAGCGTGACCTGTTCGACGACCCCGTGATGGGTTTCAAAGCGGACATCGATGGCGAGCGCCTGCGGATGCTTGGGCAACACGACGATGCGCTCGCCGTCTGACAGCGACGCGACCTCGCCCTGGCGCAGGCCCTGATCGCCGACCCGCAGGCCTGACTGGCCCGCGGCTCTTACACAGAGCGCGCCGTTCTGGACGAAGAGGTCGAAATGCCGGCGCGAGATTTCCTCGCTAAGCGCAGCGTTGAGGGCGCCGCCGGCGTCACGGACGACAAGGCGAGCGTCATTGACGCCGCCGCGCGACTTGATGCGCGAACGCCCCAGAGCAAGCAGGCCGTCAGGCGTGAGGATCGGCCCGGGCGGTCCCGCTTCGTCGCTGCTGAACCCTTTCCAGGCGAGGCGTACGGTTCGGTCGACGCGGCCGACCTGCGGGTCGCCCCGCAGTCCCCGGGCGCGCTCGAAGCCGTCGGCGCGCGTTAGCGCCAGCGGCGAGGGCGCGGTGGTAGCCGAATCCTGGTCGCCCCGGCCACGGTCCTCGCCTTCGATCCGGATCGGCGCGTAGACGGTGTGACCTGCGCCGGCCGTTTCCCCGCCAGCGACATGGATCGTCTGGTTGACGACAACCTTGCCGTCATCCTCGACGCCGATCTCCAGGTTGGCCGCGACAGCGAAAATTTCCTCTCGCCAGCGGCTGCGGCTGGCGGCGACCAGGATCACTTCCAGACCCTGGCGGCCGGTTTGCTGCAGCGGTTGCGTCTGGAGCGTCCACGGCGCGCTCTGTCCGGCGTCGAGGCGCTCCCAGGGCAGCTCCTGCTGCTTGCGCTCGCCGGCGCCCTGCCGGACCCAGAATTCCGTGATGAAGAGAGCCCGGCCATGCGCGCCTGCGTTGGCGACAATGAGCGGAAGCGTCATCGCGGCGCCGACTTTCGCACGCCGCGCCGCGCCTGAGTCGAGATAGAGTTCGAGATTGAAGCAGGAGGGACAGAAGCCGCTCGCGTCCACCAAGCCGCCGCACTCCTCGTAGGCTGAGCAGCGCAGCAGAAGGCTGCCGCATTCCGCGCAGAACACCGCATCGGCCGCCGCCGCGGCGCTTGCCTGGCAGCACGCGGGCCGGGAGTGAGCCGCCGCAAGGCTGGCGCCGGTCCGGCCGGCGGCGCTGCGTGCTGCTATGGGAGGAACGGAGCGAGGCATGTCAGGTGCGCAACTGATGGCCGCAGCCGGCGCAGAAGCGCGCCTTGGGCATGTTGGTGCGACCGCATTTGGGGCAGTCGATTTCGGCGACCGTGGTGGCTGCAGGCGAGCGGCCTGCCGCTTCGGCGGCCGACGCGGGCGCCGCGGCCTTGCCCCCGGCGCCGAAGGATACCCCCACCGCGCCGTCCATGCCCATCTGGAACATCGCCTTGGCCTGCTGCTCGGAGGAGACGCGGGCTTCCTTGGCTGCCTCGACCATCTCGCGCATCAGCGACATGGACTGGGCGCTGGAACTCCCTTGCGCGCGCGCCTGCTCGGCCAGCACCGCGGAGACCTCGGGGCTGAGCCCCGCCTGGGCGGCCAGAAGCTGTTCGGGCGACATGGTCGCCTTGATGCGCAGCAGATCGAGTTCGCTTTGCTGGCCCGTGCGGCTTAGCGCGATCTGGCGCTCGTGCTCGGCCTGACGATCCCGCTCGCGCTGGGCGGCGCGGCGCTCGTCCTCCTCGGCGTCTATCGAGGCGAGCGTGCGGATGTTGTTGGTCGCGTTGGTGTTGGCCGCCTGGTTGATTTCCAGGCGCGTCATCGCCTCGAGCTTCTCAAGATCGAGCTTCGTCCGGCGCTCGAGCGATTCGATTTCAAGCTCGATCTTGCGTATCGCGAGCTTGCGCTGCGTCAGGTCGACGATCTGTCCCGCCTCGGCCAGTTCGTTCTCGAACCGCGCCTGGCGCTCGTGCGACAGCGTCAGCACCTCGTGCTGGATCATCTCGAGCTCCTGCCGGCGCTGGGCGGCCTCGCGGAGGTCGACGAACTCGACTTCCTTCGAGAGGATCAGCTGGGCGAGTTCCTGCTCCTTGATGAGCGCGAACTTCTTGCTGTCGATGTCGGTGCGGATGCCGAACTCCGTCGCATCCTTGATGCGCTCGGCGTCGTGCATGGCGCGCTTGATCGCGATCTCGCGCTCGGCCTCGCCGCGGTCGGCGTCGGCGCGCTCCATCTCGGCCCGTTCGACCTGATTGACCGCCCATTCCATGGAGACGGCGTTGACGGTGAGGCCAAGACCCCCGACCACGCGCTCCACCTCGCGCATGATATCGGCCTGGATCTTGTCCTGCAGGCCGACATTGCCGCGGAGGTCGCTCGCATCGTGGCGGGCGAGGGCGGCTTCCATGATCCGGTCGGACAGGTGAGGCCGGATGCGCTCGAGAATGTCCGCCCGCGACAGCGAGCGCCGGCCCGACATCATGCCGAGAATGTTCTGCGGCTGCTCGGGATCAATCTGGATCTCGATGGCGGCGACGCCGACGATCTCGACCTTGTCCCGCGAGAGTCCGCGGAAGGTCTGGCGAACCTGGAAGGGCTTGAGATCGGCGATGAGAAGCCCGACACTGGTCGAGCCGCCGATGATGCCCTTCAGCGAGTTGACGACGCCGCCGACCGAGAAGTGCGCGCCCTTATAGGCGTCGACGATCTTTCCATTGCGGAAGAGGATCGCGAGATAATCCTCGGGAACAGCGAAGCGCTTTTCGAGGATTCCCTGGAATTCCGACTGACGGACGAATTCGGCCACCAGGGAGGGATCGCTAACCAGGAGGGTCTTGCTGGACATGGAATGAGCTTTCTTGATTCAGGAGAGGACGGCTTGATTCAGGAAAGGATGGGGGCCGGGGCCGCTCACGCTTCCTCCTCCTCGGGCTTCCACTTCTTGTCGGTGAAGAAGGTCACGACGTAGTAGAGGATGACGACCGTGGCGACCGTGACGCCGATCGGGTGTTTCTGGACCAGCTCGATGATGCGATCGCCGGCCGAGGCTTTCTCGAGCAGGCCGGTGATGTAGGTGACCTGGAAGACTGCGCCGGCGATCATCGTGGCGAGCGAGAACACCGACATCAGCAGCGTCATCACGCGGATGAGCCGCTGGAAGGTGGTGAGCTGGGTGCGCGTCTTGCGGCTGGCGCGTTCGTTTTCGGCTTTCTCCGCCTTGTCGAGGTCGCGCTCGTAGGCGTCGCCGCGCTCCAGCGCTTCGCGGCGCTTCTTCGTGTCGCCATCGAGGAAGTCGGGCCGGGCGCTTGGCCTGATCTTCGCCGCCTGCACAGGCGTGAGGCCTGACGCGTTGCGGCGCATGGCGATGAAGATCACCGACGCCAGCCAGAGTACGGCAAACACCACCGTGCCCGTGAACAGCCAGTCGATCAGCGGCCAGTAGCGCTCGGGAATGCCTTCGAGGGTAGCTTGCATCGGCGTCGCTCCATTGGGTCTCACTTCCAATGGCGTGGCGGGGAGGGAAAATGGGTCAGGGCGAATGCAATAAAGTCTTCGGCGCGTCCGTTTGAGAGACCGTCCTGCTGCTGTCTCTTGCGATAAGCGCGTGTTTCTATTATACAAATTCGACGGGACAGGGACGCCAGCTTATGGCCGACGGAGCGCGCGACACCGCGAAGGAGCTGCTCGTCGCCTGGCGTGCCGGTGACCTCAAGGCCCGCGACACGCTGTTCAATCTCGTCTATCGCGAACTCGTCCAGGTGGCCGCGGCGCTGCTGCGAACCGACCGCAAGACTTCACTCAGTTCCGGCGACCTGGTCAGCGAAACGGTGCTGCGCCTGATCGCGCTCGACCGTATCGAATGGCAGGATAAGGCCCATTTCCTTGCGCTGTCGGCCCGCGTGATGCGGCAGGTCCTGGTCGATCAGGCGCGACGCCGCGCGACGGATCGCCGCCAGCATCACAAGGTGACCTTGATCTCGCAGCTTGGCGCCCACGGCTCACTCGAGCTTGAGCTCGATCAGCTCGAGAAGGCGTTGATCCGCCTCGCCGCGATCGAGCCAAGGCATGCGGAAGTGGTGGAGCTGCGCTTCTTCGGCAACCTCACGCTTGAAGAAGTTGCCGAAGTGCTCGGCATGTCGGGTTCCACCGTCAAGCGAATCTGGCGCTCGTCGCGCGCCTGGCTGGTGTCCGCGTGCGGGCCCGATGGCAACGCGTTCGTACCCGTCGAGGTCTGACAATGTCCGCCCGCGAGAGTCTCGGCGCCCGGGCGCTTGCCCTGTTCGAGGCCTCGCTGGAGACGCCCTCGCCGGAAAGGCGAGAGTGGATCATCAACGCGGCTCGCCACGATCCGGCGCTCTCCTCGGCGGCCCTGTCGCTGCTCGAGGGCGACAAGCAGGCGGCTCGGCTGATGCCGACGGGCGGCTCCGCGCTCGCCGCTGAGATAGCGGACCCGCCGGAACGGATCGGGCCTTATCGCTTGCTTGAGCGCATCGGCGCCGGCGGCATGGGCGCCGTTTACCGCGGCCAGCGCGACGATGGCGCCTTCGAGCAGACGGTCGCCATCAAGATCATCCGCCCCGGGATACTGATGGGCGACCTGGTGGAGCGCTTCGTTCGCGAGCGGCGCATCCAGGCGGCGCTGCAGCATGCCAACATCGCGCGGCTCTATGATGGCGGGGCGCTGCCGGACGGCGCGCCCTACATGGTGATGGAGTTTGTCGACGGCGCGCCGATCCTGACACATGCGGATCGCGACGGGCTGTCGCCCAAGGCGCGCCTGCAGCTGTTCCGGGACGTGGTGGGGGCGGTGGCGCACGCACACCAGAACCTGATCGTCCATCGCGATCTTACGCCGAACAACGTCCTGGTGACACGCGATGGCGTGGTGAAGCTGATCGACTTCGGAATCTCGCGGCCGGAAACCGAGGCGGTCGCGGGCACGCCTGAGGTGCAGCTGTCTCACACGCCCGGCTATGCCGCGCCCGAACGCTCGAGCGCGAGCGTCGCGACGACTCTGGTCGACATCTATTCACTCGGTATGCTGCTGGACGATCTCTGCCCGAAACCGCGTTCGCGCGACGTTGATGCGATTGTCGCAAAGGCGTCGGCGGCGGATCCGCGCGAGCGCTACGCTTCGGCCAGCGCGCTGTTCGAGGACGTCAACCGGACGCTGTCGGGCCGGGCGGTCGCAGCGCGGCGCGGCGAAACGTTCTATCCGGTGCTTGCTTTCGCCAAGCGGCATCCTCTGAGCGTCGGCGGGGCATTCGCCGCGGTGCTGGCGCTGTCGGGAGCACTCGTCGTCACAGCAACGCTCTACCAGCGCGCCGAAGAGGCGCGGGCGATCGAGCAGGCGCGATTCAACGATGTGCGCGGCATCTCGACCTTCATGATGAACGAACTCTATGACCGGATCGGCGAGCTGCCGCGGTCGACGCCGGCAAGGGCGCGGCTTGCCGAGGAGGCGCAGTTCTATCTCGACCGGCTCGCCGACTCCCGGCGGCGCGATGCGGCGCCGGATCTCGACCTGACATTGAACCTCGTCGAAGGCTACCGGCGCCTTGCCGAAGTGCGGGGCTCACCGTCGATACCCAATCTCGGCGACCGGGAGGGGGCCAAGGCAGCTTTCGCGGCCGCCCATGCGATCGCGGCGACGCTCGACCGTGGCGAGCTGGACAAGCGGATTGCAGATGGCGCAGCGCCTTCACCGCGCGAGACGCGGATCGCCTATGTGCTGGGACGGCTCGAGGAATCGGAGGCCGTGCTCGACTTCTATGGCGACTATCGGGCTGACCGGGCGCATGAGCGGCTCGACCGGGCGCGCGCTCAGCTTCTCGCGGCGAGCCGGGGCGGGGGGCTGGTCGAGCAGGTCGGGGCGACGTTCGCGCTCGCCGACAAGGTGGAGATCCTGTCGAAGACCGATCCTGCGAATGCGATCCTGCCGGGGCTGGTCGACCAGCTGGAGCGCGAGCTGGGCGAGATCGATCTTGATCATCCCGATCTTGGCGAGACCGAAGCACAACGGGCCCGCGGACTTGTCGCGCTGCTGCCCAAGGCGCGGGCCAACTATATCTATGCGGCGGGCGACAAGCCCGGCTCCGGGGTGGAGATCAGCAAGGCGATCGAGCAGTTCGGCGCGCTGGTGGCGGCCCATCCCGAGAACCGGCTCTATCTCAAGAATCTCTCGCTGATCTATGTCTGGCGGGCGGGGCTCTTCCTGGAGATGGACGATGCGCCGAAGGCGACGGCCGATTACGACAAGGCCGTGGAAGTGCTCGAGAGGTTTGTCGTGCTCGATCCTGCCGACGACGAGGTCGAGGAGATGGAGACCTATGTGCGCGGGTCGCGGGCTTTCTTCCGGGCGCTGATCCTAAAGGACCCGAAGGCATTGAAAGAGATGGCCGCGAATGCGGAGGCCAAGCGGCAGCGCGCGGAGGCGGACCCGGCGAGCCGGATGAAACGGCTCAACTACATTCTGGCGTTGCGGCCGCTGGGGGACGCCTACTGGAACCAGGACCGCGTGGCGGATGCCTGCCGGAGCTACCGGCTGGCCAAGAGCGAGTACGACACGCTCGCGGCGGGGGCGCCGCTAAGCCACCGGGACGAGCAGAACGATTATGCCCTGGTGGTGGATGCGATCACTTACTGCAAGGCGTGAGGCTTACGGCTTACGGCAGCGGTTCGATGACGAATACCTCGCCGCCGATGTCGACGATGTACATATTGCCGTCCGTGTCGGTCCCGAAGGCGACGACCAAGTTGATCGAGCCTGCGTCCGGAGCAAACGCGGTGGTGCGCACGGTGAGGCTGGTCGACGGCAGGACGCTGCCGATCACCAGGTTGGCGATCGGGACAGACCACAGCGTGTTCGAGCCGAAATCGCCGAAGATGTACTGGCCCTGCAGGTCCTCGACCGGGCCGCGATAGACCGCGCCGCCGGTGACGGTTGTTCCGACCGAGCGAACGTATTCGGTCACGGGCAGGGTGAACGCGGCGCCGTCGGCGCCGCCATTGTAGGCCAGCGATCCTTCGCGGCGGTCCCAGCCGAAATTGACGATGGCGGTCTGGGTGGCGGGCACCCGGTCCACCTCCTCGATCGCGCTCTGGCCGACATCGCCGATGAAGAGATCGCCGCCGACGGCGTCGATGCTCATGCGGAACGGGTTGCGCAGGCCCATCGCGTAGATCTCCGGCAGTCCGCCGGTGGTCGCGAAGGGGTTCGTGGGGGGAATGGCGTAGTCGCGCGCGGCGTCGGCCGGGAAGGCGTCGGTCGCCGGGTTGATGCGCAGGATCTTGCCGAGCAGGCTCTGCGGATCCTGGGCCGTCTGCGGCGTGTTTCCGCCATCGCCGAGGCTGATGAGCAGGCGGCCGGCGGCGTCGAACGCCACTGTCCCGCCCTTGTGGTTGCCGGCGGACGGCTGGGCGACGGAGAGGATGGGGTCGGCGGTCGCCGTATCCGCCTGCGCCAGGTTCGTCGTCAGCGTCGTGTATTTCCTGATCTCGCTGGTGTTGGACGCCAACGGGTTCATGTGGAGATAGACGGTGCGGTCGCTGAGGAAGTTGGGTGAGAACGCGATCGACAGCAGGCCCTTCTCGCCGCTGGTGTCGATCTGCGTCGAGATGTTGAGGAAGTCGGTCGCCTCGAAGGCGCCCGTCGAAGGATTGAGTACGCGAATGCGGCCACCCCGCTCCACGATGGCGACGCGGCCCGTGCCGTCCGGCAGCCCGGCTGCATAGATCGGAGCGCTGAGGCCGCTGGCGACGCGGCGGACGCGGAAGCCGCTGGCGACGTTGGTGACGGTGACGGCGACGTTCTGGGTGACGGTGCTGGCGCCATCGGAAGCCGTGACGCTGATGTCGTAGACGTTGTTGGCGCCGGCATCGGCCGGGGCCTCGAAGTCGGGCTGGGCGGCAAAACGGATTTCGCGTGTCACGGGATTCATGACGAAGCGCGCCGCGTCCGGCCCGCCTATCGTCGCGCCATAGGTGACGGTGTCGCCATTCGGATCGGTGGCGACCGGCCGGTAGACGACGCCGATCGCGTTCTCACGCGTGCTGACCGCGGTGGGCGACGTGAACGTTGGCGGCGCAGCCGGCCCGGGCGGCGGCGATGTGGGCGGTGGAGGAGGCGGGGGCGGGCTGTAATCGCTGCCGCCGCCACACGAGGAAACCGTTACAGCGGCGAGAGCCGCTAGCAGACAGGCCCGCACGGCGCTGGTCATTGAAGCCTCCACGCTGAAGGGCGAGAGAGTAAGCCGCTTCACCGGAGCGTGAAGACCCGGAGGGGGTCGGTGTCGATTATATTTGCGAAGGAATTCAAACTGCAGGGTTCATCCCGTATAGAATGCGTACTAGAGAGTTTCCGTAATTTCCCTGTGGCGAGAATGGTCATGTCACCGCAGTCGGGTCAGGAGCAGCGGTAGCGAGCATGTCGCCCCAGCCAGACCCACGGGCCGATCGCGGCGTGGCCGCGCGACAGCATGGCGCGAAACCGCCATCGGCTGTCGACAACAACTTCAACGCGCTGCGCCTGATGTTCGCTTTGATGGTCGCGGTCTATCACGCGATCCTGCTCCCCGGCGTGCCGGGCTGGAAGGTCCTTGAAGGCCCCACCAGCGTCATGGCCGAGGTCGGCGTGCAGGGCTTCTTCATGCTCTCGGGCTACCTTGTGTACGCCAGCCTCGAGCGGTCGTCCTCGCTGCGCCTCTACGCCGAGAAGCGCGTGAGGCGGCTTTATCCCGCCTACGCAACAGTCGTGATCGTATGCGCCGTAGCGGCTGTGGTGCTCGTCCCCGAGGCGCGCGCCAACCTCGCGGGCGTCGGCGGATATCTCGGCTGGAATCTCGTCTTCCTGAACTTCATGGCGCCCGACCTGCCCGGCGTTTTCCAGGCGAACCGATTCCACGAAGTGAATGGCGCGCTCTGGACGCTGAAGATCGAGGTGATGTTCTACATCATCCTGCCGTTGCTGATCTGGTTGCTGCGGGCCGTCGGACGCATGCGTTGGGGGCTGATTATCCTGATCTATGTCGGCGCCGAAGCATGGCGCTGGGGATTCGAAACGATGGACGGGAACGTGTCGCTGGGCGCAGAGATCGCGCGCCAGCTTCCCGGCCAGATGAGCTTCTTCATCACCGGCATCGCCTTCCGGATCAGCAGGCTGGACGTAAAGCGCCTGCAACTCGCGGGACTGATAGGGGCGGGCCTCCTGGTTCTGTCCCTGATGTTCCCGCTGGCCGAGCCGCTGCGGGCGGTCGGGCTGGGATCGGTGATGATCTTCCTGGCGACGGGGCAAAGCCGCGTGTTCGACGCGGCCAAATTCGGCGATCTCTCTTACGGCCTCTATATCGTGCATTTCCCCATCATCCAGACGGCGATCGTGGCGGGACTGTTTGCATCCTCGCCTATGCTGGGCCTTGGCGTATCGTTGTTCATGGCTTTTGCGGCGGCGTTGGTGCTGTGGTGGCTGATCGAGCGTCCCGCCCTGCGGACCGACAGCGCCTACAGGGTCCATGGCCGTTAGGAGGGCGCGCCTTAGATGAGCGGGCAGGAGATTGCCCGCGCCCATCCTTGCGCTGGGCCGAGGGGCCGATAGAACGGCAGCCAACTCAAGGAGCTCCAGTTTGGCGGCGACGAAGATATTTCCGGTCATCATGTCGGGCGGGTCGGGCACCCGGCTATGGCCCCTGTCGACCGAAACGCGTCCCAAGCAGTTTCATGCCCTGGGCGGCGCGAAATCGATGATCGAGGAAACCGCGCTGCGTCTCTCGGGCAAGCACGGGGACATCGAATTCCTCGGCCCCATCGTCATTGCCGGCGAAAGCCATCGCAGTCTGGTGCGCGAGCTGCTGGCGCGCTCGGGCATCACGCCGGCCGCGCTGGTGTTCGAGCCGATGGGGCGCAACACGGCTGCAACCGCCGCGCTCGCCGCGCTGGTCGCGCGCGAACTCGATCCGGAGGCGATGGTCCTGCTGATGCCGGCGGACCATCTCGTCGCACGGCCGGAGGCGCTGATCGAGACGGTGCGGGCCGCCGCCGCCGTGGCCAGCGACCGCATCGTCACCTTCGGCATCACGCCGTCGCATCCCGAAACCGGCTATGGTTACATCAAGCAGGGCGCGGCGCTGGGCGACTGCGTCCACGAGGTCGCAGCGTTCAAGGAAAAGCCAAAGCTTCCCGTCGCCGAGGGCTACATCAAGGAAGGCGGCTATAGCTGGAATTCCGGCATCTTCTTCTTCCGCCCGGATGTGATGCTCGAAGAGTTCAGTATCGCCTCGGCCGACATACGCGACGGCGCGGCCCACGCGCTCAAGCTCGCCACCCGCAAGGACAGGGAGATCGGTCTCGATCCGGCGGTGTTCTCCAAGGTGCGGGCCGAGCCTGTCGATATCGCCGTGATGGAAAAGACCAAGCGGGCGGCGGTCGCGCCCTGCGATATCGGCTGGGCCGATGTCGGCTCGTGGGCGGAGCTGTGGCGCCTGTCCGAACAGGACGACGGACAGAACGTGGTTTCCGGCTCGGTCTCGGTCCTGGACGCTACCGGCAATCTCGTACGGGCCGAGGGCATTCATGTCTCTGTCATCGGCGTCTCCGACCTGGTGATCGTGGCGACGCCCGACGCGGTGCTGGTGATGCCGCGCGACCGGGCGCAGGACGTCAAGAAAGTGATCCCGGACAAGGGCTAACCTCTCCAAGCCTGGCCCCCGCTGGCCCGACTCTTGCCTTTGCCGCAGAGCCGCATAGACGTTGGGCCGCCCCCTCAACAGGCCCTCGGGAGACCCGCGACATGCAGCTTTTCATCGATTCGGCCGACGTGGCCGAACTGCACGCCGCGGCGGCAAGCGGTCTCATCGATGGCGTCACGACCAACCCTTCCCTGATCGCCAAGAGCGGCCGGAAGATGAAGGAAGCGATCGCCGAGATCTGCTCAATCATCCCCGGTCCGGTGAGCGCAGAGGCGGTTGCGACCGATGTCGAAGGCATGTTGTCCGAAGGACGCTATCTGGCGCGCATCGCCTCCAATGTCGTGGTCAAGCTGCCGCTGACGGAGAACGGGCTTAGGGCCTGCCGCACGCTGGCGGACGAGGGCATCCGCGTGAACGTCACCCTGTGCTTCTCGGCTGTGCAGGCAATGCTCGCCGCCAAGGCCGGCGCCTATTTCATCTCGCCCTTCATCGGCCGGCTGGACGACATCAAGGTCGACGGCGTGGGCCTCATCCGCGAGATCCGGAAGGTCTATGACAACTACAACTTCCGGACGCAGGTTCTGGCCGCCTCGATCCGCACCCCTGAGCACGTGCGTGACTGTGCGCTGGCCGGCGCCGATTGCGCGACGCTGCCGCCCAAGATCTTCGCCGCTCTCTACAAGCACCCCCTGACCGATTCCGGCATTGAGGCCTTCCTCAAGGACTGGAAATCGACAGGACAGTCGATCCTCTGAAGGACCTGCCGCCGATGACTTCGTCCTGGACCGCACCGCGCCATGTTCTGCTCACGGGAGCGGCGGGATTCATCGGCGCCCATGTGGCGAAGGTTCTGCTCGACCGCGGCATCGAAGTGACCGGCGTCGACAATCTCAACACCTATTATCCGGTCGAACTCAAGCAGGCGCGGCTGAAGAGCCTCACCGGGCGCAACGGCTTCTCCTTCCATCAAGTCGACATTTCCGACCATGACGCGCTGCGCGCGTTGCCCGCGGCGCAGACCGCTGACGCCGTGCTACACCTCGCCGCCCAGGCGGGCGTCCGCTATTCGATCGAAAATCCGTTCGCCTATGCGGCGTCGAACCTTGTTGGCCATCTTTCCGTGCTGGAGCTGGTGCGCCACTCGCCGATGAAGCCGAGGCTGGTCTACGCCTCGTCGAGCTCGGTCTACGGCGCCAACACCAAGGCCCCCTTCAGCGAGGAAGACCGGGTCGACAGTCCCGTCTCGCTTTATGCGGCGACCAAGCGCGCCGACGAGCTGATGAGCGAGACCTATGCCCGGCTCTACGGCATGCAGCAGATCGGCCTGCGCTTCTTCACGGTCTACGGACCCTGGGGCCGGCCGGACATGGCCTACTGGTCGTTCACGAAGAACATCCTCGAAGGCGCACCGATCCGCGTCTTCAACAACGGCAATCTCGAGCGCGATTTCACCTATATCGACGACATCGTCACGGGCGTCGTCGCAACGCTGACCGAGCAGCCCAGGACGCCGAACCTGGCCACGCACCGCGTCTACAACATCGGCAACAACAAGCCCGTGAAGCTTGGACGTTTCATCGAAATCGTTGAGCAGGCCGTTGGAAAACCGGCGCAGAAGATCATGGAGCCGATGCAGCCGGGGGATGTGCTCGCCACCTACGCCAACATCGACGCCCTGTCGCGCGACTACGGCTTTGCGCCGGCGACATCGCTCGAGGCCGGCATTCCGAAATTCGTCGAATGGTATCGCAGCTACTTCAGTGTCTGATCGGGCGGCGCGCCTAGACTGATGCGAAGGCCTCGGTCCAGAAGCCGAAAGCCGCCTTCTCCATCGTGTTCTGTTTCGACGGGTCGATCCTGACGCCCAGCACCTCGACATTGGTGCCGCCGGCGAGCGCGATACCGTGGGCGAGCAACTTATAGTCCGCGCCATTGGAGACGTAGAGATACTGCGGCCCCTCGCGGTCGTTCGACAGCGCCGGATCGCGCGGCAGCTCGGCGATGAAGTCCGGGCTGAGGCCGGGGACCCACGCCTTGCCGCGATCAGGGAAGCCCTTGAGGCCGTCGGCCTTTGGGTAGGCGCCGTTCTTGGCGTGATAGGCCTTGATCGCGTCGTTGATGGTGACGAGGTCGGAGACGCGCTTGCGATTGGTGAAGCGGGGGTCCTGCGACCAGGTCGGGCCGGTGTCCTCGGCTTTCGTTGCGGGCCGTGAAGAGGCCGGATGGGAGGCGGGCTGCGCAAGCGGCGGCGGGTTGGCGGAAGCCTGCGGTTTGACGGAGGGCGGAGGGACGGGCCTGAACCCGGATCCCCCGGTCGTCTGGGTCGCCGGCTGGAGGGCAGGCTGTGGCGCGGGTTTGGCGGCCATTGGCGCGGGAGCAGGTTTCGTCTTCGGCCGGGGTTCAGGCTTCGGTTCAGGCGCTGCAGCGCGCCTTGTCTCGCGAACCGGGTCTGGCGGGGCCGTGGGCTCCCTTGCCTTGCGTTTCTTTCCGCCGCCCGTCGCGATGCCGATGATCATCAGCAGCAGGCCGAAGCCCGCCGCGCCGCCGCCGGCAAAGAGCGCTGTCTGCGTCTTCAGGAAATCCTGCGCGCCGGGAATGGAGGCAAGGAAGGAGAGATCGAGCGAGGGCGGTGCGAACTGCACACCGGCGACCGCGCCGCCGCCGAGAAGCAGCAGAAAGCCGAGAAAGATCACCACGCCACGCATGCGCGACTAACTCCATCCACCCCGGTCCCGAGCTTCCCTTAGCGCGCCTGAGGCAGGGTCTTCAACTGCATAGACTGCTTGTGTCGGGCAATGTCGCTGTGCGGATGACAAGCAGGCAATTCTGGTCCAAATCAAGGGCATGTCAGACCACGCTCATATCGCTACGGCACGCCGCGTGCTGGCGCTGGAGGCCGACGCCCTGGGCGCCCTTTCCCGGGTGCTGGGTGATGATTTCGTGAAGGCCGTGGAAACGATCCTGACGGCCAAGGGCCGCGTCATCTGTACTGGCATCGGCAAGTCCGGCCATGTTGCGCGCAAGATCGCGGCCACCATGGCCTCGACCGGCACGCCCGCCTATTTCGTCCATCCGAGCGAAGCGAGCCATGGCGATCTCGGCATGATCGGGCAGGGCGATGTCGTGCTGGCGCTGTCGAAATCGGGCGGCGTCACTGAGCTTACCGATATTCTCCACTATTCGCGCCGCTACGGCATTCCGCTGATAGCGATGACGGCAAAGCCCAAGAGCACGCTGGGCGAGGCGGCCGATATCCGCCTCATCATCCCTGACGCTCCGGAAGCCTGCGCCGAGACCAATGCGCCTACCACGTCGACGACGCTGATGATGGCGCTGGGCGATGCGCTGGCGGTGGCGCTGCTGGAAAGCCGAGGCTTCAAGGCGGACCAGTTCAAGGTGTTCCACCCGGGCGGCAAGCTGGGCGCGATGCTGAAGACTGCCGTCGATGTGATGCACAAGGATGCGGAGCTGCCGCTGGCGAAATCGGGCGCTGATTTTCATGCCGCCGTTCAGGCCATGTCGGACAAGGGGTTCGGCGTTCTGGGGGTGGTGGGCGCCGATGGAAAGCTCGCGGGCCTGGTGACCGACGGCGACCTCCGGCGCTTCATGCTGTCGGGCAGGTCCGTGCGCACTATCGACGAGGTGATGAACGCCTCGCCGCGCACCGTCGCGCCGGAGACGCCTGCCGGCACGGTGCTGCATACGATGAACGAGCGGAAGATCACGCAGATGTTCGTGCTCGACCAGGGCAGGCCGGTCGGGCTGATCCACCTGCATGATCTCCTGAAGGCGGGCGTGGCGTGAAGGCGTCGCCATGAAAACGCTGATCGTCATACCGGCGCGCTACGCTTCGAGCCGGTTTCCGGGCAAGCCGCTGCATCTTATCAACGGCGTCTCCATGCTGGCGCGGACGGCGGGCGCGGCCCAGCGGGCGGGCAAGGCGGCCGGCGCGCGCGTCGTGGTCGCCACGGACGACCAGCGTATCGCCGCGCATGCGAAAGAGATCGGCGTTGAAAGCGTGATGACGGATCCCGATCTTCCTTCGGGCACGGACCGTTGCCGCGCCGCTGCTGAGCTGGTGGCGCCGGATGCTGACTTCGTTGTCAACCTGCAGGGCGATGCGCCGTTTACCCCGCCCGCGCATGTCAGCGCGCTGATCGACAACGCGGCGAAGGGTGATGTGGTGACCCCGGTGATTCGGCTGGGCTGGGCCGAGCTCGACGGGCTGCGCGAGCGAAAAACGACAACGCCGTTCTCGGGCACAACCTGCATTCGTGGGCAGGATGGTCGCGCGATCTGGTTTTCCAAAAACATTATTCCCGCCATCCGCGCCGAGGAGAAGATGCGCAGGGCGGGCGGGCTATCGCCCGTGCTCCAGCATGTCGGTCTCTATGGCTACAAACGCGAGGCTCTGGCGAAGATCGCGAAGCTTCCGCCCTCGTATTACGAAGAACTCGAAGGGCTAGAGCAATTGCGCTTTCTCGAGAACGGGCTTTCCGTCTTCACGGTCGATGTGGAAGCCTCGAAGCTTCCCTCTGCAGGCATCGACACGCCGGAGGACGCCGCCCACGCGACCGAGATGCTGAAGGCCCATGGCGATCCGCATTTCGCATGAGCGCGCGCCAATGAAGATAAAAGTCTACATTGTCCGCCACGGCAACACCTTCGAGAAGGGCGATGTCGTCACCCGTGTCGGCGGCCGCACTGACCTGGCGCTGTCGGCTTCCGGCGAAGTCCAGGCGCAGAAACTGGCGCAGCATTTCGTGGGCGCGGGTGTTGCCTTCGCGACCGCCCGCTCGGGTCCGCTGAAGCGCACGCGCCGTACGGCGCAGGTTATCCTTGCCGCGCAGCCGGCCGCGCCCGATCTTACGACCGACCTTTTCCTTCGCGAGATCGACTATGGGCCGGATGAGAATCGGCCTGAAGATCAAGTCATCGCGCGCATCGGCAGGCCTGCGCTCGAGGCTTGGGAGCGCGAGTCCATTCCGCCTCCTGGCTGGCGTGTTGATCCGGCCGCCATCACGGGCAACTGGCAGGAGCTGTTCGCTGACCTGCGCGGGGAGGCAGGTAATCATCTGGTGGTGACGTCCAATGGCATCGCGCGCTTCGCTTTAGCGGCGGCAGGTGAGACGCGCTCGGACGCAAAACTGGCGACTGGCGCTTATGGCGTCGTCGAGATCGACGATGATGCAGCGCGCGTGCTTGAGTGGAATCGCCGGCCTTGAGGCTCAGCCCGGGTTGACCGGCGGCGCGGTTTTCGGCCCCACGGTATGGATGCGCACCGAGCGGACTTCCATCACGCGGCGCTTGTCGGGCGCGACAGGGCGGATGCCGAGATAGTCATAGCCTTCCGTGTCGCCCCGCGGCGGGGCGTTGAACTTGAACGAATAGGTCTGGAAATCCCGGGTCAGGTTGAAAGGCCACCAGCCGCTTTCGCCCTCAGCCTTGGCGAAATAGTCCGCTTCAAACTGGGTCGCGCCGAAATCGGTAACCGACCGCGCCTCGATCTGGATCTCGATCTCGCTCGACTCGAAGGCGTATTCGAGATCCTCGGCCAGCACGATGTGAGGGCCGGAGCGCGGGTCCTCGTAGATCTGGTCGGCAAGCCGCGTGATGCGCATGACGGGCGGGCCACCCTCGGGTGGAGAGGCGATGGCGATGCCGTCGTAATTGCCCGGCAAGAACCGGTGCAGTTCCGGGCCCGCGATCGTCTTGTCTTCCTTGTTCTCGCAATTGCCGCAGCTTACCGGCCCGGTCGGCGGGCGTTCGACGAAAGGCTGCAGCGCCGTGACGATGAAGGCGCCGGCGACGAGAGCTGCAAGGGGGAAAAACAGGGTGTCCCGCATGGCTCACATCCCTAGACCAGAGGATGCCTCCAAGCAAACGCCGATGGCTGCGGCGTCACGGGGCTTTTCCTTGGGATCAGGGCCGCCTACATCGCAGCGATGGCCGACATCACCGTCCGACGCGAGGAAACCAAAACGGGCAGGCGCTATGTCGCCGGGGTCGATGGTTTCGAATCGGAACTCACCTTCACCCGCGCCACCCGCAAGGGACAGAAGCTGATGATCGCGAACCACACAGGCGTTCCCTCGGCGCTTTCCGGCAAGGGCGTCGGGCTTGCGCTGCTTGGCCAAGCGGTCGAGGATGCGCGGGCGGAGGGTTTCCGCATCGTACCCAACTGTTCCTTCGTGCGTGTCATGCTGCAGCGTCACAAGGAATGGCAGGACGTGCTGGCGAAGGAGTCCTGAATTTGGTCGAGGTTCCGAAGGTCAGGGTCAGCATCGTGCGCGAGGACAAGCCGACCGGCGGTCGCTATGTCGCCCGTATCGAGGGCAAGCCCGACGCCGAGATGACCTTCTCCAAGGCAGGGGAAAAGATTCTCATCATCGACCACACCGGCGTGCCGGAGGAGCTGGGCGGAATGGGCGTCGGCAAGGCCCTGGTCGAACACATGGTGATGGATGTGCGGGCGCGGGGGCTGAAGATCATTCCGCTTTGCCCGTTTACCCGGGCGACCCTCGAAAAGCACAAGGAATGGCAGGACATATTGAAGGACCCGTTCTAGTATCCCGCCATGGCCGCTGAACCTTTCTGGAAGACCAAGAAGCTGGACGAGATGTCGCCCAAGGAGTGGGAATCACTCTGCGACGGCTGCGCCAAATGCTGCCTGGTGAAGCTCGAGGACGAGGACACCAAGGAGCTGTTCTTCACCGGACTCCACTGCAAGCTGCTGGACGCCAAGACATGCCAGTGCTCGGACTATCCCAACCGCAAGAAATACGTTCCCATCTGCGTGAAGCTGACGCCCAAGATCGTCGCCGAGGTCGACTGGCTGCCGGAGTCCTGCGCCTATCGTCTGGTGCATGAGGGCAAGGACCTGCACGACTGGCATCACCTGATCAGCGGCGACCGGAATGCCGTTCACCGCCGCGGTTATTCGGCGATGGGCAAGACGCGGACCGAGGAGGGCGTCGATGACGAAGACGCCATCGACTATGTGATCGACTGGTTCCATGGTCCGCCGAAGCGCCGGCGGGTCAAACGGAAGTAGGTGGGCGCAACTAGTTTGGCGCAAGTAAGAGTGCTCGATTGATCAGAGTCCGAAATTGATTCAGGGCGCACACAGGTTCCCGCGTCAGGACACGGTGGTCTATGGCCGCCCGGCAGCCGAAGTCGTGATCGAGCTGGCCAAGCGCTATGGCGCCTCGCGCCTGATGATCATGACCACCAAGTCGCTACTCGAAGCCGCCCAGACGCTGTCCGCGGATCTCGGCATTCTTTCGGCCGGCGTGTTCAGCGACATCGCCGCGCATTCCCCCCGCACCGATGTGATCGCCGGCGCCAACGCTGCGCGCGAGGCGAAGGCCGACCTGCTTGTCGCCTTCGGCGGCGGCTCGGTGATCGACGCGACCAAGGTGATGCAGCTCTGCCTCTGGTGGGCCGGCATCAAGCAGCCGGAAGATCTCGGCCCGTGGAGGCTCGGCCGTGGCGAGGATCGCAGGGACGCCTCGGCGATCCAGTCCGGCGTCCGTATGATCGCCATTCCGACGACATTGTCGGCCGCGGAGTTCACCGCCGTCGCCGGCGTCACCGACGGCGAGAAGAAGGTCAAGGAAGCCTACACCCACCCCGACATGGCGCCGAAGGCCGTCGTGCTCGATCCCGCGCTCACGCTGACGACGCCCGCCAAGCTCTGGTTCTCCACCGGCCTCAAGGCGATCGATCACGCCGTCGAACAGCTCTGCAACCTGCAGCGCGCCCCGATGGGCGATGCGGTCGCCGCCGAAGGCCTGCGTCTTCTTGCCGAAGGCCTTCCGGCTTGCAAGGAAACCCCCAACGATCTCGAAGCACGCGCGATATGCCAGCACGGCATGTGGCTCGCCATATCCGGCGGCGCGTCAGGGCGGGGCATGGGCGCCAGCCACGCCATCGGCCACACGCTCGGCGGAACCTATGGCGTGCCGCACGGCATAACGTCATGCATCACGCTGCACGCTGTGCTGGAGTGGAACAAGAACTACGGCGCCGACCGGCAAGCGCTCGTCGCCAAGCTCATGGGCAGAAGAACGCTGCCCGCCTCGGTCGTCGTCCGCGACCTGGTGATCAAGCTCGGCCTTCCCTGGCGCCTCTCCGAAGTCCTCATCGGCGCGTCCCATTTACGCGACATCGCCGAACACACGATGCACGACCGCGGCATCCGCACGAATCCGCGCCCGATAAGAAACGCCGACGACATCATCCAGATCCTCGAACTGGCCGCGTAGGCGCTCCGAAATAGGGGAGACAAAGTCGCCTAATTCCGCAGGTTAAGGACGCGCGTGGATAATGCCGCCCTGACCGAGGCGCCCTTCACGTGCAAACTGGAGCGGCGTCTCTTCGCTCACGCCGCACGGGATCGCTGTCAACACAATCAGCCGAGACGAAACACCTTCGCCGGGACACAGAGAGAGAATCGAGGGAAACCTTACTCTCCACTCACGGCTCGAGCCGCTAGCCGAGCCCCAGCACCCGCACCGCATTGTCCTTCATGATCGCCGGCATCACGTCGTCGCGAAATCCCGCTTCCTTCGCCGCCTCAATCCACTTCTCTGGCTTGATCAGTGGGAAGTCGGAGCCGAACAGCATCTTCGTCTTGAGCTGCGTGTTGGCGTACTGGATCACCTGCTTCGGAAAATACTTCGGCGACCAGCCCGACAGGTCGATGAACACATTCTCCTTGTGCAGCGCCATCGACAGGCTTTCGTCAGTCCACGGCCAGCTCGGATGCGCGAGAATGATTTTCATGTCGGGAAAATCGACGGCGACATCGTCGACCAGCATCGGCTGTCCGTATTTGAGGCGCACCCCACCGCCGCCTTTCATTCCGGTGCCCATGCCGGAATGGCCGGTGTGGAAGACCGCAGGCAGCTTGTGCTCTGCAATCACCTCATAGAGCGGCCAGGCCATGCGATCGCTGGGATGGAAATCCTGCATCGGCGGATGGAATTTGAAGCCTTTGATCCCGTGATCCTTGATCAGCCGTCGCGCCTCGATCGCGCCGAGCTTGCCCTTGTGGGGATCGATCGAGGCGAAGGGGATCATGATGTCGGCGTTGGCGCGCGCCGCCTCGGCGATCTCCTCGTTGGCGACGCGCTTGGCGCCGGTCCCCGCCTCCATGTCCACCGTGAACATGACGAACGCAATGTTCTGTGCCCGGAAATGCGCGATCGTATCGGTGATCGTCGGGCGCTTGCGGTCGGCCTTGAAGTAGGCGCTGGCCGCATCGAAGAACTTGCCCATCACCGGGTCTTCCGGATCGTGACACGACACCTCGGCGTGAACGTGCACGTCAATGGCGCGAATGGCGGCGAGATCGATCATGGGTCACGTCAACCGGATTGCTGCGTCCCGCCTACGCTATCGAAAAACGACAGATTCGCCATGCCTTACCGAAGCGCCCAGGGATACTTGCGCTTATTAGTTATGAGAGGCAAGTATTGGAGGCGCCAGCCGCCAGAGCTGGAACATGAGGGAACTTGGGGGAGGTTGGGTGAACGCGCGACCGGTCCTCCTGCTTTCTTTCCTGCTGGCCGCGGCGCTGGCGGCGTGTACCTCGCAGCCGGAACCGGAGTCCGCGCGCGTCGCGGCGCTTCGGCGGCAGGCGGACGCCCTGCAGATCGAGACCACGCGCGCCGAAGACATTCGCGCCATCAAGAAACTGCAGCGGATCTACGGCTACTACCTCGAGAAGGGGCAGGGCGACGATCTGGCCGATCTCTTCAGCAGCGGTGCCGAGGCGGAATATGCGGCGGGCGTCTATGTCGGCAATGAAAATATCCGCGCCTGGTTCCGCCAGCTTGGGCCCGGCAATCGGATCGCAGATGGCCGGATCAGCGACCATATGATGCTTCAGCCCGTGGTCGACCTGGCGCCGGACGGCAAGACGGCGAAAGGCCGCTGGCGCGCGCTTTTGATGGCCGGGACATCTGGGCAGAGCGCGAGCTGGGGCGAGGGCGCCTATGAGATCGGCTATGTGAAGGAAGCCGGCGTCTGGAAGATCGACCGACTGCACTGGTATCAGAATTTCATCGCACCCTATGAGGGCGGCTGGACAAAGAAGGCGGATGCACCTGCGGGCGCGCGTCCGGCCCGGCCGGGCGCGGTCGTTCCCGCAAAGCCCCGCAGCGATCCCAACCAGAAGACCTGGCCGGAAGCCTACGTTCCGCCCTTTCACTACCCCGACCGCAATGTGAAGGCGGGCAACATGGCCGCCGACTCGCCGGCAGAGGTTACCGACGCATCGAGCTTTGCTACGCTGGGGCCGGAGATCGAGGCGAGCGTAAGGCGCATCGAGCGTCTCGCCGACGAGCAGGCGGTCGAGACCCTTCAGGCCAGCTTCGGATACTACTTCGACAAGAAGCTCTGGGGCGAGGCCATCGGCCTGTTCGCGGACGATGCGACGTTTGAGACAGGTCTGCTCGGCGTCTATGCCGGGAAGGAAAGCATCAAGCGCCTGTTCGCCAGCATGGGTCCCGGCGGGCTCGGACAAGGTGAGCTGTTCCATCACATCGAGCTGGCGCCGGTGATCCACGTTGCGGCGGATGGGCGGACGGCGAAGGCTCGGGTCCACATGATCGGGGAGATCGGCGAGCATGGGACAACCGCGCTGTGGCGCGGGGGGATTTACGAGAACGGGTATGTTAAGGAAGCCGGCGTCTGGAAGATCAAGTCCGTCCATTTTTTCGATACGTTTGCCGCGTCGTATGAGTTGGGCTGGGGCAAGGCAGCACTAGCGCATTTCGATCCGACGGACGGGAGGGCGCCGAAGGCAGACCGGCCGCCGAGCATCGTCTATCCTGTCTACCCCAACTACTTCCTGCCGCCTTTCCATTTCGCCAATCCGGCCGCCGCCCAACCCGCGAAGGCGGCGCAGCCTGCGCCTTCAACAAACTCTACGACCTCGCTTGCACGCGCTGAAAGTTTGATCACCGCGGCCGAGCGCCGATTGCAGCGAGTGAGGGATCACGACGAGCTGGAGAACCTGAAGAGCGCCTACGGATACTATCTCGACAAATCGCTGTGGGCCGAGGTCGCCGGCCTGTTCGCCGAGGACGGCACGCTGGAGATCGGCGGCCGTGGCGTCTTCGTAGGCCGGGACAAGGTGCATCAGTCACTCAGCACCTATGGACCGCAGGGTCTCGAATCCGGCCGCTTGTTCAACCACATCATTGTCCAGCCCGTGATCACCGTCGCGCCGGACGGCATGACGGCCAAGATGCGCTCGCGCGCGATGGTGCAGACGGGGGTCTATGGCGGCGCCGGAACCTGGGGGGAGGGCATCTACGAGGACGAGTTTGTGAAGGTGGACGGCGTCTGGAAATTCAAGACGCTGCATTTCTACATGACGTTCGCCACCGACTACACCAAGGGCTGGGCCAAGGACGCCATGCCCAACACCAAGCCCAATCCGCAATACCCGCCTGACCGGCCGCCGACCGCGGTCTACGACACCTATCCCGCCCAATCCTTCATTCCGCCCTTCCACTATCCAAACCCCGTGACGGGCCAAACTTACTCTGGAGCGAAATGACCATGCAGCATTTCATCCGGCGCGCCTTGATCGCCGCGAGCCTGATCGTGACGGGCTTCATGTCGCCGTCCGGGTTGGCACAGACGCCGGCATCCACTCTAACTCCAGCCGCCACATCCGCCTGCGACCGCGCCTGTCTCAAAGGCATGCTGGAGCTCTATCTCGACGCCCTTGCGAAGCGCGACTCGGCCAAGCTACCGCTCGCCAAGTTCGCGAAGTTCACCGAGAACGGCGCCGTGCTCTACCCCGGGGAGGGGCTCTGGAAGACCGCCACCAGCATCACGCCTTACCGTCTCTATGTACTCGATCCCGAAGGCGGCCAGGCAGCGGTGTCGGCCGTCGTGATGGAGGATGCTGCGCCGGTGATCTTCCTCCTCCGGATCAAGGTCGATGGCGGCAAGATCAGCGAGATGGAAACGGTGCTGTGCCGCAAGGGCGGCACGTCGCTGTTTGCTCCCGACAAGCTGGTCGATCCTCCCAAGCCCTTCACCGACGTCGTCCCCGCCGCCAAGCGCAACAGCCGCGGCGAGATCATCGCGGCTTCCAACGCCTATTTCGAGGCGGTCGAGACCGAGGGCAAGCCCACTTACCAGCCCGCGCCCTTCGCCAAGGGCGCCAACCGGATCGAGAACGGCGTTCAGACCACCAATATCTCGCTACGCGGCGGCAAGCCGATGAGCGCTGACGAACAGCTCGACGCCGGCCTGTTCACCGGTACGCTGGCGACTGACCGGCGCTATCCCGTCGTCGACGTCGAAACCGGCATCGCGCTTGGCATCGTGATGTACCGGCGCGATCCCACCATCGTCGAAACAGAAGTCACCGCCCGCCAGGCGGCGCGGGGCCAACTGCTGCTCGCCGAATTCTTCAAGGTCACCGACAGCAAGATCCAGGAAATCCGCGCCGTGATGGTCGATCGTCCGAGGACGGCGCCGACCGGTTGGAATGACTAGAGCAGACTGGGGTCGGGCGTGACGATCAGCTTGCCGGTCACGCCCCGATCCGCAAGGCGCCGCAGGGCCGCCGACGCCTCGTCAAGGCGATAGCGACCCGCGATCTCCGCCTTGAACGGTTCGCGTGCATGCAGCGCCAGCAGATCGTCGATCACCGCCTGCGCCGAAGCTGGGTCTTCCGCCATCAACCCGCCGAAGCCCACGCCGATCACGCTCAGATTCTTGACCAGCAGATACTCCGCCGCGATGCGAGGTATGTCGCCGCTTGCGAAACCGACTACCGCCATGCGGCCCCACCTCGCCATGCCCCTGAGCGCCGCATCGAACACTGCCCCGCCCACCGTATCGAGCACGACATCGACGCCATCGCCGCCGGTGCGCGCCTTGAGCTCCTTGGCGAGATCCTGCGCGCGATAGTCGATCAGTTCGTCGGCGCCATGCGCTTTCGCAACCGCCAGCTTGTCCGCCGATCCGGCTGCGGCGACGACCCATGCGCCCATCCGCTTGGCGACGTCGATGGCCGCCACGCCGACCCCGCCGCCTGCGCCGGTCACCAGCACGCGCTCGCCCGGCTTGAGTCCGGTGCGCCGAAAGGAGAACGCAGCTGTGCCATGGCCAATCAGGAACCCCGCCGCCAGCTCGAAGGGCAGGGCTTCGGGCGCCGCGAACGCCTTGTCCGCCGGCAGGCAGACATACTCCGCAAAGCAACCGCCCGTCGTCGGCGCTCCCATCACCCGGTCGCCAACACGCCAGCGCTCGGCGCCCGGACCGACGGCCGTCACCACGCCTGCAAACTCCAGCCCGGGCACGAACGGCCGCGGCGGTCGCACGACATACCGTCCCGCCGTCATCAGCACGTCGGCGAAGTTGACCCCCGCGGCATGAACCCGAGCGACGATCTCCCCGGGGCCCGGCGCCGGAATCGGCCGGTCTTCGAGCACGATCCCCTCGGGCGGGCCGAATTCGTGAACGACCGCTGCGCGCATCATTGCCACTCATAGTTATATTACATCATCAATGGCTAGCGCGAACGGGCGCCTCAAGGCTAGAGATGTCGCAAGGCCTGCGAGAGACAGGTTGGAAGGATGGGGAAACGCTATGCGGCTACTGGCGGTAATCCTGGCTATGGCGGCGGCCGGATGCGCCTCGATGACTGCGGCGCAGCAATCGGCAAATTGCGATCGGACCTGCCTTTATGGCGTGCTCGACGAGTATCTCGCGGCGCTTGCGGCCAAGGACCCGTCCAAAGCCCCTCTCGCCTCGGACGTCCGCTACACCGAGAACAATGTCGCCCTGAAAGTCGGCGACGGCGTCTGGGGCACCATCGCCTCGATGGGCAAATACGATTTCCGCTTCGCCGATCCCGAGGCGGGCGGCATCGGCTTCTACGGTGTCCTGACCGAAGCCAGGACCGCCGCTCCGTACACGCTGCGCCTCAAGGTGAAAGACAAAAAGATCACCGAGATCGAGACCATCGTTGCCCGTCCGCAGGATTCGCTGGTCCCATTCACCACGGCCGACCTGACCGACAAGCCGATCCTCAACGAGATCCTGACACCCGAGCAGCGCACGCCGCGCAAGCGCATGATCGAACTCGCCGACGGCTATTTCAACACGCTGCAGCAGAACAACGGCCAGATCCACACCGTGTTCGACCCGGCCTGCAATCGCCGCGAGAACGGCTTCCAGACCACCAACAACATCGGCGAGGGCGCCAGCCCCACCATGCGCATGGGTTGCGAGGAAGCCTTCAAGCTCGGCTACTACCTGTTCGACGACCGCCTGCGTTCGCGCCGCTTCGAAGTGATCGACGAGGAACGTGGGCTCGTCATGGCCGCCGCCTTCATCGACCACGCCGGGGTCATCGGCGAGTACAAGCTCACCGACGGCCGCACCATGAACGCCTCCTACCGGCGGCCACACACCTGGTGCCTGATGGAGACCTTCAAGATCAAGGCCGGCAAGATCGAGCAGATCGAGGCTGTCTTCGTCTACGTCCCCTACCGCATGCCCTCGCCCTGGACGAACAAGGAATGGGTGAAGGGCGGCTTCGAGTACGAGTAGGGGATCGCGCATGCGGGAAGTTTTCATAATCGGCGTCGGCATGACGCGCTTCGGCGCCCACGCAGACAGATCGGTCGGCGATCTCGCGCGCGAGGCGGTGGGGCTCGCCCTGTCAGACGCCGAGGCGGAAGCGGGCGATCTCGAGGCGGTGTTCTACGCCAATACGGCGCAGGGCGCGATCGAAGGCCAGCATGGCGTCAAGGGTCAGCACGCCCTGCGGCCCATCGGCGTCGAACACTGCCTTTTCGTCAATGTGGAGGACGCATGCGCGGGCTCTTCCGCCGCCCTCAATCTTGCCTTCGCACAGGTCGCCGGCGGCTTCTGCGACATCGCGATGGCCGTAGGCGCCGAAAAGCTCAACACGCCTGACAAGGTCCGCCGCCTCGCGGCCTTCAGCCAGCCTGAAGATCTCGCCGCGGTCACCGCCTTCGTCGAAACCTATTCGCCGCGTGCAGCGGACATTCAACCGCCCCCCGGCGTCGTCAACGACGAGCGCATGCGCTCGATCTTCATGGACGCCTATTCCGTCAACGCCCGCCTGCACATGAAGAAATACGGCACGACCTGGGAGCAGATCGCCCAGGTCTCGGCCAAGAACCACCATCACTCGACGATGAACCCGCTGGCCCAGTTCCAGAAGGAATTCCCGCTCGCCGAAATTCTCGCTGCCCGCGTCATCTCCTGGCCGCTGACCCTGCCCATGTGCGCTCCGGTCAGCGACGGCGCTTCGGCCGTCATCGTCTGCTCCCGCGAAGCCCTGGCCCGGTTCGACGAACGCCGCGCCGTGCGCATTCTCGCCAGTGTGCTGCGCAGCGGATCGGACCGCGACATCGAGGACGTCGAAAACGCCTCCGTCCGCCTCACCGCGAAAGCCGCCTTCAAGCAGGCCGGCCTCAAGCCGTCCGACATCTCGCTGGCCGAAGTCCACGACGCCAGCGCCTATGCCGAAATCGCCCAGATCGAGATGGTCGGCCTGTGCAACTTCGGCGAGGGCGGGCCACTCACGGCAAGCGGCGCGACGGCGCTCGGCGGCCGCATTCCCGTCAACGTCTCCGGCGGTCTCCAGTCCAAGGGCCATCCCGTTGCCGCCACCGGCGCCGGACAGATCTACGAACTGGTCCAGCACCTGCGCAACGAAGCGGGCCAGCGCCAGGTCGAAGGCGCGCGGTACGCGCTCGCCTCCTGCAGCGGCGGCTTCATCGGCGTCGAGGACGCCGCAGCGTGCGCCACCATCCTCGGTCGAGCGTGAGCCCCGCAATGGACACAGGCTCGCCCGGCGGCATGCGTCTGATCGATTATTTCGACAAGGGCGTCGAACGCGCGCCAACCCGCGCCTTCCTGGTCGACGGCGATCTTGTCCGCACCTATGCGCAGTCCCAGGCGATGTCGCATCGCATCGCCAACGCGCTCCATGCAGCAGGCGTTCAACCGGGAACCAGGGCCGCTGTGCTGAGCGGCAACAGCGCGCCAGCCTTCGAATGCGTCATCGGCATTATTCGCGCCGGCTGCATCTGGGTCCCGATCAACGGCCGCAACACGATCGAGGACAACACCTACGTCCTCAACAACACCGACGCCGAAGTGCTGTTCTACGCTTCGGCCTTCTCTGTCCTGGCCCGCCAGCTCGTCGCCGCCTGCCCCAGGATCACGCGCACCATCTGCATCGACAAGGAAGATGCCCCCGCGCCATCGCTCGCCACATTCGTCGAAGGCATGCCCGACGACCGCTCCCCGGAAATCATTCAGTCGAGCGAGACCATCGTCGTACTCTTAAGCTCGGGCGGCACCACCGGCGCGCCCAAGGGCGTCATGATGCCCAACCGCGCCTGGCAGACCATGATCGCCTCGACGCGCACCGTAAGCTGGATGGACGACGCCATCCACCTCGTCGCCGCCCCGATGACGCACGCCGCCGGCGGCTCGGCGCTCGTCATGTCGCCCATGGCCGCCACCAACGTGCTGCTTCCGGCGCCCGATCCGCTCGCCGTTATGCAGGCGATCGAAAAGCATCGCGTCACTCATCTATTTTTGCCGCCCACCGTCATCTACCGCCTGCTCGCCCATCCCGACGTGCGCAAGTACGACTATTCCAGCCTGCGCTATTTCACCTACGCCTCCGCCCCGATGGCGCCCGCAAAGATAAAAGAGGCGATGGAGGTCTTCGGCCCTTGCATGACCAATTCGTTCGGCCAGTCTGAAGCCGGCCTCAACATCACTTTCTTCTCGCCCGAGGATCATGTCCGCGTCCTCCAAAGCGGCGACGAGCGCCGCCTCTCCAGCGTCGGCCGCGCGACTCTCTTCACGCGCGTCGAGATCATGGACGACGAGGGCAATCTTCTGCCGCCCGAAACCGTCGGCGAGATCGTCATGCGCGGCGACCAGCTGATGATCGGCTACTACAAGAACCCGGAGGAGACCGCCGCCGCCAACGCCTTCGGCTGGCGCCACACCGGCGACCTCGGCTTCAAGGACGCCGAAGGCTGGATCTTCCTGGTCGACCGCAAGCGGGACATGATCATCACCGGCGGCTTCAACGTCTTCCCCGCCGAGGTTGAAAAAGCGCTGCTCGCCCATCCCGCCGTGCAGGACTGCGCCGTCGTCGGCGCGCCCGACGAGGAATGGGGCGAACGCGTCACCGCCGTGGTGGAGCTGAAGGCCGGCGCCTCGGCGAATGAGGCCGAACTTCTCGCCTTCGCGCGCGAACACCTCAGCGGCGTGAAAGCCCCGAAGGCGATCCAATTCATCGCCGAACTGCCGCGCAGTCCCGTGGGCAAGCTGCTGCGCCGAAAAGTGCGCGAGCCGTTCTGGGCGGGACGGGAAAGGAAGATCTGATGCCGTACGAAACGCTTCTCATCGAGCACCGCGGCCCAGAGTCCTGCCAAGTCTCGTGGCTCTACCTCAATCGCCCGCAGGCGATGAACGCCCTCTCCCTGACCGGCATGCGCGAACTGCGCGAAGCGCTGATCGTACTCCGCGACCGCGCCGACACCCGCGCCATCGTCATCAGCGGCAAGGGCAGGGGCTTTTGCGCCGGCGCGGATTTGACTGGCGCTCTCCCCGGCGATCTTCCCCCAGGCAGTCCCTCCTTCCTCGACCTCGGCGCCGCGATGGAGGACGTGCTCAACAATCTCGGAAAGCCCGTCATCGCCGCGATCAACGGCGTCACTGCCGGCGGCGGTCTCGAGCTCGCCCTGATGTGTGACTTCATGCTGGGAACGCAAAGCGCCCGTATCGGCGACGCCCACGCCAATTTCGGCGCGCTTCCCGGCGGCGGCGCCACCTTGCGCCTGCCTCGCGTCGTCGGCGTCAACTGGGCGCGCTATCTCATGTTCACCGGCGAGTTGCTGAACGCGGCCGACGCGCAGGCAATCGGCCTCCTCATCCGCGTCTTCCCGGACGAGACGTTCGAAGCCGACGTCCAGGCCATCGCTGAAAAAGTCGCCGCCAAGAGCCCGCTCGGCCTCAAGCGCATGAAGATGCTGGTGAAGGATGCGCTCGACCAAACCACCGACGCGGCGCTGAAGAACGAAAAGCGCGTCTCCGCCGAGCACATGGTCTCGGAAGACGCCGCCGAAGGCGGCAAGGCCTTCGCGGAAAAACGCAAACCCGTGTTCAAGGGACGATAGAATGAAGATCGAGAACAGCGTCGCCATCGTCACCGGCGGCGCCTCCGGCCTCGGCGAAGCGACCGTTCGCCGCCTCATCGCCGGCAGCGGCAAGGCCGCGATCTTCGATCTCAACGAGGCGCGCGGGCAGGCGCTCGCGAAAGAACTCGGCCCCAACGCGATCTTCGCCAAGGTCGATGTCGCCGACGAAGCCTCTGCCGAAGCAGGCCTCGCCGCGACACGCGACGCATTCGGCGGGCTCAACGCCTGCATCAACTGCGCCGGCATTCCCGGCAGGATCGGCCGCATCGTTGGCAAGTCCGGCCCGATGGCGCTCGCCGACTTCAAGCGCGCCATCGATGTCAATCTCGTTGGCACATTCAACATCTGCCGCCTCGCCGCCGCCGAGATGCTGAAGAATCAGCCCGATCCCGAAACCGGCGAGCGCGGCGTGATCGTCAACACGTCGTCCCTGGCCGGCATCGAAGGCCAGATGGGCCAGATCCCCTACGCCGCCAGCAAGGCCGGCGTCATCGGCATGATGCTCCCCATGGTGCGCGACCTCTCGCAGTTCGGCGTCCGCGTGAACACCATCGCCCCCGGACTCTTCGAAACCCCGATGGGCGCCGGCGCGCCTCCAGAGCTGAAGGAAAAGCTGATCTCCACGCTGGAATTCCCCAAGCGCATGGGCGCCCCCGCCGAATACGCCGCCCTCGTCGTCCACCTGATCGAGAACAGCTACATCAACGGTGAACTCATCCGCATCGACGCCGGCACGCGAGCGCCGCCGAGATGAAGCTGCGGAGATGCCAATCATGAACGCGCGAGGACCCCTTGCGGGCGTCAGGATTGTCGAGCTTCAGGCGATCGGGCCCGTGCCCTATTGCGGCATGCTGCTCGCCGACATGGGCGCGGAAATCCTGCTGGTCGAACCTCCGCAAGCCCGCGAAGCCAGGATGCCAGTCCCGATGGAAAAGGATCCGCTCTGGCGCGGCCGCTCGCGCCTGGCGCTCGATCTCAAGGATCCCGCAGCGATCGAGCGGCTTCTCTCTATCCTCGAGAAAGCCGACATCCTGCTCGAAGGCTTTCGCCCCGGCGTGATGGAGCGCCTGGGCCTGGGACCCGACGTCTGCCTCAAGCGCAGTCCCAAACTTGTCTATGGCCGCATGACCGGCTGGGGCCAGACCGGCTCTCTCTCCAGAACCGCTGGCCACGATCCCAACTACACCTCGCTGGTCGGCGTGATCCACTCGCTTGGGCATGCCGACCGTCCACCCACTCCGCCGCTGAATCTGGTCGGCGACTTCGCCGGCGGCTCGCTGTTCCTGGCGATGGGCGTACTCGCCGCCCTCACCCACGCTCGGGCCGGTGGAGCAGGGCAAGTGGTCGACGCCGCGATCGTCGACGGCGCCGCCTCGCTGATGACCATGATCTATTCCATGCGCGCCAACGGCCTGTGGTCGGACCAGCGCGGTACAAACATGATGGACGGCTCTTGTCCTTTCGGTTGCGCCTACGAGACGGCGGACGGCCACTACATGATGACCTGCTGCATCGAGCCGCCCTTCTACGCGGAGATGCTGAAAGGCCTGGGCCTCGATCCAGCAAGTCTTCCCAAACAATACGACCGCTCCCGCTGGCCCGAACTGCATGATCGCTTCGCCGCCGTCTTCCGCACACGCACGCGCGATGAATGGACAAAAGTGTTCGAGTTGACCGACGCCTGCGTCACGCCCGTGCTCGATATGGGCGAAGCGATGCAGCATCCGCAGAACACCGAGCGCAGCGTCTTCATCGACGGCCTGCCCGCCGCCGCTCCGCGCTTCGAGGCTACGCCGACCGGTCACGCGCCAAAGGCGCCCATGCCCGCCGATCTGCTCCGCCGCTGGGGCGTGGACTAGCCAATTTCTGGGAAGGGAAACGTCATGGCCAAACCACTGACTCTTGAAGATCGCGCCGCGATCGAGGATCGCCTCGGCCGCTACGCCTGGGAGCTCGACACCGGAAATATCGCAGGCGTCGTCGCCTGCTTCACGCCCGACGGCGTCACCCTCGACACCCAGGGCAACCGCAAGGATCCGCTGGCATTCGCCCACGACTTCATCACGCGCCCGGATTTCCGCGGCCGCCAGCACCAGGTCACGCACCTGTTCTTCGATGGCGACGATGAGCGTTGCGTCGTCACCTCCTACTGGACGGTGTTCCGCTGGCAGTTCAAGGCAGAAAAGAGAGAAGTCGCCTCGGTCGGGTATTCAAAAGACACGATGGCCAAGCGAAACGGTAAATGGCTGATCGCCGAACGCGCCCTCTACTGGCTGACCGACGAGCACGGGCCCTGGTTCGGACCGAAGACGCCGTAACGGCCGCTCATCCCTTGCCGAACTGCGCCTTGAGAACTGCCTTCTGCACCTTGTCGCTGGCGTTGCGGGGCAGGGCTTGAAGCACATCGATGCGTCGCGGAATCTTATAGCCGGCGATCTTGCCGCGGCAGAAGGCGGTTAGCTCGTCGATGCTCGCCGTCTGGTTCGGAAAAAGAGAAACCGCGGCGCAGACCGATTCTCCATAGAGCTCATGCGCCACGCCGAACACCGCGACCTCGCGCACGGCCGGATGCGCCGCGAGCACGTTCTCCACCTCCTTGGGATAGATGTTCTCCCCGCCCGAGATGATCAGGTCCTTGCGGCGGTCGACGAGCGTGAAGAAGCCCTCGGGCTCCACTCGCGCCAGATCGCCCGTATAGATCCATCCGTTGCGGATAGTTTCCGCTGTGGCCCGGTCATTGCGCCAGTAGCCGATCATGCCCATCGTCCGCTGCGCGCCGATCACTTCGCCGACCCCGCCGACGGGAACGGCTTGGCCGTCATCGTCCACGATCCGCATTTCGCTCAGGAGCGCCTGCCGGCCGGTGGTCTGCGACCAGCGGCCATGGTCGGCCCAGCGCAGCACGCCCAGCATGCCGCTCTCGGTCGAGCCATAGAGCTGCGTGAAGGCGACATTGGGAAAGACGTGTCGCGCCTGATCCAGAATACGCGGCGTGATCGGCATCGAGCCGTAGAAGATCTTGTCGAGGCTGGAAACGTCATAGGCCTCGACGCCCGGATGGAAGGCGAGCATTCCAACGGTGGTCGGCACCATGACGGCGAAGGTGACGCGATGGTCCTGGATCATGCGCAGAATCAGGTCCGGCTCGAACGGGCCGCGATGGATGACGCCGCTTGCGCCCATGAACAGCGCCTGGTGCAGCATCATGTTTAGCCCGGCCGCGTGGAACATCGGCACGGCCATCAAGTAGACGTCGTCATGGCGGAGCGAGGCCTCGACGGCCGTCGCTAGGTACATGCGGAAATAGGTTTCATGGGAGACGAGCACGCCTTTCGGCGCGCCGGTCGTGCCGCTGGTATACATGATCACGCACGGGCTTTCCTGTGCGACCAGCAGCGATGGAGCGGACGTCGGCTGGCCCTCGCAGAGGCTGGCCAGCGTCGGCGCGCCGGGCGGCTGCGGATCGGGATCTGGAAGAAATACGATCTCGGGCCCGGCGCCACGCATTGCCTCGGCGACGGCGGCCGCAAAGCCTGGCTCCATGAACAGGACTTTCGGCTCACAATCGCGCAGGATGGTCGCGATCTCCTGCGGCGCCAGCCGGAAGTTCATCGGCGTCAGGATCGCGCCGCACTTGGCGACGCCCTGCGTGATGATGGCGTAGTCAAGCCGGTTGTAGGCGAGGAGGGCGATGCGGTCGCCGGGCGCCACGCCGCGTGCGGTCAGGGCATGGGCGAGCTGGTTGCTTCGCTCATCCAGCTGTTCATAGGTCAGGCTGTCCCCGCCCATGCGCAGCGCGATCTTGTGCGGATAGCGGATCGCATTCAGCCGCGAGAGATCGCCGATCACCCTCATGACGCTGCGGTCGCGATCTCGGGCGTCTTGCCGTGGGTCTCGTAGCGCAGGAACAGCATCGCGATCCCGGCGGCGAGGCATACCCCCGCCATCAGCAGAAAGGCCGGCGTGATTGCCTCCGATGTCGCCCTCGGCGTCACCAGATTGTCCGATCCGGCGATCAGCGCGAGCAGCGCCGGGCCCGCCAGCTTGGTGAAGCCTGTCACCGTATTTCCCAGCGCGCCGCCTTGCGCTGCGATGCGCACCGGAAACAGCTCGACGCAATAGGGCGCCACATTGGTCATGCAGCCATCATAGAGGACCGCGCCCGCCATCAGGCACAACAGGAACACCGACATTTCGCCGATGAACGCATTGTGGAACAAGGCCGCGACGCTCAGCACCACGGCGGAGCCGAACAGGCAGACCAGCATTGCCCGCCACCGTCCGATGAACAGCGGCGCGAATGTGAACAGTATGCGCCCCGCCAGCCCCGCGAAGGCGACGCCGGAGAAGAGCAGGGCGGCCTCGGCCGGCGATACCTGCAGCGCCATCGACAGGATGGTCGGCCCCCAGGAGGAGACGGTGAAACTGGCGAGGCCGATAGCCGTCACCATGACGATCACCAGCCAGAACCGGCCGGGATGTGCGTAGAGGTCTACCAGGCGCGGCTTTTCCGGCGCGGGCGGCACAGCCGGCGGGGCAAGCTCGTCGCTGGTACGGATATGCGCCTTGATGATGTCGCGCGCCCGCGCCGCCCTGCCGCGCGAGATCAGCCAGCGCGGCGATTCCGGCGCGATCAGCAGCAGGATAGCTGCGAAGATCATCGGGATGTACCCCAGCGCCGCCAGACCGCGCCATCCTCCCAGCTGCGCCAGCAGCGTCCCGGCCGAGAGGCTCGCCACGATCACCCCCACCGTCGCCACCGCGCCCGAAGCGTTGGAGATGAGCGTTCGATACCGGTTGGGCGAGAATTCCACGATCAGCGTGATCTGCGACACCAGCGCGCCTGCGAACCCCACGCCCACCAGGAAGCGCAGCGCGGCGAACATCATCCATCCGCCTTCCGGCACGAAGGAGATCGAGCCCGCCGCGGCCGAATAGATCACGATGCTGGCGATCAGTACGGGCTTGCGTCCCCAGTGGTCCGCCGCCCGCGCCAGGGGCAGCGCCGCGCAGATCTGCCCCAGTCCGGCGGCAAGAAGGATGGTCGCGACCTGCCCGAAATTCAGCTGCCATTCCCCTGCGACGATCGCGATGAAGAAGCCGACCAGGTAGAAGTCGAACATCTCGACGATGCCGTGCGCCATCAGCACGGCGATCAGCAGCCAGTAGCGGGGCCCAAGCTGCGCGCGGTCGAAGGCGACGAGGGCGTCGACGGCCGGACTGGCGGGGCTCCCCGAAACGTTTGCCATGCTCTCCCCCCGGACTCGCGGCTTTCGCAGCGCAGCAAGTCTCGCCATCCGCCGCAATAAACCCTCTAGTTATATCACATATCTTTCGTTAGGCTCGCAGCCAAGGGCGGACTTACGCGCCCGCCAGGTTGCTTCCGTAGCAACGAGAGGGAAAAACGCCGGAGGGGGAGGCGATGCGGCAACTTGAATTCACGTGGGTGGCCCTGCTCGCCGCTGCGCTTTGCCTGTCCGGCTGCGATGCGTCGGATCGGTTTGCTTCGCCTGCATTCAACGCCAGGCAGTTGGCCGAAGCCCCACGCAAAGGGTGGATCACCAACGGTGGGAATATCTTGAATCACAGGTATTCGCCGCTCGACACCATCGATCGGGAAAATGTCGCCAAGCTGAAGGGCGTGTGGCGGGCGTCGCTGGGCGGCTCCGGCATGGGCCCCGGCTTTTCCGCGGAGGCTCAGCCCCTGATCCACGAGGGCGTCATCTATGTGGTCACCGGCGAGAACGACGCTTTCGCGATCGATGTCGAGACCGGGAACACGCTCTGGAAGTATGACGCCGGGATCGATCTCAAGAAAACCGTGAACGTCTGCTGCGGCTGGCTCAGCCGCGGCCTCGGCATGGGTGAGGGCAAGATCTTCGTCGGCCAGCTCGACGCCAAGCTCGTGGCGCTCGATCAGCGAACCGGAGAGATCATCTGGTCAGTGCAGGCGGCCGATCCCTCCGTCGGTTATTCGATCACATCTGCGCCGCTCTACTATGAGGGACTGGTCATTGTAGGCTTTGCCGGAGGCGAGTACGGCATACGCGGCCGAATCTCCGCTTACGACGCCAAGACCGGCGAGGAAATCTGGAATTTCTGGACCATCCCACGGCCGGGTGAGTTCGGCCATGACACCTGGCCGCAGGACAATGACGCCTGGAAGTATGGCGGCGCGCCGGTCTGGCAGACGCCGGCAGTCGATCCCGAACTCGGCCTGATCTATTTTTCCACCGGCAATCCCGGTCCCGATCTCAACGGCGCGATCCGCGCGGGCGACAACCTGTTCAGCGTCGCGGTTGTCGCGCTGGATGTGAAGACCGGCAAGTATCGCTGGCACTTCCAGGAAGTGCATCACGACATCTGGGACTATGACTCGCCCAACCCGGTCATCCTTTTCGACGCTGCCGTTGACGGCAAACCGCGCAAAGGAATCGCGAACGCGTCCAAGTCCGGCTACCTCTATATTCTCGACCGCGTCACAGGCGAGCCGTTGATTGGCATTCCCGAAACGCCGGTGCCGCAGGAGCCGACTCAGGCGACGGCGGCGACGCAGCCCATCCCCGTCGGCGATGATCTGGTTGCGCACCGCATTCTCAAAGCGCCCGAGGGCTGGGAGCTGGTCAACGAGGGCAAGACCTTCGCCCCCTTCAAGTCCGACAAGGCCACGCTCTATGCGCCAAGCGCGGGGGTAAACTGGCCGCCGAGTTCCTACGATCCAAAATCCAATCTGATGTTCATCTGCACCAATAGCGGTATTGGCGGCGCGTTCGGCGGGGATGCCGATGGCATGATCGGCCCGCCGCCCGGACAGCAATATATGCAGGGCGGCTTCTCCGGTGCGCGGGGCGCCGGAGGCGTGGTCGAACCTCAAGGCCCTTCATTCGCAGCGGTCAATCTCACTACCAACCGCATCGCCTGGCGCCAGATGGGCCGGGTCTGTGCTGGCGGTTCGATCACTACCGCCGGCGGACTGATATTCGTCGGCCGCGCCGACGGCGTGATGACGGCGCTCGACAGTTCGGACGGAAAGCTGCTCTGGGAATTCCAGACGGACGGCGGCATTCACGGAACGCCGACCACGTTCGAGTACAAGGGCAAGCAGTATGTCGTCGTCATCGCCGGCGGCCACATCTTCTCGACGCTCAAGAGCAATGACGGCGTTTGGCTGTTCGCCCTGGACGGAGCGATGCAGCCGCTGCCTGCTGACGTCACAAAGGCGATCGGCCCCAGAGGCGTTGCCGTCTTCGCGCCGCCTCCGGCCGTGCCGTCCACCCGGAAAGCCGACGTCAAGCATGGCGAGGAAATCTACCGCACGGTCTGCATGGCCTGCCATGGCGAGAACGGAGAGGGCGGCCATGAGAACGGCCCGCCGCTGCCGAAGACGCTGACCATCGACTCGATCATGTACACCGCGGACGCAGGGCGGAACGACATGCCCTCCTTCCGCGGAACTTATAACGCCGGGGATTTCCACGATGTCGCCAGCTACATCCACGACGTGCTTCTGGCGAGGTAGGCGCTGAAGCCTCCGCGCGCGGCAGGTTGGCGTTGGTCTCCTCGGCACGTATGATTATATCGTATAAGTAGGAAGGGCAGGAGCATGGTCACCTTAACCCAGACCACAACACGCCAGGGGTTCTTCGCACCGGGGCGGTTCGAGGCGGATGTCTTCGACTGCGAGGTCCAGGGCGGGAAAATCCCCGAAGATCTCAACGGCGCCTTCGTCCGCGTTGGCGGCGAGTTCTTCTATCCCTCCATGTATCCCAATGACGGCGGCTTCAGCGTCGATGGCTACATCTCGATGTTTCGCTTCAAGAAAGGGATCGTCGACTATCGCGGCCGCTGGGTGAAGACCCCGCGCTGGAAAGCCAACCGGGCCGCCAACCGCCAGCTCTTCGGCAATTATCGCAACCCCTTCTTCGACGATCCCAGCGTCAAGGGCCTAGATCGCACCGTCGCCAACACTGCTGTGGTTGCGCACGCCGGCAAGCTCTTCGCGCTCAAGGAGGATGCGCTTCCCTACGAGATCAACCCCAAGACGCTGGAGACAATCGGTCCGTGGGATTTCAACGGCAAATACAAGTCGGAGACCTTCACCGCCCACCCGAGATGGGATCCCGTCACCGGCGACATGATCACCTACGGCTATGAAGCCTCGGGCCTGCTCACCAACGACATCTATGTCTGCGTCGTCGACAAGCACGGCAATGTAAAGAACGAGACGCGCTTCAAGGCGCCTTACCTCTCGATGATGCACGACATGGTGCTGACCGAGAAACACCTCGTCTTCCCGATGGGCGGTTATGTCACGAACATGAAGCGGCTCAAGGCCAACAAAGTCCATTGGGGATGGGACAAGTCGGCGCCGGGCTATATTGGCATCCTGCCGCGCGACGGCGACGGCAAGGACGTACGCTGGTTCAAGACGCCGCTCACGGCGGCTGTGCATGTCTTCGGCGGCCGCACGGTCGGAAACAAAGTGATCATCGAGGCGGGCCTCTACAATTCGAACCCGTTTCCCTTCTTCGAGAATACGGACGGCTCGCCCTTCGATCCCACCAAGACGACCTGTTATCTCCATCGCCAGACCTTCGATCTCAATTCGAAGAGGGATGGATTCGAGGACGAGATCATCTTCTCCGATCCGGCCAGCGACCTTGGAAAGATCGACGATCGCTATACCGGCCAGGCGTATCGCGAGATTTTCACGACCTACGCCGATCCCAAACGTCCGTTCGACGAGGCCCGCGCCGGCAACCTGCGCGGCCGCGTCAGCAACTGCTATGGCCGGTTCGATCTGGGCACGAAGAAGATCACGCCGCTGTTCGCCGGCAACACGCATTCTCTGCAGGAATCCACCTTCGTTCCCAAGAGCAAGAATGCGCCGGAAGGCGAGGGCTATCTTATGGGTGTCGCCTCCAACTACGCCGAGATGCGCGCCGAGCTGATCATCGCAGACGCCCAATCAATGACCGAGCTTGCGCGCGTGATCCTGCCCTTCCGCTCCAGCGCTGCATTGCACGGCAAATGGATGGGCGACGACGAACTCGATTTCGGATGAGGCGCGCCATGGCTGGTCAATCGCTTCAACCTTCCCGGCGGGCGCTCATGAAGGGCGCCGCCGTCCTGGCCGGCGCCACAGCTCTGCCTGCGGCCTGGGCGGCCGGCGCCATCGGCGAAACGCCCTCCAGGCCGGTCGTCACCTTCTACATGGATCAGCTGATCATCGACCAAACGGGCAAGTCGCCCGCCTATCGGCCGCCAGCCGGGCTTCGTTCTGCGGGGCCGGTCGAGCACCTGAGCGATGCCGAGATCAGGTTGCTGCAGGGCTGGGCATGAGCCCGCCCAAAGACGAGAAACAAGAGAAAGAAAACAGGGGAGAGAAAGATGACATCGCACTTGAAACTTGCAGGCGCCGCATTGGCCTTGGCGCGTGTACTCACCGCATGCAGCCCAGCGCCGGACAGCGCTGCCGCCGCGCCGGCGGCCCCCGCCGCATCGAGCTATGCAGACGATCGCGCAGCGATCGAGGATCTTCAGGGGCGCTATATGTTCGCGCTCGACTGGCGTGACGAGGATGCTTATGCAGCGACCTTCGCGCCGGATGGCCAGATGGATTCCGCCGCCGTCACCGGCAAGGGCCGCGACGCCATCCGCCAGGAGATCATCGATATGGAAGCGCGCGAGGCCAAGCGAGCAACCGAAACCGGCAAGCCGGTTCCGCGCATGCGCCACAACATCACCAACGTGGCGCTCGAGATCGACGGCGATCACGCTTACGGTAAGGCCTATTGGACGTCCTACACCAACGCCAACGGCAAGCCGGAGATCAACGGCTATGGCCACTATGAAGACGAGATGATCAAGATCGACGGCATGTGGTATTTCGTGAAGCGCAAGATCTACAACGAGTTTGCGCCCGGCCGCGAAGCGCCCGCCAAGGTGAACTGGCCACCGACCGGCGCTACGCCGACAGCCACGCCCGCATCGCCGTCGTAACCTGATCGGGGGCCTCGCAGGGCGCAAAGTGACCGGCATGTTCGAACACGATGAGGTTTGCACCCGGTACGGCTTGGGCGATCGCTTCGTGCTGGGCGGGCGGACTCCACGCGTCCTGACGGCCGACGCCGACCAGCGTAGGGCATGTGATCGCGGAAAGCAGCGGCGCCGGGTCCGGCCGGTTGAGCAGGGCTCTGATCTGGGCCTCGTGCCGCTCGGGCGTGAAGCGGGTCACCATCTCCCGCAGCGGCTGCATCAGAGCGCTGTCCTGAACGCGGTCTGGATGCACCATTGGCGGCAGCCAGGCGTCGCACAGCGCCGCCATTCCTTCCCGATAGGCCAGCTCCACCAGCTGCATCCGCTTCTCGGTTTCGCCGGGCCTGAGTGTATGGATGCCGGTGTCCAGCAAGGCGAGGTGCTCCACTCGCTCGGGAGCGATCCGCATGACCTCGAGCGCCACTCGTGCGCCCATCGAATGTCCTGCCAGCGCAAAGCGCTTCGGAGCGCTATCGAGAGCGCACTCGGCCATCGCGGTCAGGCTGTCGCGTGCGCCATAGTCTACAACGATGGGAAGCGCGATATCGGAGAGTCCATCGGCCTGCGCACGCCAGACCGTCGCATCGCACAGAAGGCCAGGAAGCAGGACGAGTTCGATCATGGCTTGACGCTCGAAGCAGACTGGACACGCGCGAAGTTACCGTCAGGCTTTGCTAATATGTCGGAGGAGATCGCAGCATGAGGGAACAGATCACCTGGGTGCGCGCATGGATTGCTGGCGCGATATGCGTAGCTCTGGCCGCGTGTTCGCCCGGTGAGCAGGCGAGCAAGGGTCTGGCGGAAACGGCCGCTGCCGCGGCGCCGGCGGTCGCTGCGCCTGATCACGCCAAGGAAGCGAACAAGGCCGTTGCCATCGCTTTCTACAATGCAGCGCTCAACGACAAGGATTGGAATGCGGCCTCGAAACTGATCGGGTCGCACTACACCCAGCACAATCCGGCCGCGGTCGATGGCGTCGAGGGGATCAAGGCTCATGTCGAGAATCTCAAGAAGAATTTTCCGCTCAATCATGGCGAGATCAAACGCGCCTTCGTTGATGGCGACATTGTGATCCTGCACATCCACTCAAAGCGCACGCCGGAGTCCCTGGGCAACGCCATCGTCGACATGTTCCGTATCGAGGACGGCAAGGTCGTGGAGCATTGGGACGTGGTCCAGCGCGTACCCGAAGCCAAAGACGCCCGGAACGCCAACACGATGTTCTAAGGTCCTGGAAATTGCCGGGTGAGCCGCAGAAGGGCCACCGCCCGGCAGTTTCCGTTTCAGAGTCCCGGCGGAGGAGGCGCAGCGCGTACTGCGGGTGGCGGGCCACTCACATCCCCCCATCCCGTGGGCTCATCCCGCGGCATCAGCTTCATGAACGCTTCGACGCCGTGGAGTTCTCCGCCGTAGACCTTGAACGCCTCCCAGACCACCAAGCGAGTGCTTTCCCCGCGCGCCCACGATAGGCGGTACCAGACGATCTGCATCTCCTCGTCTACCGCCGCGAGGCGCTGCTGGAAGGAGCCGCGGCCATCCCCGATCGGCTGGGCTTTCATGTTCTTGCAGGTGTCGGTGCGCGTGCACTGCGGCCCAGCCATGACGTTGCCGTTCTCAAAGCGATAGGCATCGTCGGCGAAGGGCGCGTTGACGGCAACGAAGCTGCCGGCCAGCAGGCCCTTGGGATAGTGCTCGGCCACCTTGATCATGTTGGCGCGAGACATGCGCTGTTCCCTGGTTGGCACATAGGCCATGGCCGCGCTCGCCTTCTCCAGCGCGTCGATGTTGAAGATCACGCCCTCGGTCTGGTTGCGCGTTACCTGGGTTTCGATTTCGGCGATCTTGCCGTCCGCCAGCTTCATGCGCAGCACGAGCATCACCGGCACGCCATACTCTTCCAGCATGATATGCGAGCCAGCCACGCCCTGGCGCACGTCGATGAAGTCCTGCCGGTAGTCGCGCGGTCGCGAAGCGCCTTTCCACAGCGGGCTCTCGCCAACTTTGTATTGCGCGTAGTCCTCGGTGAATTTGACGTTCTCCGCCAGCGGCAGTTTCGAAGGATCGTGCGCCAACAGCGCATCCGCGTAACTGGTTATCGCGGCAGACAGACAGGTCCGGTCGCAGCTGGCGTTCTTCAGCGCCGCGCCGTCGGTAGTCGCGCAGCCGCCGAGCATTGCGGCGAACGCAATCGCAATGGCGGTGAAGCTGATGGGCTTATGCAGGTTCATCTTGTCCCTCCCTAAGGCATGCCGGATTTGCGTTGACGCGCAGCCGGGACCAAATCATTATCTAACATAATGATAGGGAAAGCGGAGTTCCCCGTCATGCGATATTCGCATCCGCCAAGGGGGCATGTTGGAGCTCCTGGACAAACTCATGCGGGCAGTCGGTCCCGGCGTGGTCACGGCGCCTGAGGGCGCCGATCTCGCGCGGCGTCTGCACGACTTCACTCAATCAGCGCCGGCAGGAGTGTCGATCATCGGCGTCGCCTGTCCGCGAACGACATCGGAAGTCTCCGCGATTCTGCGAATCTGCAACGCCGCGAACGTCAAGGTAACGCCCCAGGGCGGCATGACCGGAATGGTTGGCGGCGGCGTGCCGGTCGAACCATGCCTCATCCTCTCGCTGGAGCGCATGCGGGCCATCGAAGAGATCGACCGGAACGCATCCACGATGACCGTCGAGGCGGGCGTTGTGCTCGAGACGGTGCAGGCGGCGGCCGATGCGGCTGGTTTCTTCTTTCCACTGGACCTGGGCGGGCGCGGCTCGACCCAGATGGGCGGGGCAGCTTCGACCAACGCCGGCGGCAACCGGGTGATCCGCTTCGGCATGATGCGGGATCTGGTGCTGGGCGTAGAGGCGGTGCTGGCGGACGGCACGGTGGTCTCAAGCCTCAACAAGATGATCAAGAACAATACCGGCTACGACATCAAGCAGCTGTTCATTGGTTCCGAAGGCACGCTGGGGGTCATCACGCGGCTCGTCCTGCGACTATCGCCCAAGCCGCGGAGCGTCTGCACAGCTCTTTGCGCTGTGGCGGACTATGATGCCGTGCTCAACCTCCTGCGCGTGGCGAGAAGCGGCCTTGGCGGCGGACTCTCCGCGTTCGAGGCGATGTGGCCGGAATTCTATCGTCTCGGCACGACAGCGCTTGGGCGTCAGCCGCCGATTGCGCCGGCTCATGGCCTCTATGTGCTGATCGAGACGATGGGCGCCGATCCGGAGGGAGATGCTGCGCGGTTCGAAGCCGTCATTGGCGCGGCGATCGAGGAGGGCGTCGTCGCGGACGCCGTCATTGCGGGATCTGGCGCGCAGGCTCGGGCCTTGTGGGACATACGCGACTGTCCGGGCGAATTTCCGAAAGTCTTCTGGCCGCAGATGGCGTTCGACATCTCCGCCCCGACGGGCGAGATCGCGGCGCTGAAACACGAGATCGAAACCGCGTTGCGCGCCCGCTGGCCGAAGATCGAGACCGTGTTCTTCGGGCACGTCGCGGACGCCAATCTTCACTTCTCGGCAAAGCTCGGCGGCGGGCCCATGCCCGAGCACGAGATCGATGAAGTCGTCTACGCAGCGGTCGGGCGGCGCAAGGGCGCGATCTCGGCGGAGCACGGGATCGGATTGGCCAAGCGCGCCTTCCTGCATCATTCGCGCAGCGCCGAGGAATTGGCGCTGATGCGGACGATCAAGGCGGCGCTGGACCCGAAGGGCATCCTCAATCCTGGCAAGGTGCTGTGAGGCGATGGCGATGACCGATCTGCGCAGTGTGGCGATTGTCGGAGCGGGGGCGATGGGATGCTTCTTCGCCGCGCGGCTGACCGAGAGCGGGGCAGCGGTGACGCTCATCGATATCGACGCTGCGCGGCTGGCGGCCCTCGTGCGTGATGGCGTCACCGTCAGCGACGATCGCGGAGAGCGCGTCGTCAAGGTCGGCGCCGCCAAAGCAACCGAAGTTGCCGGGCCGGTTGATCTGGTGGTGCTGTTCACCAAGTCCATGCACAGCTCGGCGGCGATCGCATCGGTGGTGCATCTCGCCTCGCCGGAGACATGGGCGCTGACGCTGCAGAATGGCTTGGGCAATGCCGAGGTCATGGCGGAGGTGTTCGCCCCGGAGCGCATCCTCGCCGGTGTGACCAACGTGCCGGCCGATCTGCAGGGACCGACCCGGGTCGCATCGCATGGCGCGGGACAGATCACGCTGGGCGGGTTCGTTGCTTCGGCTAAGGGAGGCGCCGAGCCGGTTGCGGCGCTGCTGCGCAGGGCGGGCCTGACGGTCACCGTCGATGAGAATGTGGCGGCGGCGATATGGGACAAGGTCGCATTCAACGCCGCGCTGAACGCGCTCGCGGCGATCACTCTGTTGCCGAATGGCGGGCTCGATTGTCCGGCGGGGCGGCGGGTGGCGGCAAGCGTTGTCGGGGAGGTGGTCGCTGTCGCCGCCGCGAAAGGCATCCGGCTGGAGCGCGGGCGGATCGAGGCGAGGATCGACTATGCGCTGGCCAGCCATCGAACCCACAAGGCGTCGATGCTGCAGGACAGGCTGGCGGGCAGGCGGACAGAGATCGAGCAGATCAACGGCGCCATCGTGTGGGAGGCCGAGGCCGTGGGGCTGCAAGCGCCGGTCAACGCGACGCTCGCGGACCTGGTGCGGATGATCGAGGCGCCGCCGGCCGGTGTTTCTATTCCACGCTGACTTCCACGAGGCTCGGCCCTTTCATCCTGAAGGCTTCGAGCAAGGCTTCATCGAGATCGGCGGTGGAATCGGCATGGCGCGCTGCAACGCCCTGGCCGCGGGCGAGTGCGCAGAAGTCGATCTCCGGCAGGTCGGCGCCCGGCGTGCGGTCGAGGCCGAAGCGGCGGCCGAATTCGTAGAGCGCCTCGTAGCGTCCGTTCTTGACGATGATGAAGGTGACGGAGAGGCCGAGCTGGGCTGCGCTCCACAGGCCCTGGATGGCGTACATGCTCGAGCCGTCGCCGAGGAGGGCGATGACTTTGTCCTTCGGCCGCGCCAGCGCCACGCCGATGGCCGCGGGCAGGGCGTGGCCGAGGCCGCCGCTGGCGCAGGTGTAGAAGGTGTCGCGGTCGATCATTGGAAGATGATCGTGCATCGGCCCGCGCGTGCTCGGCGCTTCCTCGACGATGACGGCGCCTTTGGGGCGCAGGGTCGCGATCTGCTGGCAGAGATAAGAGTCGGTAAGTTTCCCGCCGGTGAGCTTGCGCGGACGGACCAGAGGCTTGGGCGCGGCGCGGACGCGCGGCTGGGCGCGGGCGAGCAGGTCGCCGACGCCTGTCTTGATGCTGGTGACGATCGCGGTTCCGACAGGCGCCCAGGCGGCGATGGTGGGGTCGTCGACCAGCTGGACGAGGGTCGATCCTTCGGGTGCGCACGGGCCGAAGCCTTCGATATGGTAGGTGAAGACGGGGGCGCCGAGGACTAAGATGAAATCGTGTCCCGACAGCGCCGCGACGACTGCTTCGCGCGCGGGCGTCAGGAAGCCGGCGAACAGCCTGTGGTCTTCGGGAAAGCTGTTGCGCGAGGAGAATGGCGCTACCCAGACCTGCGCCTGGTGTTTTTCGGCGAGGGCGATCACCTCGTCCCAGGCGTCGTCGCGGGCGACGCCAGCGCCGACGATGATGGCGGGACGCGCGGCCTTGTCGAGCGCTTTGGCCGCCGCATCGAGCATGGCTTCATCGCCGCGTATGCTGTCGCTGACGTGACGTGGCGCGACGGGCATACACACGCGCTCCCAATCGTCGATCGGAATCGACACGAAGGTCGGCCCGCGCGGGGGCTGCATCGCGACGTAATAGGCGCGGGCGATAGCGGCGGGCACGTCTTCGGCGCGGGCGGGTTCGCAGGCCCACTTCACGAAAGGCTTGGGAAAATCGGTGGCCTGCTGGGCGAACAGAAAGGGCTCGAGCGGCATGATCGAGCGCGCCTGCTGGCCTGCCGTCACGACCAGCGGCGTCTGGTTGCGGTAGGCGGTGAAGAGATTGCCGAGGGCGTGGCCGACGCCGGCGGAGGAGTGGAGATTGACCAGCGCCGGCCGGCGGTTGGTCTGCGCGAACCCATCGGCCATGCCGAGGACGATGGATTCCTGAAGCCCCAGCACATAGCGGAAATCATCCGGAAATTCCTTGAACATCGGCAACTCGGTCGAGCCGGGATTGCCGAACACTGTAGTCATGCCGAAGCTGCGGAACAGGTCGAACACGGCTTCGCGAACGGTGAGGCGTTGCGTCGATTCGGCGACTTGTTCTTTAGCGTGCCTGGTCGGCGGGCGCGTGGATGGCGTCTTGGTTTTGGACATTAGCTTTCTCTGGACTGCGCTGGTTGGGGTCGACCTGCAGCGCCGAGGTCATAGGAAGTTGTTCGGCCAGATCATGGTCCGCCACATATGCGCGACGGCCGAGCCGTCAAAACCCAGTCCTTCTTCGGGCTGCTTGAAGTGGCGGCCGATGATGTCGGTGAAGATGTTCGGATCGACCGGCTCGCTCTTCTCGAAAAAGTAGACATCGTAAAGCGTGACCAGCCGCGAGCTCATGTACCAGCGGTGCCGGCGGGCCTCTTCGGCGTCCTTGCGGATGTAGTTGGGCGGCACATAGTCGTGACCGAAGAATTTGAGGTAGCTTTCCGGGTAGGAGTAGCCATTGGCCTCGTCAGCGACATAGCGCAGGGCCTGATGGTATTTCACCGCCCAGGCAATCTCGTCGCTGACATAGGGGGCGATCATCTGCGCGCCCCAATAGCCGTGGTCGGCGCGCACGAAGCAGCCATTGGAGATGTCGTGCAGCAGGATCGCCATCACGGTTTTCTCGTCCTGCCCCTGCTCGAGCGCGCGTTTGGCGCTGGTGAGGAGGTGGGTGATGGTGATGCCGCCGAAGCGGAGCCGGAAGAAGTCGAGCAGGTGCGGCTTCGCTGGCATTCTCGGCAATCTGGGATTGTCGCCCATCATGAAGACGGCGTTCGGCGACATCTTCGCCAGCAGCGGCATTTCGAGGCTTTCCATTCCCGTGCCGACCGAGGCGATAGGATGGGGCATGATCATCCGCTGGCGGCCGGCCTGCGGGTAGTCGTCGCCCAGCGCTTCCTGGATCAGGTAGTCTTCGTAACGGTCGTCGTCGGTCATAACGCTTTCGCTCGTTGTGCGCCGGAACTGGTTCGGGGCGCGAAGCAGCCATGAAACGCCATGGGCTGGTCGAAGGGAAGCTGGATCGTGGCCAGTGGGGGCGCCTCCATCGCGTTTGCGTCTAGCACGAGCAGATCGGCGCGGTTTTTCCCGAGGCGGTTGACGACACAAAGAATAAAGCCGTCGCCTTCGGCGCTGTCGGGCGAGCGCGGGACGAGGACCGGCTCCTGGGCGCTGCCATCCGGGATGGGGTGCAGGCTGCGCACGCCGGTCTCCCAGTCGAGGCGGGCGATGCCGTCGCGGGTCTTCATGAAGCCATAGCGGTAGCGGCTCATCTGGAAGCGGTCGTCGCAGCGCGGCATCTCGCCCATGGCGCCGGGGAAGGGGCGCACTTCGGATGCAACATCGCTGTTGCTGGCGAGATCGAAGGTGACGCGGCTGACGGTGGGGATGCCTTTCATCGGATCGGTGCGTTGGCCTTTCACATCGCGGAAGAAGGGGAAAGCGTTGGTTCCGCTGATCGTGCAGTCGACATGCACCTTCGAGCCCTCGGTGTAGGCGTTCATGACGTGGCCCATGAAAGCGCCGGGCGATCGGAACCAGCGTATGTCCTTGGTCGTGCCTGAGCGGGGCATGATCCCCCACATCGCCGGGAGGTTGGGATCAAAGGCGTAGAAGTCGCCGCCCTTGGTCAGGCGCTCCATGTCGACGGTCATCGGCATGACAGGGAAGATCACGTGCTCGCGCGTGACGGCGAAGTCGTGAGCGACGCCAGGATAGGGGGCCTGGAAGTCCTCCTGGCGGAAGAGTTTTCCGTCTTTGTCGATGACTTGCAGCATCATGTCGCCGTCGAAGCGGCGGTGCGCGAAGAAGCTGAACGACCACCACTCTCCCGTGACCGGGTCGATCTTGGGATGGGCAGAGACGCTGGTGCTTTCGAGCGCGCCGTTGAAGTCCCAGGTGGGCAGGGTCTCGAGCGTATCGGGATCCATCTCGGTGGGGTGGCTGTCCTCGCGCAGGGCGAAGAGGCGGCCGTGGTGATAGTGGGCGTAGGTGTTGGCGGTGTTGTCGCGGTCTAGTCTCGGAGCGGCGGGGTCGTCGGTGTAGGGGTTGCGATACTTGCCGTAGAGCCGACGCCGCGCGGCGTCCTGCGCCTTGTAGCGTTCGGTTTTCACATACCGGCAGCGGAAGTCGACATGGCCATCCTCGAAGCGGAACAGTGACACCATGCCCTCGCCATTGATGATGATGTCGCGGTCCAGCGTCGGATACTGGCTGTCGGGACCGGCGCGGTAATAGCTGCCGTTGAGCTCCCGTGGGATGGCGCCGATGACTTCGCAGTCGCGCACGTCGGCCTCGAAGCGAAGGGCGCGCTGCTGGCCGTAGAAGCTTTCGGCCGAATAGAAAGGCTCAGGCATTATCGCCACCGGATTTTCTGATGAAGGCTGCGAGTTCGCCGCCGAGACTATCTTCGCTCGATCCGAGAGAGAGTGCGGCCGTCATGTGGTTGCCGTCGGGAAGGAAAAGCATGCGCGGCAAGGCGCGCCTGGCTCGGAACCATTCTTCGGCCAGCAGAGCCGCCTGACGCTGGAACAGAGGTGGGTCGTATTCGGCGACGGTGAAGAGGCACGGCGTCTCTGTCGCGATCAGCCCGGGCAGGGACGACTGGTCGGGGAATCGCGAGGGATCGGTTCCATAGTAGGCGTTCTCGAAGGGCCCGTGCTCGAGGCGAACGACGTCGTAGATGCCCGACAGCATGATGGCGCCGGCGATTGTTGGTCGATCGCCGTGGAAACAGGTCATCGCGACGTAGCTCGCCACATGCGCCGCTCCGGCGGACTGGCCCACCAGGAAGATGCGACCCGGATCGCCGCCATGCTGCGTGGCGTTGGCTCTCAGCCAAGCGACGACTGCCGCCAGATCCTCCGCGCCGGCGGGCCAGGGGAAAGCCGGAGCGAGGCGGTAAGTCATCGTGACGCCGATGAATCCGCTGCGCGCCGCCCACGCGCCGACATTGTTGTAGAAGGGCGCGCTCTCAGCGCCCTTGTCTCCTCCGATGAAACCGCCGCCGTGGACATAGACCACGATGGCGCGCGCGCCGCCTTTCGTGGCCGGCTGGAAGACGTCGAGCCTGTGACGCGGATCGGGGCCGTAGGAGATATTGCGTTCGACGGTGCAGATGTCCGGGGAAGGGCGCAGGGCGAGTGGCGCAAACAATGCAATGGTCTCGGCGAACATCTCCGGTCGCATCACGCTGCCGATTTCGCGAACGCGCTTGCGGATCTGGTCATCCACGAGACTGGTCTCCGGCAGGCGCCGCCGCGCAGGCTCTTGACCCGATGCTGACGGCGGTCAAGCTCAGGCGAGCGATGCACATATCATCAGGGAAGGCATAGCGATGGCGAATGACGGGTTGGCCTGGCCCAGTGGCGTTCCCGCGACGATGCCGGCGCAGGATCGGGTGGACATCGAGGAGACCTACGCCCGCTATGCCTGGGGCATCGATCTTGCCGATTCCGAAATGGCGCTCAGCGCGTTCGCCGAGGACGGGGAGTTCGATCATCTCTGGCAGGGTCGGGTCAAAGGCCACGCGGCGATCCTGAAAAGCCTCGAAGAGCTTTGGTATGACCGCCAGCACTGGTGGCTTGGGCGGCAGCACCTGTTCAACCATTTCATCATGACGCCCACCGAAGAGGGCGCACGGGTGCGGTGCTTCTTTCAGATCGTGCAGTACAATGTCGACTACGGCACGAATTTCCTGTTCGGCATCGGCACGCGCGACGATCAACTGGTGCAGCGCGACGGCCGCTGGCTCTTCCGCACGCTCTACGTCAACGCCTGGCGCGCCATGGGCGACGTGCCGTGGAAGGGGAAGGTGACGATGAAGAGCCGGCCCATGCCTCCGCCCAGCCATCCGGACAAGGCGCAGGACGGGATGAAGCGGTAGGGATCGCTGCAGCGGGCCGGCTACTTGTCTCCCAGGATGTACTGGGTCTTGCCGTCCTCGCCGATCGGATTGCGGTCGTTCTCTGCGCAGATGAATTCGATTTGCTCCCATTCCCGGTGCCGGACGAAGGCGTAGGTTTGCTGCCACGGCCGCTCCAGCGCCTTAGGGTCGGTGAAGGTGAACTCGAGGCTCAGCTTGTCAGGATTTGCGGGATCCAGGCGGTAGCGTTCGACGACGCGAAGCTGGTCGCTGTGGCTGACCCCCACGCGTCCGAGCTGGGTGTCCTCGCGAATGCCGGCAGTCTCCACCACCAGCGTGTCGCCTTCCCAATGGCCGATCGAGTGGCCGTTGAACGCGGGGTCCGGATCCTCGGGAAGCGGGCGGCCGTCGGTGAATACCCGGCGCACCTGCATATAGGCTTCCTGGATGATGGTGACGCGCCCGGGCGTGAACAGGAACTCGATGTTGTATGGCTGCAGCATGATGCGCGGCATGCCCGGCGGCTGGCAATTCGAAGGCCGGCCATTGCCGGCGTCCCGTCCAGCGGCGGATGCGGCGCGGAAAGCATCGTAGCGGGTCTTGTATTCCGGCGTGAGCGGCGGGTCGCCGCCGCCGGAAGCGGCCGGGCTGAACGCCGGCGCCCAGACGCCGCCCCAGTCGGGCAGGGCGTTGAGCTTGGTGTACGGGGCGGTCGCCGTCGCCGGCTTCACCTGTTGAGCATCGGCAAGGGCGCAGGCCGTTGCGGATCCAAGCGCGATCATCAGGGCTCGTAGAATCGGCGCGGCCATGCTCCTCACCCTTCCTTCCGCCGGATCGGTTAAGTTTTCTTAGGCTCGCGTCCGAGGTAGCTTCCGTCCGGCAGTTTCACGCCGAGAAACGATCCGCCCGGTTTACCGTCGCGCAGCGGAGCGACAAGCAATTCGACCTTATCGCCTACGCGGAGCGTCGAGCGTTTCCAGCCGTCGTCCGTGAGGAGACTCGGGCTCGTCATCTCCACGCCCCAGGTGACGGGTTTCCCGGCGCTGTCGGGTACGTCGATCTCGATCCAGGCGTGCGGATTGGACCACCTGAAAGTCTTGATCACGCCGACGAGGCGCACTTCCCTGGTCGAATCGAACATGGCCCCGCTGTGATGGGCGAGCGCGGGGCCGGGCGTCAGGAGCAAGATGGCGGATACGAGAGCGAGCAACGCGGCCCTCACGGATCCTTTTTCCAACACGTGTCTCATGGCTGCGCGATTTCTCCCTATTGAGCCGCCGGCTCGCTGGATCGGAGCGAGGGATCCTTATGCACGCGGCCGTCGGCGAGCGTCACGATCTTGAAAAGGCCGCCGAGCTTTCCGTCGCGCAGTGGATTGAGCGTGAGCGTGATCTTGTCTCCCGGCTTGAGATCGTGGCGGCTCCAGCCCTGTCGAGAGAGATTGTTGGGGCTGTTGAGCTCGATGCTCCAGCGCTCCACCTTGCCGGCGGCGTTCGGCACGTCGATTTCGATCCAGGAATGGGGATTGGTCCACTGGAATTCCACGACGACGCCTTTGATTTCGACCATTTTGGCTGTGTCGAAGGCTGCGAAGGAATGGTGGGCCGACGCCGTACCGGAGACCGGGACGGCCAGTGCAGCGAGTGCGAGCATGGCGGCCGCGACGGGGGCCATGCGCCGGCTCGGGCTGCGTGTTTTCATTGGGCCTTCTCCCGGGCTTCGAGTGCGGAATTGCCCTGCAGCGTTCCCGGCAAATGGTCGTTCAAGTTGGGTAAGCACTCGACTTCCACGATGTCGGTGTAGTCCTGGCGGTTCCAGCGCTTGGTTGATCGCCACTCGCCGACCCAGTTCTCGGGATCGGTCATGATGTACTCGATCTCCAGCGTCGTGCCGCCATTGATCGACCGGATGCGCTCGACGATTTCGAACTGCTCCGAGACCGGCAGGCCGCTATCGATCCAGTGATGTTCTGTCTCGAAATACTTGCTGTGGACGACCAGGGTCTGGGCTTCCCAGCGTCCAATGGATTCGCCGTTGTAGGAGTAGACGACCGTGTCGGGGTCGGAAAACTTTCGTCCGTCGAGATAGATGATGCGCAGGCCGTTGTCGAAACCCGACACCATGTAGACCGCGGTCGGCGCCTGAATCATGGCGATTGGCCACACGCGCGTCATCATCATCGGCATTCCGGGCGGAAAGCATTGGCCAATGCTGTCGCGGTAGGGCTCGCCCGCCGCACGCGCCGCTGCGCCTTCCTTCAACGCCGCAGCCGCCGCTTCCTTGAATTCAGGGTAGGGCGGGCCGAAGCGAAACTTGCTGAATCCCTCGCTGAGATCGATGAACCACGTTCCGGTCATATCGAACGGCGCCGCTGGACGCTTCGCCTTGAGATTGTCCGGCGCCAGTGCGCCCAGGAAGTCTGGATGCTTCGGTATGGCTGGGCCACGCGCCGCTGGGCGCTGTCCGGCAGCCTCGGTCGGAGGCTGCTGGGCAATTGCTGCTGAAGACAGCAACGACACGGCGATTACAAGCGTCGCCGCCAACAAGGCTACCGCCCGCACCATGTGCGTGTCCTCCTTCCTACGGGTGCGGTCCCGCCGCTCCTCTTTGTAATTAGTTATATGCGACAACAATTTGCGCCACTTCGTCAACTGCGATGCTGCGTTTCAAGCGACATTTCTCCAAAGAAATGGATTGACCGGGCCATCTGCGCACGGCGCAGAACGAGTAATCGGTCGCCCGTTGGCCGCGCCGCTCTCGGACGAGGGGAAGCCCGAAAGCACAGATGACTTGACATCCTGTGTTGCGTGACATGGAATACATATGTCATATAAACATCGCGCTTCTCCATGCATCTCCCGGCGGAAGAGCGCGCCAGCGACAAAGTCCGCAGACTCAAAAAGCGGTCGTGTCGATGACAAGGGAAGGAAAGCAGTTGTGTGTTTTTCCGCCCACTTTAGGAGGGCGGGACGCCGATCATCCCGCGCAAGGGATTGCTCTGAAACGATCTATCGAGCGCCGCGCCGGATTGATGCGCACGCCTGAGCTGTGCAGCGCCGAAACGGCAGGCGCTCCATCAAGCCAGTCAAAAACAATGCCGTCGAACAAGGGGAGGACGCTAATGACCAGAATCACACTCAGAGGCGCAACGGCACTTGCAACAGGGCTGTTCGGCGGGATTTTCGCGGCGTCGCCGGCTTTCGGGCAGGCGGCGGATCAGGCGGCGGAGGAGTCGAAGACCCGCGAGGTCGTCGTGGTGACGGCTACCCGGCGCGAGGAGGATGTCCAGGACATTCCGTTGACAATCGCGGCCATCGGACAGGATCAAATTGACGAACTGGGGATCAAGAACGCGGCCGACCTCGTCCGCGTGATCCCTGGGCTCAATACGGTCGCAAACGCCGGTGGCGCACAGCAAACATTCTCTGTGCGCGGGATCGTGGCGGCCACTGGGGCAGCGACAACCAGCGTTTATCTGGACGAAACCAATCTCACCAAGCGCAACAATGGTGGGGTGGCTCAGAACAACGGCGTGACCATTCCGTTGCTTTACGATCTCGAGCGGGTCGAAGTGCTGAAGGGCCCGCAAGGAACGCTGTTCGGCGGCTCTTCTCAGGGCGGTACGATACGGTTCATCACCCCACGGCCCGATCTCGACGAGTTTTCCGCCAAGCTCCGAACCGAGGCTTCGACGATGGGCGACCGTAGCGAGGAAAGCTACGAATTCGCCGGCTCCGTCGGCGGCCCGATCGTGCAGGATGCCCTCGGCTTCCGCGTCAGCGGCATCTATCGCGAGAACGGAGGCTGGGTCGATGTCTACAGCGGCTACACGAACCAGTTGATCGCCGAGAACGCCAACTCGTCGGAGGCCTACGCCGCTCGCGGCGTTCTGCTGTGGGAGGTCAATGACGGTCTCGACGTGCAGCTCTCGACCTACTACGTCCACAACGAATCAGAAGGCGGACCGGCGTCTACCACGGCGATCTACCTGCCGGGCGGCGGCCTCGCGCCAGCGGGCACGACCTTCACGACGCCCGCTATCAACATCTGCAGCCTGAACCGAACCCGCACCCTGTCGACGCAGAACTTCGCGCAGCCCAACGGCCCTGCGGCCGCGAGCGTCAGCCCGGTCGGCAACAGGCCGCCCCCCAGCCCTCAACCGAACTGCTCGGCAGCGCAGTTGTTGGCGGGCGGCGTCAACTATACCCGGCCCTCCTTCACTTACGGTCCGTGGACCACCGGCGAGGACATCTCCATCGCCACCGGCCGCCAGACGATCGTTGGAACCGAGGCGGAGGAATGGGTCAGCGCGTTCACAGTCAACGCCGACCTGGGCTTTGCAGAGCTGACTTCGATCACCTCCTACCTCCAGGACATCGGCCGCAGCGACAATCCGGGCGGCGAGGAGTGGGCGTCTCCCGTGACAGGGCAATGGACGAACCTGAGCGTTGCCGGCTGCGTCAGCTCCGTGCCAACCGTCGTCGCGGTGCCGACCACCTGCCGCGGCTTTCCGCTGTTCATGCCATCGAACAGCTATCCCGTCCCGGGCAACACCCAGACCTTCAAGGCCAAGAACGCTCGCGAGGGATGGGAGCAGGAGATACGCCTGACATCGAATACCGACGGCCCGCTGGAATGGGTGGCGGGCGCCTATTTCTCGCGCGCCTCAACGCACATCCTCTATTTCGGCGAGGCCAACGTAAATGTCACCGACCAGATGCTGCGGGATTATTACGGCCCGACCTGGTTCACGCGGCCGACCCCGGCATCCACTGTCTATACGCCCGTCGCCTCGTCCAGCCTCGTGCGCTACGGCCTGCCGCTCGATCAGGGTTTTCAGGCCCGCCTTGAAGCCTTCATCACCGAGAAGGAACTGGCCGGCTACGCCGACGTCAACTACTGGCTCGTACCGGACGAGTTCAAGCTGATCCTTGGCCTGCGCGTATCCCAGGTCGAGCTTGATTATTTCCAGACCAACCACGGCCAGTTCAGCGGTCGTCTGCCGAGTTCTCTCGGCGCCAATACTATCGGCAGCGGCGAGAATACGCCGATTACCCCGAAATACGGCGTCCAGTGGCACATCGACAACGACAACATGATGTATGCCACCTACTCCAAGGGATTCCGCGCCGGCGGCGTCAACCCGCAGCTTTCGGCTGTGGTCTGCGATGCGCCTCTGACGCAGTTCTTTGGCATCACATCGAACGAGGTCCCCGCGGACTTTGCTCCGGATACGGTTTGGAACACGGAGATCGGCGGTAAGTTCTCGCTATTCGGCGATACGCTCACGCTCAATCTCGCCGGCTACAACATCGACTGGCAGGACATCCAGGCAACGATCTCGGCGGGAACCTGCCCGCAAAGCTTCGTGGTCAACGGAGGCAGCGCACGTAGTCAAGGGGTCGACCTGCAGGCGATCTACCGGCCGATTGATCCCCTGACGCTGACCTTGGCAGCCGGCTATACCGACGCCTACTACGTTGATCCGGTACGGGGCCCCATCGGGCCAGCCCTCGCGACACCTCCCCAACCGGCGTTCAATCCAGGCGACCAGTTCGACGTGCCGCCTTTCCAGGTGAGCGCCAGCGCGCAGTACGAGCAATCGCTCGGCGCGTTCGGGGAGGGATTTGTCCGCCTCGACTGGAACTACCAGAACGAATACACCTCCGGCGCCACGTTCGGGACCACCGGCTGGTCGGCCAACTACTTCGCCCGCTACAACCCGGAGCGCCAGATCTTCAACCTGCGGGCGGGCCTGCGGATGGAGAACGGGGCCGACATCAATTTCTTCGTCAACAACCTCCTCGACAACGACGAGCAGACGGGCGGCTTCAGCGACGGCCGAGGCTCGTGTACCGCCTCCTCGTTGACCTGCGCCTCGTTCGGCACGTTCAACCCCTTCGTAGCGCAGACCTTCCTCACGCCGCGGGTGTTCGGGGTGCAGATGAACTATCGCTACTAGGACGCGGGACGGCGTCCAGGACTGGGCGGAGGGCGACCTCCGCCCTTTTTGTTTGAGGGCCGGGGTGATTTGACGGGCATGAGCCTCAAGCTTCAGAAGATATCGAGTCCTCTTCCAGGATTCGTATCCAGAGGGCGGGCGCCGCGTGCTTGATGGTTCCCGCAGCTCGCGCTGCATCTACGCTTGAGACGTTGCTGGCGGTTGAGAGTCGCGAGAAGCTGACGGCCCCAGCCGGTGCTGCAGCGCCTGCGCCTGCGGCGAGCGCCCACGGTCACGACACTCTATAATCAGTCACAGCTCGAAACGCCGTGGGAGACCACCAACGTCAATGGCGGCGCCTTCGCGCTCGGGTATCCCTATGGCATGTCCGGCATCCGCTATCTCGGCTCGACGCTGATGGAACTCGGCCGGCGCGGCAAGCGAAAGGCTGTAGTGGGCGTCTGCACCGCAGGCGGCATGGCGACGGCGGCCTATCTTGAGCGTGTATAGGTCGTAACGGCCGGGTTGTGTTTCCCGCCATTTCCCGCCATTCCTCCTCTCGAAGACGAGGAGACTTGTGTGGCTATCCACAATCACGAAGGCGACCTGCCGGCACACGTGCAGTTCACCGGATCGGTCGCGATCGATACCGAGACGATGGGGCTGAACCCGTTCCGGGATGCGCTTTGTGTCGTGCAGCTTTCGGACGGCAAGGGCGATGCTCATGTCGTTCGCCTCAAGCGGCCGGAATACAACTGCCCCAACCTCAAGGCGCTCGTGTCCAATCCGAAGATCCTCAAGATCTTCCACTTCGCGCGCTTCGACCTTGGCATGATCCAGCAATGGCTCGGCGCGCCGTGCTTTCCGGTCTACTGCACCAAGATCGCCTCGCGGCTCGCGCGCACCTACACCGATCGCCATTCGCTAAAGGAGATCGCGCGCGAGCTGCTCGGTCTCGACATGTCGAAGGCGCAGCAGAGTTCTGACTGGGGTGCGGAGAAGCTCTCGGAGGCGCAGCTCGCCTACGCCGCTTCCGATGTGACTCATCTGCATGAGCTGAAGTCGAAACTCGACGTCATGCTGGCCCGCGAGGGCAGGACGGAGCTGGCGCAGGCCTGTTTCGATTTCTTGCCCGTGCGCGCGGCCCTCGACCTTTCCGGCTGGGCCGATCAGGACATTTTTGCGCATTCCTGAGGTTTGCGTGCATCTGGCCTGAGATTTCCGGTCTTCCGCCCCCATTTGACTGACGCGGGCGGTTTCAATACCGGCCCGTTCCTGTTTTAGTCCGGCCCATGACGCATACCGCGCACCATTCGATGGACATCTGGGGGCCGCGCCGCGCGACCTCGCTCAAGGAGGCGCGCGCCAGGACCGCACTCGTCCATATCATCCGCCTGCTCTTCACGATCGGCGCGATGCTGTCGGCGGGCGTGCTGATCGGTTACCTGATCAACCACTCGCTCAATGGATCGACCTCGGCGCCGGCGACGGGAACGCTCGCGGCCACGATGCTCAACCCGCGCTTCGAAGGGCGTGACGCGAGCGATAAGCCCTACACGCTCACCGCCGATACCGCGCGGCGGCGGCGCGAGAACATCTCACTCGTCGACCTGGTAAGCCCGCATCTCGAAGACGCCGCCTCGACCGCCGTCCAGGCGCGCGAAGGTGTGTGGAATGACAAGACCAAGGTGCTCGACCTTGTCGGCGATGTCGTGATGACGGACGCGGCAGGCTATACGTTCACCGCTGACAAGACTCGCATGTTCGTTGAGGAAAACCGCGTCGAAGGCGAGACCCCGCTAACCGGCGTGGGTCCTATTGGCGAAGTGAAGGCGGATTCGTATGAGGTTCTGGACGATGGCGACCGCCTGGTTCTGAAGGGCAATGTTTGGACAAGATTCGTCCGCAAGAAGAACCGGGGTGGGGGATAACAGGACAATGCCAATGAAACACGTTTCAATCCTGGCTCTGGCGGCCGCGGTGCTGATCGCGACGCCCGCTTTCGCGCAGATCGGCGGACGGGGCGACGCCCCGGTCGAAGTGAAGTCCGACAAGGGCGAGTATCTGCAGAACGAAGGCAAGTTCATTTATTCGGGCGACGTGGTGGCGACACAGGCGGATTCGCGCATCACCACCGATACGCTCACCGCGTTCTGCACGCGCGCCACCCCGCCGCCAGGCGAGCGCATCGCGGATCAGCCCTGCGAGGAAATCCGCCAGCTCGTTGCTGAAGGCAATGTCATCTACACGGCGCCCGATGTGACGATCCGCGGCGACAAGGCCGAGTACGACTATCCGACTGACACCATCACCATCACCGGCGACGTGATCCTGTCGCGCGGCAAAGAAGGCGTGGTGCAGGGCACCAAGGTTGTCTATCAAGTGGCCGAGGGCAAGACCGCCATCTCCGCCGGAAGCAATCGCGTCCTCTCGATCCTGACGCCGTCGAAGGGCAACAAATCGCAGGCTCCCGCGCCTGTGACGCCGAACTGAGACGCTGATGGACGCGCGCACCGATACTTCCACGCCTCTGCCTGCCGCCAATCTTGGCGGTGAAGGCTTGCGCGCGATGAATCTCGCCAAGGCGTTCAAGGGCCGCCAGGTGGTGAAGGATGTCAGTCTGCGTCTGAAGCGGGGCGAGATCGCCGGCCTGCTGGGTCCCAACGGCGCCGGCAAGACGACCTGCTTCTACATGATCATGGGCCTCATCACAGCGGATGCCGGCCGCGTCGCTATCGACGGCGCGGACGTCACCTCGCTGCCGATGTACCAGCGCGCGCGCCTCGGCGTCGGCTACCTGCCGCAGGAGAACTCGATCTTCCGCGGCATGAGCGTCTGGGACAATGTGATGAGTGTCGCCGAGCTGACGGAAGACACCGCCTCCAAGCGCAAGGAACTCACCGAGTCCTTGCTCGAGGAGCTGCAGATCGCCCGCCTGGCCAAGCAGAACGCCAATTCGCTTTCCGGGGGCGAACGCCGCCGCGTCGAGATCGCCCGCGCGCTGGCCTCCCGCCCCAACTTCATGCTGCTGGACGAGCCCTTCACCGGTATCGACCCGCTGGCCGTTTCCGACATTTCGGACCTCGTCCGCTACCTTAAGGGCAGGGGGCTGGGCGTCCTCATTACCGACCACCAGGTCCGGGAAACCCTTGATATCGTCGACCGCGCCTCGATCATCTATGATGGCAAGGTTTTGTTCGAAGGAACGCCGTCAGAGGTGCTTTCCAACGAAGATGTGCGCCGCGTTTACCTCGGAGCAAGGTTCACGACGCAGTGACGATAGGCCGGTCTTGGCCGTTTGCGATTAGGTAATTTTAAGACCGGTCAGTTAATGTAAGCCCTGTAACAAGGGTCCAGCCGCGCCGGGTCGAAATGCCCCGGAATTTCGGCTCTGGGAGGCATATAAGTGGCGCTCGCGCATCGTCTTCAGCTGCGGCAGGGACAATCCCTTGTCATGACGCCGCAGCTGCAGCAGGCGATCAAGCTGCTTCAGCTCTCGAACGTCGAACTGCAGGAATATGTCGAGGGCGAGATCGAGCGGAACCCGCTCCTGGCCCGCGCCGAAAACGAAGGCGTCAACGAGGCGCCGGACGCGCCCGAAAAAGTCTCCGAAAAGCGCGAGGAAATGCGCCTCGACGACGCCAGCGGGGCCGAGGCCAGCCGCGAACTCGATGCCCGCTCCGACGACGTCTACGAGTCCGACAGCCCTTCCGAAGGCGCCAGCGCCTCGCAGAGCGGCCCATCCGCCCAACTCGACTGGTCGAAAGCTGGATCCGGCAAGCAGCGATCGGAAGACTTCGACCTCGAATCCATCACGGCGGAGGAAAAGACCCTCCGCGACCATCTAGACGACCAGCTCCACATCGCCGGGCTCAACGACGCCGACCGCCTGATCGCCTCGCGCCTCATCGAAGAGACGGATGAGGCCGGCTTCATGCGCGGCGACGTCCACGAGATCGCCGCCGCCCTCGGCACCGAGTTCGAGGATGTCGAAGCGGTGCTCAAGACCTGCCAGGGCTTCGAGCCTACCGGCGTGATGGCCCGCAATCTTCAGGAATGCCTCTCGCTGCAGCTGATCGAGCGCGACCGCTTCGATCCCGCGATGCAGGCGTTGATCGCCAACCTCGAACTGGCCGCGCGCCGCGACTTCAAGAAGCTCGCCGAGATCTGCGCCGTCGACCAGGAAGATGTGGTCGACATGCTGGCTGAGCTGCGCACGCTGACGCCGCGCCCTGGCGCTGCTTTCGCCGGCGATGCCGCGCCCGCCGTGACGCCTGACGTGTTCGTGCGCGAGATGCCTAACGGCACCTTCTCGGTCGAACTCAACGCCGACACGCTGCCGCGCGTCCTTCTCGACCGTACTTACTACGCCGAAGTCTCCGGCCTCACGAAGAGCGAGGAAGACAAGGCGTTCATCTCGGAATGTCAGGCCAGCGCCAACTGGCTGATCAAGTCGCTCGACCAGCGCGCGCGCACCATCCTCAAGGTGGCCAGCGAAATCGTGCGACAGCAGGACGGCTTCTTCGTTTCCGGCGTTCGCGCCCTGCGCCCGCTCAATCTCAAGACCGTCGCCGATGCGGTCGAGATGCACGAGTCCACTGTATCGCGCGTTACGTCGAACAAATACGTCTCCACGCCACGCGGTGTTTTCGAGCTGAAATACTTCTTCTCGGCCTCGATTCCTTCCGTGCAGGGCGGTGAATCCCATTCGGCGGAAGCCGTGCGGCACCGCATCAAAGAGATGATCGACCAGGAGAACAAGGAAGCTGTCCTGTCCGACGATCAGATCGTGGAACGGTTGCGCGCCTTTGGTATAGATATAGCGCGCAGGACGGTCGCCAAGTACCGGGAGTCGCTCAGGATTCCGTCATCGGTCGAGCGGCGTCGGATCTTCTCCAGCGGCGGTTGATTACATCGGCTTCTGGGCCGTTGACCTTCTTGTTCCACACTCCCAATGTCAGTCTGTGAGGTCGGGTCAGCCCGCGCGCATTCTCGTGCGGATGCAGAGAAGGAGCCTCCATTTGCAAGTCCAGGTCGCAGGAAAGAAACTCGAGGTCGGCGCCGCGCTGCAGGAGCGAATATCGTTCGGTCTCGAATCCCGCGTCTCGAAATACTTCAACCGGACCGGCGAGGCTTTCGTCACCGTTTCCAAGCCCGGCTGGGCGTTCAATGTCGATTGTTCGATCCACCTGCCTTCGGGCGTGACGCTTCAGGCGCACGGCGAAGGCGACGATGGCTACCAGGCTTTCGAGCAGGCGCTGGACAAGATCGAGAAGCGCGTGCGGCGATACAAGAACCGGCTGCGCAACCACCGGGCGAAGGACGAAACTCCCGAACTTGTCTCGGAGCGGATCATTCTCTCGTCAACGGCGAGTGACGAGGACGATGAGCCCGAATCGGGGCTCGACGGATCGGCTGGAGATGCGCCCGCTATCGTCGCGGAATCCGACATGCGCATCCGCACAATGACCGTTTCCATGGCGGTGATGCAGCTCGAACTGGCCGATTCTCCGGCATTGCTCTTCCGGAATGCGGCGCATGGCCGCCTTAACATGGTCTACCGGCGCCCCGACGGTAATGTCGGCTGGGTTGATCCGGGAAAAGACGGCTGAAATTTTGCAGATGTTTTTTGGCGGTCGGTCAGGCGCCTCTTGGCGCCCCACATCATTTTGCCTTATGGCGCCAGGACTGTACAAAGGGGGGTCCCGGGGAGGGATCAGGTAGAGTTATGACGATACGGTCTGTTACGCCGGTGCTCGCATGAGCACGCTCGGCGATCTTCTTCTTCCGAACGCGATCATCCCGAGAGCGCGCTGGCAGGGCCGCAAGCAGGTCCTCAGCGAGATGTCAGCCATGATGGCGCGGGCGCTCGGCCTCGATGCACGCGAAGTCTACGAGGCTGTGCTGGAGCGCGAGCGACTGGGTTCCACCGGTGTCGGCGAGGGTGTCGCCATTCCGCACGCCCGCATCGAACGCCTGAAGCAACCTGTCGGCGGCTTCGCCCGCCTGTTGGAGCCGGCCGACTTCGAGTCGATCGACGAACGCAAGGCCGACCTGGTGTTCATGCTGCTGGCCCCGACCGATGCCGGGGCGGAGCACTTGCGGGCGCTGGCCCGTGCGGCCCGCGCCTTTCGGCAGGAAGGCGTCCGCGCGGCCCTGCGCCAGGCTCAGAGCTCCGAAGCAGTGCTGGCGATCCTTGCGCCCAGCGCAGCGACCGACGCGGCCTAGTTACCCGCTGGATGAAGCCCAGCGATGCGGGCGGCCAGCCATGCCGGCTGCTCAAGCGGAAGCATATGGCCAGCTTCTCGCGCCAGCTCGCGCCGCGAATGCGGGATCAGCGCGTGCATGCGTTCGATATCCGCAGGCGACAGATAAGGGTCGCTGTCGCTGCCGACCAGCAGGACAGGGCAGTCCAGCTCCCTGAGCCGCGGCTCGAGTGACTCGCGCGTCGTCGTCTCGCGCAACTGGGCCATCAGCACCTCCTTCCCAAGATCGCGGTCCATGGCGCGGATGACGTCCACGACGCCGGGATCGGACTGATGCGAAGGATGGACGAACGGGTTGATCCGCGACGGCGGAATGCCCCGATATTCATGCGTGGCCAGGTATTTCAGCGCCCGCCCCCGCTCGGCCTTTTCCTTCTCCGATAGTCCAAAGGCCGACGTTCCGATGACGGCGAGTGAGGCGACCCGATCCGGATGGTCGAGCGTGTATTGCAGCGCGAGGTAGCCGCCCATCGAGAATGCCACGAGGTTGAGCTTCCTGCCCACTGACGCGGCGGTGTCGAAAAGCCCAATCATGCCGTCGTGCGTGAATGTGGTCTCGATGGGGATGTAGCCCACCGGAAACCGCCCATTCAGCTCACGCCACACCGGTTCCCAGATGCGGCGGTCGCACATCGTGCCGGGAACGAAAGTGAGCGTGGGGGGCATGGACCGCCGAACCCGGACGTTGGTGGAGCCAGGCGGGATCGAACCGCCGACCTCTTGCATGCCATGCAAGCGCTCTCCCAGCTGAGCTATGGCCCCGTTCCAGTCATCGCCGCGGTTGGTGGTGCGGCGTCAGTGGTCGAGTTTTGGGAGCGCCTGCTTATACCGCGCGCCCAGTGGGATCAATACCGGCCGTCTTTGGCCTTATTCCCTTAACTTTCTTCTTCTTCGTCCTTCACCTCGAGGTCATCGTCCTCGAACTCGTCTTCCTCGCCGATGACGGTGAGGTCGTCATCGTCATCGTCGTCATCGTCATCGTCCTCGAGTTCGTCGTCGACGTCATCGTCGTCGGCGCCGGTGAATTCCTTGGCCTTGGTCTTGACCTTGGTCTTGGGGACGCCGGGGACGGTGTCGTCTTCCTCGTCTTCTACGACCTCGGCGGCGGCGGCGTCGTCGTCTTCGAGGTCGACGTCGTCCTCTTCGTCTTCGTCATCCTCGTCGTCCTCGTCGTCATCATCCTCGTCGTCGTCCTCGTCGTCATCCTCGTCGTCTTTGTCCTCGTCCTTGGCTTTTGCCTTGGATGCGGCCGCGGCCGGCTTGGCTTTGGCCGCCGCAGCCTTCTTGGCCTTGGTAGGCTCGGCTACGCCTTCGAGCACGGTCTTGCACTTGGGGCAGACCGGCGGGTGCTTTCCGAGGTCATAGAATCTCGCCCCGCATTCCGGGCAGATGTGCTTCTCGCCGAGGTCAGTGCCAGCCAAGATGAATCCCCATGCTCGGATCGCGCGCTTGCCATGTCTGTGCGAACCTGTAAAGCGCCCATGTCCCGCCGCGTCCAGAGGGTTCGGCGGCCCTGTCCACAAGGCTGAAAAAGCTGCATGCGCGCGACTTCCAGACCCGTGGCCCGTATCGGCGGAACGGTTCGCGCCCCGGGGGATAAATCCTGCTCCCACCGCGCCGTCATGATGGCTGCCGTGGCGGAGGGCGTATCCACGGTCACCGGGCTGCTGGAAGGCGAGGACGTCCTCAACACCGCAAAGGCCGTGAAAGCCCTCGGGGCAGGCGTGGTACGCACCGGCCCGGGCGCCTGGCGGATCGAGGGGGTGGGGTCCGGCGGTTTTTCCAGTCCCGGTCCCGGTTCCGATCTCGATTTCGGCAATTCCGGAACCGGCGCCCGTCTTATGATGGGTCTGGTGGGCGGGCATGACGTTTCGGCCACATTCACCGGCGACGCCTCCCTGTCATCGCGGCCGATGGAGCGGGTGCTGAAGCCGCTGCGCGAGATGGGGGTAAAGGCCGAGACGGCGCCGGGCGGCAGACTGCCGGCACTGATCCACGGCGGCAAACTGAAAGCTATCCGCTACGCCCCCCCGGAAGCATCTGCCCAGGTAAAATCCGCCGTGATGCTGGCCGGCCTCCGCGCCGAGGGCGTCACCATCGTCGAGGAGAAGGAAGCCACCCGCGACCACACCGAACGCATGCTGCGCGCTTTCGGGGTCGAGGTCGGCATCGAGGAGCGGCAGGGCGCAGGCCCGGTCGTCTCCGTGCGCGGCGGGCAGGCGCTGAAAGGCATGGCTGCCGCCGTTGCGGGCGATCCATCGTCCGCGGCTTTCGCCATCGCCCTGGCGCTCGTCTCGGGCGAGGGCGAGGCGACCATCACCGGCATGCTCGACAACCGCACCCGCACCGGCTTTCTCGACGCGGCGGCGGCGATGGGCGCCGATCTTCGCAGTGAAGCCGACGGCCAGGCGACAGGCGAGGACACGGTGCGCGTCATCGCCCGCGCGTCGAACCTCAAAGGCATCACGCTCGATCCCGCACTCGTTCCATCGATGATCGACGAGCTGCCGATCTTCGCCGTGCTGGCGTCGTTCGCCGACGGCAAGACGAAAGTCACCGGCGCGGCCGAGCTACGCGTCAAGGAGTCCGACCGTATCAAGGCGATCTGCGCCATGCTTTCCGTCAACGGCGTGTCAGTCGAGGAACTACCCGACGGCTTCATCGTGACAGGCAAGGGGCCGCGCGGCGTTCCGGGCGGTGGCTTGGTCGAAACCCGCCACGACCACCGCATCGCCATGTCGGCGCTGGTGATGGGTGCAGCCGCGAAATCACCTGTCAGCGTCGACGACGTCGCGATGATCGCAACCAGCTATCCAGATTTTTTCGATCACATGACGGCGCTGGGCGCGAATGTGATCCAAGGAGACTGATCCCGAGCGACGGCGTCAGTTCTGGCGACGTTCGAGCCCCAGCTTGGCTTCGCCCTCAAGTTCACCCGAAGAGTTGAGGCGAAGCAGCCAAGGCGCCCAGTCGTTAGCGTCGCCTTGCGATCCGGTATAGCCGGCGACGATGATCGAGCTGTCGGGCATGACGGCGACGGAGGTGAATTCGTCTCGACGGCTGCCGCCAAATCTGCGGCGCCAGATTTCGGTTCCATCGCTGCCCAGCCGGATCAGCAGCCCGTTCCAGTTGTGCATGTCGATCCTGTCGCCGGTGGTCTCATAACCGGCGACGACAGCGCCGCCGTCTGCTGTTTCGGCGACATCGTTGGCGCCATCGTTGTTTTCGGATGTCAGCGCTTTTTCCCAGACTAACGCGCCTGATGCGCTGAACTTGCGCACGAAGGGATCGCGCGCTGCCAAGGGGCCGCTCTCATAGGCTGCATAGGTAGGCCGGCCGCGACGAGATTTTGCGCGAGCCGGAACCGATGCGTCGCAAGTGCCCCCCAGCAGGTTTCCGGTTTCGAGGCTCACACGCACGCATTCGCCATACGCGTGCTGGTTGAAGGTCTGCTGCAGTTCGATCACGCCATCAGATGCGAGGCTGATGGCTGAGGTCGGAACAACGGCGGATTTCATTTTTGTTGGCGAAGGAGAATGCTCATAGGAGTCGAATGTCCAGCGAGTCTGCCCGGCGCTGTCGAGCGCGACCATGAACGGGTGCATCTGGGTATCGTTTCTTGTGGCATGCCGGCCTGCGGCGATGACCTCGCCATCGCCGCGCACCATGATCTCGTACAGGGCGAGACTGCCGTCCACCTCGATCGTTCTGCTCCAGCGAAGATCGCCGTTCGGGCTGTATCTGGCGACGAGACCGTTGGAAACGAACGCCGCGATATCTCGCCAGCCGGAGACGACGATGTCGCCATCCGGAGCAAGGGCGAGGTCGAGAATTTCGTCCCGCGGATTTCCCCCGACGAGTCTCGACCATAGCTGGCGGCCGGTCGCGTCGAAACGCGCAACCCAGCCATCAACATAACCGCGCACGCCCGGAGAGAACCCCGAAACCACGATGTCACCATTGGCGGCGAGTTCGATGTCCTTGATTTCTCCGCGGTAACGGACATCGGCTACGTGCTGCCACGTAGACGCAGGCGCCTGTTGCGCCTCTGCGATGCCCACAAAGACCAGCGCCGCGCAGGCAACGATGTGCGGCAGGCGCATGTTTGTTCCCCAACTTTCAGGAGCAATCTGAGGGTGCCGGAGTGGATTGTCCATCTTGCGGGGCGGGGCCGTTTGACAGGGCGCGTCCGTGTCTGCGGCAGTTTTTCGCGGCGGTCACTCGCGAAGCGTTGCAAAGCTTTCCGTCGGATCGCGAAGTAAGGCTATCGGCCGCCGACCCAACGGGAGGCCGACGTAAGGGCAGGGCTTTCCACACATCGGCCGTCGTCTAGAGTGACGCAATCGCCTCGCTAGACGGGCGTCAAACAAGGGGACGGGAAATGCGCATGCATGGAAGGCTCTTTCGCGGCCCAGGCTGCGCATTGCTCGCATTGGCGTTGCAGGCCTGCGCGTTCAATCCGGCGCCGGATTCGGTGACGGCCGCCGCTGGGGCGACGCCGGTCGAAAAGCTGCGCCCGGTATCACCTGCCATGCTGCAGGATCCGGCGCCGGGCGATTGGTTGCAGTGGGGGCGCACGTACGACGGACAGAATTTCAGCCCGCTGAAACGCATCAGCCGCGAGACGGTGAAGAACCTGGCGCCGGTGTGGCGCGCTCCGCTCGCCGGCGGCCTCAGCATGCCGACGCCTCTGGTCCATGACGGCGTGATGTTCCTGCAGACGGCGCCGGACACGGTGCTGGCGCTCAACGCCGCGAGCGGCGCCGAGCTGTGGCGGCACGTCCACAAGCCGGCGGCTGGCTCGACGATGAAGATGGGGTTGGGCCTCGGAGGCGGACGCGTGTTCGCCCCGACCTCCGACCTGCACGTGATCGCGCTGGACGCGCGCACCGGCGAAAAGGCGTGGGACCACACCATCGAACTCAGTCCTCCGGCGACCAATCGCGCAGTTTTCAACTTGCGCAGCGCTCCGCTGGTGGTCGGCGACAAGGTGATCCAGGGCGTCACCGCCAGCGGAGGCCCAGGCGGCGGGTTCATCGTCGCGCTCGACATCAATACCGGGCGCGAGCTGTGGCGCTTCCACACGCTGGCCCGGCCGGATGCGCCCGGCGGAAACACCTGGAACGATCTGCCGCTGGACAAGCGCACCGGCGGTTCGGTCTGGGACCAGGGAACATGGGATAAGGACCTGAACCTCATCTACTACGGTGTGGCGCCGACCTATGACACCGGCCCTCTGCTGAAGCGCTCGTCTGCGCCAGGGGTGACGAACGACGCGCTCTATACAAACGCCACGATCGCCCTCGATGCAGATACCGGAAAACTGAAGTGGCACTACCAGCACGTGCCCAACGACCAGTGGGATCTCGACTGGGCGTTCGAGCGAACGCTGACAACGCTTAGAGTCGGCGGCCGGAACCGCAAGGTAGTGATGAATGTCGGCAAGATGGGCATTCTCGACGCGCTCGATGCGGCGACGGGCCAGTATCTGTTCTCGATCGATGCAGGCACGCAAAATATCATCACGGCGATCGATCCGGCGACCGGCGTGAAGACGATCGATCCGCAGCGTCTTCCGGATCCGGAGCGGCCGACGGTCTACTGTCCGAGTCCCTCCGGCGCGCGCGCCTGGCCGCCGACATCCTTCAGCCCAGGCACAGGCCTGCTCTATCTGCCCCTCACCGAGTGGTGCGCCAAATTCAGCTCGCAAGGCTCGCCTCTCCTGAGTTCGCCCGGCGCCAAATTGTCCGATGCGGATCACCCCGATGCGCTGGCGGACGGCAAGATGGGCCGGCTGCAGGCCATGGACCCAAGCGGGAAGAAGCTCGCCTGGAGGCATGATCTGCAGGCGCCGATTTCCACCTCTGCGCTGGCCACGGCCGGCGGCGTCGTGTTCATCGGCGATCTCGATCCCGCTCTGAAGGCGTTCGACGATCGTGACGGAAAGCTGCTGTGGAGCGCGCCGCTCGACAGCAATCCGAGTTCCACCGTCATCACCTACAGCGTCGGCCAGACGCAGTATGTGGCGGTCGTCACCGGCATGGGGAACTACCACATCGGCGCCATGTCGTCGCGCTATCAGAAGTTCCGGAAAGACCGCGGGCTGCCTGCCAGCGCGCCGACGGGCACTCCGGCCGTCCAGGTGTTTGCGCTGGGCAAGCCCGCCAGCGCAGGCAGTCCGCGCTGATCTGTTCGAGTTGCGTGGAGCTTGGTTGGCGGGCAACCGAAGGCTTACGTCGCGGCGGTCTGCATTGAGCCTGACGCGATCGGTTGCGCGTTCTGTGTCTCGGCGGACCTGTGCTAAATTGATCAGGTTGTTTTCGACCAGGGGGATTGCCATGACGTCGAAACTTGCCGCTGCCAGTCTTGTCATGTGCTGTTTCTGTTGTGCGCCTCTGGCCTTCGGCCAGACACCGGCGCCTGCCGGGCAAGCGCCCGTCGCCCCGGCCTATACCGCGCCGCGCACATCCTTTGGCCAGCCCAGCCTGGAGGGGGTCTGGACGCACAACTTCATCGTGATGATGGAAGCTTCGTCCCAGGCGCCGATGCTGATCCTGCCTGAGGCCGCCGCAAAGGCCATGGCAGGCGCCGCCGCCAAGGGAATAAGCAATGGGTTCGACAGGAGCCTCGATCCTGAAGTGCCGGAATTGATGAGCGCGACCGATGGTCTTCCCATCGTCCGCGGCGAGCGGCGCACCCGTTCGGTTGTCCAGCCCGCGGATGGCAAGCTGCCCTACACGCCCGAGGCCCGGAAGGAATCCGCGCGCGGACCAGTATCGCCGCCATTCGACAATCACGAGGAACGCCCGAACTGGGAGCGCTGCATCACAAGCCTTGGCATGCCGCCCGTCACCGGCGTCATTACCACGAGCGTAAACCCGCGCAGGTTTATCCAGACCCCGGACTACGTCGTGCTCCACACGGAATATGGCGATGAGGCGCGGATCATTCCCTTCACCGACAAGCACCGGCCCAAGGCGCTCCATTCTCCCATCGGCGATTCCATCGCCCGCTGGGAGGGCGACACGCTGGTGATCGAGACGATAGGCCTGCCGGAGAAGGATCGGGTCCGCTACTTTTCCAACCTGGTCGTTCCCGGCGAAGCCAGAGTGATAGAGCGGTTCACGCGGTTGTCGGACAAGGAGCTGCTGTACCAGTACACGGTCGAGGATCCGAAGGCGTATACGGCGCCCTGGCTCGCGGAGTATTCGCTATACCAGACCAGCCAGCGCATGTTCGAGCACGCATGCCATGAGGGCAATTACTCGCTCCCCAATATTCTCAAGGCCCAGCGGGTGAAGGATGCCCGCGCTGCGACAAAGCCGCATCCCTGAGCGGCCTGCGGCGGCGGCGCGCAGGCTCAGCGAGTCCGCTTGACAAGATGGCCGCGGATGTCGAACGGACGGCCATGATCATTGCGATCGACGGCACGACATCTTCCGGCAAGGGCACGCTGGCCAAGCGGCTGGCGGCGCACTATCGCCTGCCGCATCTCGATACCGGGTTGCTCTATCGCGCGGTGGCGGCCTCGGCGCTGACCAAAGGCATCGGCGTCCAGGACGAGCGCGAATGCGCCCTGCTGGCCGAGCACATCGAGCTCAGCGACTTCGACGAACGCGAGCTGCGCGGGGCCGGCGTCGGCGCGGCGGCTTCCGTGGTCGCTTCGCTGGGCGCGGTGCGTCGCGCTCTTTTTGAACTTCAGCGGCGGTTCGCGCTGAAAGAGGGTGGGGCCGTACTCGACGGGCGCGACATCGGCACGGTGATCGCGCCGGACGCCGATGTGAAGCTTTGGATCGACGCCTCGGTTGAGGAACGTGCGCGCCGCCGCTTCAAGGAACTCTCCGGCATGGGCGAGGACGTGACGCAGGAAAGCGTGCTGGCCCAGCTCCGCGAACGCGACGCCCGCGACGCCGGCCGCAAGGACGCCCCGATGAAGCCGGCGGATGACGCGGTGTGGATCGACACAACTGCGCTCGACCCCGATCAGACGCTGGCGAAGGCGGTCGAGATCGTCGAGGCGAAGCGGCTGGTGTTGAAGCCGAAAGCCAAGGCGCCGGCAAAGCCGCGCGCGAAGAAGCAGCCGAAAGTCTAGGCGTGTTGGTTCACCTCCCCTTGAAAAAGAGGAGGTCGGAGCATGCGAGCCGAAGGCGAAGCTGGCGACGGGTGGGGATCACTTGGCTCTGCGCTCGTTGAACGAAGGGTCGCCGCGACGCGGCTCCACCCACACCCATCTTTTGCTTCGCAAAAGCTGACCTCCCCTTTCCAAGGGGAGGTGATCGCCTCTTAGCCGACGGCAGCCCGAACCACATCTCCCGGCAATTGTCCCGACATGCCTTCGAGGGTGGTGTTGGTGAGGTTGACGATGGTCATCCTGCGCGCCGGGTCGATGAACCAGGAATGACCCCAGACGCCGCCCCAGTAGAATGAACCGGGCGACAGAGGCGATGCCGCCTTCTCCGGATCCAGCATCACCGCGCCGCCGAAGCCGAAGCCGGTCGAGCCGGTCGGATCGAACAGCACGCGCAGCGGGCCGATCTGGTTGGAGAGCATCTGTTGCGCCGACTCGCGGCTGATGATGTGGCCGCCGCCGGCACGGATTGTATCGAGGAAGCGGGCGACGTCGTCCGGCCCGCCGATCATGCCGGCGCCGCCGCCCTGGAAGCCCTTGGTGTCGAAGGCGCGCGACAGGGTGAACGAGATCGGGGCAAGGCCGGGCAGGAAGGGCTGCTTGAACACTTCGCCAATGCGGATGGGTCCGGCGGGCGCGTTGGAGTAGGGCTGGACGAGGCGGTCCTTGTCGACGACGTGGAAGCTGGTGTCAGTCATTTTCATGGGGCCGGTGACGTGCTTCTCGACGACCTGTTCGAGCGTCGCGCCGTCGGCCTTCTGCATCACGGCGCCGAGCACATCGATGGCGACGGAGTAGACCCACATAGCTCCGGGCGGGAAGGCGAGGCCTGCGGCCATGATGCGCTTGAGGTTCTCCTCCATCGAGAGCCCGTCCTGGTCGGCGCCGGAAGAGACGCGATGCCTGTGATAGGGGCCGTCGTCGGGCTGCATGAAATCGTAGGAGAGTCCTGCCGTGTGGGTGAGCAGGTGGCGGATCGTGATCGTCGGCGCGCCGCCACCGCCGGGTATCTGCGGCTTGAAATCCGGCAGCCAGTCCGTCACGGCGGCGTCGAGCGAGAGCTGGCCCAGCTCGATCATGCGCATCGCAGCAGCGGTGACGATCGGCTTAGAGACCGAGGCGAGCCGGAAGATCTTGTTGTCCTTCATGGGGATGCCGGCTTCGCGGTCGGCCAAGCCATAGGATTTGCGGTGCGCCACCTCGCCATCGATCATCACGGTAATGACCGCGCCGACGATGCGCTTCTGGTCGAGAGCCGATTGCAGGGCTGCATCGACACGTTGGGAAAGGTTTGTCATGCGCGCAGCTTGGACGGCGCTGCGGAAAAGTCCAGCTTGGGTGTTCTCAAGGCCGCGGCGCTGGTGTTAGCGTCACGCAAGGACGGGCGGAGGGAAAGATGAACCACACCAACAGGTTTCGGATTGTCGTGCTGGCGGGCCTCGTCGGCGTTGCCGCGGCGTTCGCCGCGCAGGCGGTCGCGCAGGAAGATCATCCCGAGATGGGCAAGTCGTGTGACTGGCTCAAGCGCACGGGAATCAAGACGGTGGCGCCGAGCGGCGACTATACGATCAAGGTCGCGATCGATTTGGAAGGCACGGTCTTCTGGAACGGGCAGGCGATGGAGAATCGCAAGGTCCTGATGGACAAGGTCGCCGAGCAGAAGAAACTGGCGAAGGAGTTTCCCGCGACGCTGATCGAGGCGCACGAGAAGAGCCCGCGCTTCTATGTGCAGCCGGTCTTCCGCATTTTCAGTGACGCGAAGGTTGTTCCGGCCTGTCGCACTGCAGCGCCGTCCGCCGTGGAAGTCGTGGCGCCGCCGGCCGTGGAGGCTGCTGCACCGGCTGCCGCGGAGGTCGCCGCGCCACCAGCCACGGAAGCCGCTGCGCCGCCAGCGCAGTAGACTCAGGTCTTCGCCTTCTCGAGGCCAAGACGCTTGGCCATCTGCTGGTCCATGAAGCGCTTGGGCAGGTTGACGCCCATCCAGTTCATCAGCGGCTGAGGGGTCACGACATAGCGTGTCTTCGGGTTGGGTGACGTAAGCGCCTCATGGACCGTCTCGCCGATCTTCTCGGGCGGGAAGCCGGCCTTGCCGATCTTCAGCATGTAGGCGCGCACCGCGCCGATGGGCTTGGCGAAGGGTGTGTTGGAGAAGCGGTTGACGTCGACCGCGTCCGCCTTGTCCCAGATCGGTGTGGCGACCGCGCCGGGGGCGATCAGGATGACGTCGACGCCGTAGATCATCAGTTCACGGCGCAGGGATTCGGAGAGACCTTCGAGCGCGAACTTGGAGGCGCTGTAGGGGCCGACGAAGGGTGAGGCGACCTTCCCGCCGACCGAGCTCATCATGACGATGCGTCCCGGGTTCGTTACCTTTGCTCCGGGCGAGGCGCCGAGCAGCGGCGCGAACGCCTGGGTCACGGCAAGCTGGCCGACGACGTTGACCTCAAGCTGGAAGCTCAGTTCCGAAGGTTCGATGTGGAGCAGGGGGCCGGAGACGGCGATGCCGGCATTGTTGACCAGGCCAGCCAGGGTCTCGCCGTTGAGCTTCGCGGCGGCGGCCTGGGCGCCGGCCTTGATCGCCGCACCATCGGTGACGTCGAATATCAGGGGCGTGAAGGCGGCGCCGAACTCCTTGGACAGCCGGTCGGCGTCTGCCTGCTTCCGGACGCTGCCGAAGACATGAAACCCCTTGGCAACCAGCACTTTCGTGCAGCCCCAGCCGATTCCGGTGGACGCACCGGTCACCACGACGCTTTTCATGCCCTTTTTTCTCCGTGCACGGATTCCCATCTTATACGGCAGGGAACTCGATCTGGTCCTGTTTCGTGAAACGTCCCAAAGCTTGACTTTGGGGCCCATCCCGACCAGAAAGCCCGCCGTCTGTGGACAACCCAGCCACTTTGAGCGGTCCCGAAGAGGACGCGAGCGGCATGGGGCCTTCTTCATTTGAGGCGTCCACCGACTTCACGACAACGCCGCATGGTGCGGCCAGTCCGCCGGATGAGCCGGTTGGCCCGTAACGACTAACCCTTTTGGAGCCTTGATGCCTGCCGTAGAAACGATGAAGCCCACCACCTCCGATTTCGCCGCCATGCTCGAAGAGAGCTTTGCCGGCTCAGCGATGATAGAAGGCCGGGTCGTTCCCGCCACCGTGACTGCCGTCGGAAGCGACTTCATCACCGTCGACGTTGGCCTCAAGACCGAAGGCCGGATCCCGGCCAAAGAATTTTCCGCCGACGAGGTCGCGCCGACTGTCGGCTCGATCGTGGAAGTCTATCTGGAGCGCATCGAGAACGCGCTCGGAGACGCCGTCCTTTCGCGCGACAAGGCGAAGCGTGAAGAGTCCTGGACGCGCCTCGAGCGCCTGCACGAGAAGAAAGAGACCGTGAAAGGCCAGATCGTCGGCCGCGTTAAAGGCGGCTTCACCGTCGACCTCGGCGGCGTCAACGCCTTCCTTCCGGGATCGCAAGTCGACATCCGTCCGATCCGCGACGTCGGTCCGCTGATGGGCCACGCCCAGCCGTTCGCCATCCTGAAAATGGACCGTCCGCGCGGCAACATCGTCGTCTCGCGCCGCGCCGTGCTTGAAGAGTCCCGCGCCGAACAACGCGCCGAGATCGTCGGCAACATGCAGGAAGGCGAACGCCGCCGCGGCGTCGTCAAGAACATCACCGACTACGGCGCCTTCGTGGACCTGGGCGGCATCGACGGCCTGCTGCACGTCACCGACATGAGCTGGAAGCGCGTCTCGCACCCCAGCCAGGTCGTGGAAGTCGGCCAGGAAGTCGAAGTCCAGATCATCAAGATCAACCCGGAAACCCAGCGTATTTCGCTCGGCATGAAGCAGCTTGCCGCTGATCCGTGGGATGGCGTCGCCGCCAAATACCCGGTCGGCGCGAAGCTGACGGGCCGCGTAACCAACATCACCGACTACGGCGCGTTCGTCGAACTGGAAGACGGTGTCGAAGGCCTGATCCACGTCTCCGAAATGAGCTGGACCAAGAAGAACGTTCACCCCGGCAAGATCATCTCGTCTTCGCAGGAAGTCGACGTCATGGTCCTGGATGTCGACGCCGAGAAGCGCCGCATCTCGCTTGGCCTCAAGCAGGTCATGAACAACCCGTGGGAAGCCTTCATCGCCGAGCACCCGGTCGGCGCCAACATCGAAGGCGAAGTCCGCGGCATCACCGAGTTCGGCCTGTTTGTCGGCCTCGGCCCGGATCTCGACGGCATGGTCCACATCAACGACATCGACTGGAATACGCCCGGCGAAGAAGCCATCAAGAAGTACACCAAGGGCGACACCGTCAAAGCGCGCGTGCTCGACGTCGACATCGAGAAGGAACGTATCTCGCTCGGCATCAAGCAGCTCAGCCAGGACCCGACCGAATCCGTCGACCTGCGCAAGAACTCGATCGTCACCACCACCGTCACCGAGATCACCTCGGGCGGTATCGAGGTGTCGATCGCCGACGGCGCCATCAAGGGCTTCATCCGGAAGGGCGACCTGTCTCGTGATCGCTCTGAACAACGTCCGGAACGTTTCGCCGTTGGCGACAAGGTCGATGCGCTGGTGACGGCGTGGGACAAGGCGGGCCGCAAGGTCGGCCTGTCGATCAAGGCGATGGAAATCAAGGACGAGAAGGAAGCCGTGGAACAGTACGGTTCGGCCGACTCGGGCGCCTCGCTGGGCGACATTCTAGGCGCGGCACTCAAGGGCCAGAAGAAGGAGTAGTCACTCTTTCGAGCTTCCGGAAAATCGATGCGCCCGCTCTTCGGAGCGGGCGTTTTCGTTCCTGGAACTGCTCTATGAGCCAATCCGGTACGGAATCGTCTCAATCCTCATTGTTTTTGTTCGGAAAACTCTTGATCTTTCGCCGCGCGTGCCCAGAATTCAGATCATGCTGCGTTCCGAGCTCATTGCCCGCCTCGCCGAAGAGAATCCCACGCTGAAAGTGCGGGAGGTCGAGAAGATCGTCGATGTGATCTTCGACGAGATCGCCGCCGCGCTTGAGCGGGGCGACCGTGTCGAGCTGCGCGGCTTCGGCGCGTTCTCCGTCCGCAAGCGCGAGCCCCGCACCGGCCGCAACCCGCGCACCGGCAATGCCGTATCGGTCGAGGGCAAGCACGTGCCGTTCTTCAAGGCCGGCAAGGAGCTGCGCTCCCGGCTCAACAACGGTCACGATCCGGAAGACCGTCAGAACTAGCCAGAACCAGGCGGGCGCCTCCTCTCGAAGCCGTAATCTTTGTCTCGATTCAGGCTGGACGCCCCCGGCGCCTGTGGCGACAATGCAACACGCGCGCATCTGGGCGGCGGGCTTTACAGGGGATTTGCCTTGCTCAAGGAATTCCGCGAATTCGCAATGAAGGGGAGCGTGGTCGACTTGGCCGTCGGTCTCATCATCGGCACGGCGTTCGGCGCCATCGTGAAGTCGCTGGTCGACGACGTCATCATGCCGCCGATCGGACTGATCCTCGGAAACGTCGACTTCTCGCAGCTCAAGTACGTGATGCAGGCAGCGTCGACCGGCGCCGACGGCAAGGAGATCGCAGAAGTCGCGATCCGCTACGGCGGCTTTCTCAATGTCATCATAACATTCATCATAGTCGCGTTCTCGATGTTCCTGATCGTGAAGGCGATGAACTCGATGAAGCGCAAGCAAGAGGCGGCGCCTGCACCTACGCCCGAGACGCCTCCACAGGAAAAGCTACTCGCCGAGATTAGAGACTTGCTTGCGAAGCGCCCCTGAGTTATTCCGAACGCCTGAGTAGAGTTCAGTAGCGTACGGAAGGGGCGGCCAGTGCGCCGCCCTTTCTGCTTTTCTGGGCCCGGAAAAAACGCTGTGAATCCAGGGCCAAGTGGCCGGACCGGATTCCCATGGTCAGCGTAAAGATCTGCGGCCTCACCAGCGAATCAGATGTCGAGACCGCCATTGAAGCGGGGGCCGACTATGTCGGCTTCGTCGTCGTACCCGCCAGCCCGCGCCACGTTCCCTTCGAGAAGGCGCGAGCGTTGATCCGGCTTGCGGCGGAGCGGGGCGCCGAGCCGTGGGTTGTCGCCACGACGGAGGTCCCGGGGCTAGATAGTTTCGTCAGCGAAACGCCCGAGATCGCCGCGGTGCAGCTTCACGGCAAGGAGACGCCGGGCGATGTCGCCGCCTTCGCACGCCGCCACCCGCTGACGGCGATCGTGAAGGCCATCGGTGTTTCGGGCCGCAAGGACCTGCAGCTCGCCGAGACGTTCGAGGCGGCCGACGCCTTCCTGTTCGACGCCAAGCCGCCGGCCGGCGCGACCCGCGAAGGCGGGTTCGGCAAGGCGTTCGACTGGTCGGTCCTCAAGGGCTTCCGCACGGAGGAACACGAGGACTGGACGCTTTCGGGCGGGCTGACGCCGGAGAACGTCGCCGAGGCGATCCGCATCTCGGGCGCAGCGGCGGTGGACGTCTCCTCTGGCGTGGAAGCCAGCCCCGGCGTAAAGGACCCCGCGAAGGTCCGGGCCTTTATCGAAGCGGCGAAGGCCGTGAAATAGGGGAGCGCCAGGCGCCTGCCTGGCATGCGGACCGCAGGTCCGCATCGGTGATCGCAGTGAGGTTCTGCCGGGCGTTCACCGCGATGCGGTTCACCCCGGCGCTCCCCAGAGCTGGAATACGAAGAGTTGGAATACAGATGGCTCTCGCAAATACCTGGGCACAGTGGCCCGACGCCAACGGACGCTTCGGCGAATTCGGCGGACGCTATGTCGCCGAAACGCTGATGCCGCTCGTGCTCGAGCTGGAGCAAGAATACGCGCGCGCCAAGGCCGACCCGAAATTCAAGGAAGAGTTCGACTGGCTGCTGGAGCACTATGTCGGCCGGCCCAGCCCGATGTATTTCGCCGAGCGCCTGACCCAGCACTATGGCGGGGCGAAGATCTACTTCAAGCGGGACGAGCTCAACCACACCGGCGCGCACAAGATCAACAATTGCATCGGACAGGTGCTGCTGGCGCGGCGCATGAAGAAGACGCGCATCATCGCCGAGACCGGGGCGGGGCAGCACGGCGTCGCCACGGCGACCATCTGCGCGCGCTTCGGCCTGCCGTGCGTGGTGTTCATGGGCGAGACCGATGTCGAGCGGCAGAAGCCCAACGTGTTCCGCATGAAGTTGCTAGGCGCGGAGATCGTGCCAGTGTCTTCGGGCACGGGTACGCTGAAGGATGCGATGAACGAGGCGCTGCGCGACTGGGTGACGAATGTCGCGACGACCTTCTATGTCATCGGTACGGCGGCGGGCCCGCATCCCTATCCGATGCTGGTGCGCGACTTTCAGTCGATCATCGGCATCGAAGCAAAGGCGCAGATCCTCAAGGCCGAAGGCCGGCTGCCGGATGCGCTGGTCGCCTGCATCGGCGGTGGGTCGAACGCCATCGGCCTGTTCCATCCCTTCCTTGAAGACGAAGGCGTGCGGATGATTGGCGTCGAGGCCGGCGGCCATGGCGTCGAGACCGGCATGCATGCGGCCTCGCTCACCGGCGGCCAGCCGGGCATCCTGCACGGCAACCGCACGTACCTGCTGCAGGACGAACACGGCCAGATCATCGACGCCCACTCGATCTCGGCGGGCCTCGACTATCCCGGCATCGGGCCGGAGCATTCCTTCCTGCACGAGACGGGCAGGGCGGAATACCGAACCTGCACCGACAAGGAAGCGCTCGAAGCCTTCCAGCTCTGCTCGAAACTCGAAGGCATCATCCCGGCGCTCGAACCCGCCCACGCGCTGGCGCGTGTCGGCGATGTCGCCAAGGAACTCGGCAAGGACGGCCTCATCGTGATGAATATGTGCGGACGGGGCGACAAGGATATCTTTTCGGTCGCTGCGCATCTGGGGATGAAGATTTGACCGGCGAGGCAGGCAAGAAGAAAGCGACATCTTTTGCACGGGGAAATCTTGTTCAGCTAAAGTCGGGCGGACCTAAAATGGTCGTCCGGGAGTCCTCCAAAGGCCAAGTAACTTGCCGCTGGTTTTCCGGCGAAACTCTCAAGGAAAAGATTTTCTATTTTGAGGAGCTTTCTGTTGCTGACCAAGACCTCGTCGAGCGTCTAAATCGGGCTCGGCAGAGGGTCGCCGCTCACAACGCAGAGAAGGAAGTGAAGTACGACCTAGCTCGACGTATCGTGTTCCTTGTCGAAAAAGCGAAGCGAGATGGCGCCACACTTCCTAAGGCCATCACGGACTTAGTTGAGAAAGTTCAAAAGAAATGACCATCCACGCCGGAAGCTGCCACTGCGGCGCGGTGAAGTTCGAGGCCGATGTCGATCTCTCGGCGCCGGTGATCTCGTGCAACTGCTCGCACTGTTCACGAAAGGGCTTCCTGCTGAGCTTCATTCCGGCCGCGAGCTTCACCTTGAAGACACCGGATGCGCCGCTCACCGAATACCGATTCAATAAGGAGCACATCGCTCACCTGTTCTGCCCGAAATGCGGCGTGGAGGCGTTCGCGCGCGGGAAGCACCCGGCTACCGGCGCGGACGTTGTGGCGGTCAATGTCCGCAGCATTCCGGGCGTCGACCTGGACATGCTCACCATCAAGAAGGTCGACGGCGCGAAGCTCTAGCCTCGGAAAACCAAAACCCCTCTCCTCACCGGGCGGGAGGAGAGGGGCCAAGCGCCATCCTCGGGGAGAGGAAAAGGCGTCCCGGTCTCTTTGGCTTTGGTTATTGAACCAGACGAAGCAGCTATTGCTCCACCGGGATGCTGAGCCCAGTCCCAGCCATCAGACATTGCGGCTGGCATCGCTTGTCTTCGACATTGAAGCCACGAATGGCGACGTTCTTGCCGACCCATTCATCCTGCGGATTGAAGGGGAAACCGGCGACGACCCACACCGTCCCGGCTTTTGAGCCAAACGTCGTCTCTGGCGAGACGCCGCTGGCCTCGATCCAGAGCTGAGGGTTGTCGGCGCCCAACACGTTGGGAATGTAGCGCGTGATCTTGCCGTTGAGGGTTATCGGAGCGTCGAAATCGGCGATTGACATGAGGATGTCGCCACGCGGTTGTCCAAGGTAAGGCGAAGGGGTCACGAGCGTTGTGCCGGCCGGTGTGAGCCTGGACCTGTCGGAGAACTCCCACCCCGTAGCGTAGAGGCCGCAGACGGGGTCGCAAAACGTGTTGATGCCTTCGCGGGCGCGCCACCCCGTGGCGACGACGGCCTTGTTCAGCAGCTCGCGTTCGATGTCGGCTTTCGGGAAGTGGTATTCCGAACGCGCCTGGTAGAGCCTGCCGGGGATCGCGCCACGTGATTCCGAGCGGATGTAGGCGTCGAACGTCCTGTCGGAGAACTCGATGCGCTCCACCTTGCCACGAACCATTTGCGACGCCGAGGTGTCGTACCAGTTCCCGAATTGCGTCAGCAGGGACTCATCCGCGCGCGGCTGGGGCGCCTGGCTCGACCGTGGCATGATCAGGTCCTTGACCTTGATGCGGCAGGCCGGCTTGCAGTCCTTCGTCATCTTGAGGCCGCTCACCTCGATGTTCTTGCCCATCAGGTCGGCGCGGATCGCATCGCGGTCGCCGAAATAGTTGGTGGCTGAAAGCTCCCACAGGTCCGTATTCGGAAAAGCAGCGCGCGTGTAATTTCGGTAGATGCGGGCGATGCTGCTGGCGCGCAGGAAGGCGACGTATTTCGTGTCGCCGAAGTCGATCCTCTCCACCTTGCCGCGCAGATAGACAGGCGCGTTCACGTCGAGCACCGGCGGCGGACCAACCGCGATCATGTTTTCAGCTACGGGAAGCGCACTCTGTTGCATGGGAGGCGGCGGCAGTTCCTGCGACCGGTCCTGCGGTGCGGGCGCCGGCGTCTGATTGGCTGGCGCAGGCGCGGCGATGTCCGGCTGCGCGAGACCGAATGCGGCCGGCGACTTTTCACGCTGCACGACCTGCACCGGGCCGGGCTGGGCGGCCCACGCTGCATAGCCCGCGCCCATGGCGAGCAGGAGCAGCGCGCCGCCGCCAATCGTTTGGCGTGCGCGGTTAGGCGATAGGCGCTTCAGCATTTCGACGCGCTCGGTCAGGGGATGTTCGTCCTGTGCAGGCCAATAGCAGCCCAGCGGCAGCGGCCTTGCGGCGAGCTGCGCCTTCAGCAACGCTGAAGCGTAGATCGCCCTGGCGCGCGGATGCCGTTCGACCACCAGCGCATCGCACGCCAGCTCCTGGTCGATGCGCATGAGGTGCGCGGCGACGTGAATCGCTGGATTGAACCAGCAGATGCATCGCACCAGCGCGACGAAAGCGTTGATACGTGCATCATTGTGGTCGATATGGATCGTCTCGTGGGCGAGGATCATCTCGCGCTCGGCCGGCTCGAAACGCTCTTCGAAGTCGGCGGGCGTGATGATGCGAGGCTTGATGAAACCTGCCACGGCGGGACCGGCAAATCCGGCGCGTGCATCATCCATGAAGCGGGACTGGCCGCGCAGCAGCCACGCCACCATGGCCAGAATACCAGCGATCCACACCCAGGTAGCGGCGAGCCAGGGGTCGGTCGATTGGGAAGCAATTTGAGCAAATGCTGGCGCGGGCGCGGCGGTTGGGGCGGGCATTGCGACATCGATGCTGGGCATTGCGGCTGGCTGCGCTCCCGGCATCGGCTGTACCGACTGGGGCAGGGTGACGACTTCGACGATGCGCGGCGGTCCGGGCAGCAGTGTCACGATTGGCGCCACCGGAATGAGCAGCCAGAGCGCGTATGCCATGCGCGCGCCGAACAGGCTGCGCGCCGGCTTGCGTAGGAGGATCACCAGCAGGATAGCGATCCCGGCCGCGAGGTTCGCGACCAGGAAGTCGATGGCGATGTCACTCATCGTTCTTCTCCAGATCCTTGATCAGGGCCTTGAGTTTCTGAATGTCCTTGGGAGTGAGCTGCCGGTGCTCAGCAAGATGCGCGACCAGCGGGGCGACCTGGCCGTCGAACAGCCGGTCGAGGAAACCCTGGCTCTCGTCCTGCAGATAATCGGCGCGGCTGATCAGCGGCCGGTAGAGATAGCCGGTCTTCTCTTTCTTGCCCGCGATCGCCTTCTTGCGCAGCAGACGATGGATCAGCGTGCGCACAGTGCCGTCGGCCCAGGCATTGGCCTTGCCGACCTGGGCGACGATCTCTTCTGGCGACATCGGCTTGCCCCGCCAGAGCGCTTCCATGATCTGGCTTTCGGCGTCGGAGATCTTCATCGATTTACACCTGTAAGTCCCGCCAGCTTACAGGCGTAAGTCGGGGAGTCAACATACAAGCGTAAGTCAGATTCGAGAATCTTGATCGCTGCCCACTCGCCTACCAAGAGAATTCGCACATGCGGCAATTGGCGAGGCCGTCCCCGCTTCCTGACTGTCCCGGTTTGGGCTAGGTGAAGCGCCTTCCAGGCCGCTCCAGCGGCGCCGGGCTTCCCGCTTCCATGACCGCCGACCGGATTTCCGCGACGTTTGCCGCCTGCAGGGCGCAGGGCAGGGCCGCGTTCGTCGGCTACCTGATGGCCGCCGACCCGGACATCGAGACCTCGCTCAGCAGCCTCAAAGCGTTGGCGGCGGCCGGCGCTGACATCATCGAACTAGGCGCGCCCTTTACCGATCCCATGGCCGACGGGCCTGCGATTCAGAAGGCAGCGCAACGTGCTTTGAAGGCTGGCGGAAACCTTACCGTTACGTTAGAAATCGCCCGGCGTTTCCGTTCTGTTAACGATTCCACCCCCCTGATCATCATGGGTTACGCAAACCCGATCCATCGAATGGGGTTCGCCGCCTTCGCGCGGAACGCAGCAGCTGCTGGAGTGGATGGCGTGATTACCGTCGACATGCCCCCCGAGGAGGATGCGCCGCTGCGCGTCGAGCTCGCCGTGCATGGCCTTGCCGCCATCCGCCTGGCGACGCCCACGACCTCGGAAAGCCGCATGAAACGCATAGCCGATGGGGCTTCGGGCTTCGTCTACTACGTCTCTGTGGCCGGGGTGACCGGGGCCGGGGTCGGTACCGAAACGGACATAACCGCTGGGGTCGAACAGGCCCGGCGTATCTCGAAACTGCCCGTGGCGGTCGGATTTGGGGTCAGGACCCCGGATCAGGCAGCCCGTTTTGCGCGTATTGCCGATGCGGTCGTCGTCGGCACCGCCCTGGTCGAAGAGGTCCGGGCGGCCGTGGAAGAGGGTAATTTCGCCAATTCTGTCAAGCGAATTGGTGTGGTTGCCGAGTCACTGTCAAACGCCATAGCATCGGCGCGTGTCGAACGGAGCGTTCATTGAACTGGCTTACCAACCTTCCGCCTGGCCTGAAGTCGATCTTCGCCAAGAAGGAAGAGGCCGAAGGCGATAGCCTTTGGGTCAAATGCCCGAAGACCGGTGAACTCGTCTATCGCGAAGACCTCGAGGCCGCCTTCTGGGTGACCACGGCCGGCGCCCATATGCGCATCACGCCCGAGCAGCGCTTCAAATACATGTTCGACGGCGGCCTGTGGACCGACATCCCGATGCCGTCCGTCCATAAGGACCCCCTCAAGTTCAAGGATGACAAGCGCTATACCGACCGCCTGAAATCCGCGAAGGCCAAGACCGGCCGCGAGGATTGCATGGCCGCCGGTTCCGGCGAGATCAACGGTCGCAAGGCGGTGATCCTGGTCCAGGATTTCGCCTTCATGGGCGGATCGCTCGGCATGGCCGCCGGCGAAGCCTTCATCAAGGCCGCCGAAACCGCCGTCGAGAAGAAAGCCGCCCTCATTGTCGTCACCGCATCTGGCGGCGCGCGCATGCAGGAATCGTCCTTCGCGCTGATGCAGATGCCGCGCACCGTGCTGGCGATCCAGGACGTGAAGCGCGCCAGGCTTCCCTACATCGTTGTGCTGTCGGATCCGACGTCAGGCGGCGTTCTCGCCTCCTACGCGATGCTGGGCGATGTCATCATTGCTGAGCCAGGAGCACTGCTTGCCTTCACCGGCCCGCGCGTTATCGAGCAGACCATCCGCGAAAAACTCCCTGAAGGCTTCCAGCGCTCGGAATTCCTGCGCGAACGCGGCATGGTCGACATGGTTCTTCACCGCCGCGAAATCACGCCGACGCTAGGCTCGCTGCTCGGCATGTTGATGGCTCAGCCGGCCAAGACGCGCCGCGCCAGGGTCGCGTTGGAAGAACTCGCTGCCGCGAAGTAGCCGGGGCGATCTCAGACTTCCATTCCCTTCATCGCGCGGCGCCGGCAAAGTAATGCTGGCTCTTCGAGCCGTGCTGCGCTGGCAGGTCGAATAGTCTGCAAAAACGCCGACCGTTCTGCACGCCTTTGAAGCGAACGGGTCTCTGAGATCGCGGTCGTCTGCGCTATCTAG
>JAUYPV010000055.1 GCA_030697555.1 Hyphomonadaceae bacterium
TCGCGGCAGTGATCTCGCCCTTGCAGACGCCGTTGCAGCCGCACACCTCAGCGGTGTCGGCCATGGCCGCAACGGCGGCGCTAGGGTCCAGCCCTCGAAGGCCCTCCGTCGCGGCCTGGCCGAAGACCAGGGTCTCGCGGATGTCGGCCACCTCCTGGCCGGATCGCATGAGGTCGAAGTACCAGGCGCCGTCGGCGGCGTCGCCGAACAACACCGCGCCGGCGACCTTGCCCTGTTCGAGCACGATGCGCTTGTAGACACCGCGTCCGGCGTCGCGGAACACGATGTCCTCGCAGCCATCTCCGCCCGCGAAGCGGCCGGCGGAGAATACGTCGACGCCGGAGACCTTGAGGCGCGTCGACAGGACGGAGCCGGCATAGGCGCCGTTTGCGCCGGTCAGCGTGTCGGCGAGGGCGCGGCACATCTCCCAGATCGGAGCGACGAGGCCATAGCACTGGCCGCGATGCTCGGCGCATTCGCCGACGGCGAAGATGTTCGGGTCGGAGGTCTGCATCGTGTCGTTGACGACAATGCCGCGTTTCAACTCCAGCCCGGCGGCTTGCGCCAGCCTTGCATTTGGGCGGATCCCGACGGCCATCACCAGGATGTCGCAAGGCAGGACGCGCCCGTCCTTGAGCCGCAGCGCGGTGACCTTGCCGTCCTTGCCGATGATTTCTTCGGAGTTCGCGCCGAGGATCGTCTCGACGCCGCGCGCCTTCAGGGCTTCGGCGAGCAGGTGGCTGGCGGAGGCGTCGACCTGCCGCTCCATCAGCACGTCCATCAGGTGGACGACGGTCGCCTTCATGCCGCGCTTGGCGAGGCCGTAGGCGGCCTCGAGGCCGAGAAGGCCGCCGCCGATCACGACGGCGCGGCCGCCGCCCGCTTCGGCAACCGCCACCATCGCTTCGACATCGTCGAGGTCGCGGAAGGTGATGACGCCCATGAGCGCGGCGCCGGGGAGGGGCAGGCGGATGGCGTCCGATCCGGTCGCGAGGATCAGCTTGTCATACGTTTCCGCAACGCCCCCTTCGGCGAATACGGTGCGGGTGGTTGGATCGATTGAGGTGACGGCGCAGCCCGCATGCAGCGTGATGTCATTGTCGCGATACCAGGCCTCGTCGTTAAGGACGATGTCTTCGAACGCTTTCTCGCCCGCCAGCACAGGCGAGAGCATGATGCGGTTGTAGTTGACCCGCGGCTCGGCGCCGAAGATGGCGATGTCGTAGAGGCCCGGATTTCTCTTGAGGATTTCCTCGACCGCGCGGCACCCCGCCATGCCGTTGCCGATGACGACCAGTTTCTTCCTGCTCATGGCTGATCCTCAGGCTTGAGCTGAAGCGAGCCAGGTCGAGCGCCAATGCCTTCGTACGCCGACCAGTGCGATCAGAGCGACGAGCGCCAGCGCGGCAAAGCCGAGGAAGCCAAGCTGGTAGGAGCCTGTCGCCTGCTTGGCGAAGCCGAGCGTGGAGGCGAGATAGAAGCCGCCGATGCCACCCGTCATGCCGACCAGGCCGGTGACGACGCCAATCTCGTCCCGGAAGCGCTGCGGCGCGATCTGGAACACTGCGCCATTGCCTGCGCCGAGCGCGCACATGCTGAACAGCACGATGGTGAGCGCCATCCAGGCGGATGGCCAGGCAAGGCTGGCGAGCGAGAGCCCACCGATAGCCAGCGCGTAGACGAAGGTCAGCGTACGAACGCCGCCAATCTTGTCGGCCAGGGCTCCGCCAATGGGCCTTGCGAAGGATCCCGCGAACACGCACGCAGCGGTGTAATATCCCGCCACCACGGGTGACAGACCGTATTCGGAGTTGAAGAAGATGGTGAGCGAGGATGAAAGGCCGACGAACCCGCCGAAGGTGACGGAGTAGAGCAGCATGAGCATCCACGCGTCACGCGTCTTCAGTACGTCGAAATAGGCGTTGAGCGGCTTGGCGGGCGGACGGTTTGGCGCGTCCTTGGCGAAGATGGCGAAAACTACGAAGGCCATGGCGAGCGGCAGCGCGGCTATGCCGATGACGTTGGACCAGCCGAAGGCTTCCGCGAGACCCGGCGCGAACAGCGCAGCGAGCGCCGTCCCTGAGTTACCGGCGCCGGCGATCCCGAGCGCGAGGCCCTGATGCTCCGGCGGATACCACCGTGAGGCGAGCGGCAGCGCTACGGCGAAGGATGCGCCGGCGACGCCGAGCAGCAGGCCGAAAACGAGGACGCTGTTGTAGGTCTGAAGTCCGATGAGCCATGCGGCGCCCAGACCCAGGAGAACGACCGACTGGAAGATCAGTCCGGTGCGTTTCGGCCCGATGCGGTCGACCAGGAGTCCGGCGAGCACGCGCAGGAAGGCCCCGGACAGCACCGGCACAGCGACCATCAGGCCTTTCTGCGCGGGATCGAGGCCGAGATCTTTCGCAATAGCGACGCCCAGCGGCCCGAGCATCACCCAGACCATGAAGCTGAGGTCGAAATAGAGGAAGGACGCGAACAGAGTGGGCGTATGGCCCGCTTTCAGGAAAGCGCGAGACGGCATGACGGATGTGCCCTGTATTCCGTGAACGGCGTCTTCGCCGGGGAGGGACTGCATCCGGGCAGTCAACCAAGTGGTCCACAGACGCCGTTGTCCGCTGGCCGTGATGCATTGAGGCGTGAGCGGGCCTCGAATGTCACGCAGGTGCAGCATCGGAAACGCTGGCGGCGCAGCAAACGCCTGCCGCGACGGCGCTTATCGAGGCGCCTTGATCGCGATTTGGGCGCCTTTCACTCGGTTAACCGCGTTATGGCGAATCCGGCAGCATACGCTTTCAGCGAGTCGGGATCGAAACGGGTGCGGTCGAAGAACAGGTCGCGCGACATCGGTATTGGTCCACGTGAGCCGGGCAGGGCCCAGGCGATTTCGTGCTCGCCCTCGACTTTCGAGTCAGCAAGCGGCCCCGAAAGCCCGACATCGGAAGCTGCCGTGTGAAACAGGTCAGGGCGGTAGCATTCGAGCGCGAGCTTCGCATCGACACCGCGATCGACCTGGCCCCAGCGCAGCATCTGGCTGAAGATCCAGGCGGCCTGGCTGCGCCATGGGAAAGATGCGGCCTGCCGCGAGAAGCGCAGTCCCTTGTCGTCTTTCACAAGTCGTTTCGCGACCAGTTCGGCGGGCGCGGCGAGATAGTTCGTGGCCGAAAGCATGCCTGCGAGTTCGCCGGCGTGTTCCGGTGCATCCGCCCACAGGGCTGCGCGCAGCAATCCACGCAGCACCGCCAGCATCGCTTCCGGCTCTTTCGCAGCCCAGGTTTCCGAGATGCCGAGGACCTTGTCAGGTCCGCCGGGCCAGAATTCGCCTGCTTCCAAGACGATACGAGCGCCGCACTGCTCCTCGCAAACCGCGCCCCACGGCGCGCCGACGCAGAAACCGTCGATGCTCCCCGATTTCAGCCGCTCGAATACAGCGGTGGGCGGCGCAGTGACGATGTGAATGTCGCGGTCCGGATCGAGCCCGGCGGAAGCTATCCAGTAGCGCAGCATGTAGGTGTGCATCGAATAGGGAAACACCGTCGCAAACGTGACGGGGGGATCGCCGCGCCCGAGCCGCTTCGCAACTGCCCGAACGAGGCTTTTTGCATCGTCGCCATCCATCTCGGCGGCGAGTTCGGCAGAAACTCCGATCGCTGCGCCATGGCTGTTGAGGGACATCGGTGCGATCAGGTTGACCGGATCGGAGCCGACGCCGAGGCGCGCGGCGATGGCGAGCGGGGCGAGCACATGGGCGCCTTGGAACAGGCCGGCCGCCACCTTGTCGCGTATGGTCGCCCAGGAGACTTCCCGGTGGAGCGATACGTCAACGCCTTCCTTTGCGAACAGGCCGCGTTCCTTCGCGACGATGAGCGGGGCGGCGTCGGTCAGCGCGACAAATCCGAGATCGAGTGAAAACGTCACGGCTTGTCTCCTTTCAATACGCCATGGAACGAGAGGAGGTCGGTAGCGACGGCGGCGATTGGGCGGCCTGTGTTCATCGCCAGCTTGCGAAGCATGGCGTAAGCCTCTTCCTCACCGATCTGTCTTTCCTTCATCAACACGCCTTTCGCGCGCTCGACGGTCTTGCGCGAGGCGAGGTCAGACTGCGCCTTGGCGAGATCGCTGCGAAGCTGCTGCATCAACTGGAACCGGCTCATCGCCACTTCGAGGATAGTGCGCACGCGGGAGGGCTGAAGACCGTCAATGATGTAGGCGGCGACGCCCGCCCGCACGGCTTCCTCGGCTCTGCCGGGCTCCGAGCGGTCGACGAACATCACCACCGGCCGTGGATTGTTCTGCGTCGCCTCGCGCAAGCTTTCGAGCGTGTCGCGATCCGGGCTGTCGCAAGCGATGATCACCAGATCAGGCATTATTCTCAGAAGGTCCGCTTCGTTGAGGCTCGGCGTCCGATGCAAATCAAGCGGATCAATGCCGGCCAGGCCCTCGGCGACGAGAGCGGCGCGGGCCGGATCGGGATCCACCAAGAGGAGACGCATTGCTGCAGCGTCTGTCCCACGCCGCAGCGTGACGGAGTTAAAAGGTGGCCATATCGGATGCAAACACTGCAAATGCCCAATCCTGAAGCAGCAAATGGTCCGTACTGCTCAAGGCTTGATGGTCTCAAGCTCGCGCGCAGGTTTTGGCAATTGGGGCGGGCGAAAGCCCACGTTCGCTCTCGTTCGGGCCGAGGCAAATATTTGATTCAGCCTATTGCCAGTAAAAGTGAGCGATGACTAACTTTGCTAAAACCAGATGGTGGAGGGCGTCATGCGTGGTGTCAGGGTGTGGCTTCTGGCGTGTACGGTTCTGACTGCGGCGCCGCTGCCGGCGATAGCGCAGGCGCCGCCGGATACCGAACAATCCGATGTCGTCATCATCACCGCGCAGAAGCGGGCGCAGGATATCCAGGATGTGCCGGTGGCTGTTACGGCGCTAGGCGGTGAGGCGTTGCAGGACCTGCACGTCACCGACATACGCGACCTCAACGCCCTGGCGCCGAGTCTCCAGATCAAGACAGACGACAACGCGGCCAACCCCAAGATCTTCATCCGCGGCATCGGCCTCAACGACTTCAACCCGAATACGGCGAGCGCCGTCGCGATCTATACCGACGGCGTCTATATCGGCTCGCCGCTTGCCCAGATGGGCCAGTTCTTCGACCTCGATCGCGTGGAGGTGCTGCGCGGACCGCAGGGCACGCTCTATGGCCGCAACACAACGGGCGGCGCGATCAACCTGATCAGCCGCAAGCCCACCGACGAGTTCGATGCCAACGCCTCGATCGAGTATGGCTCGTACAATGGCGTAACCGTGGAGGGCGCGGTCGGCGGTCCGATCTCGTCCACGCTCGCCTACCGCGCGGCTGGAACATATGTGACCAACGACGGCTATACGCTCAACCGCCTGACTGGAAACCGTGGCAACGATACGGATAGGGGCAGCGCAAGGTTCAGCTTAGCGTGGACGCCGTCGGATACGTTCGATGCGCTGTTCCAGCTTCGCTATGGCAGGTCAAAAGGCGGATCAATCCTGGCGTACAACCGCTCGCTGCTGCCGCAGACGGCGGGCGCGACGGGGCCGGACGGATTCTGCGCGCCGGCCTTCTATACGTCGGGCGACTGCACCGACCTGGCGGGCTACGCCAACACCAGCACCAATCTCTATCAGGGCGACTATCATCTCGAAGGCAAGGACGAGGTGGAGACGTTTGGTGGATCGGCCACGCTGACCTGGGATCTCGGCGCGATGTCGCTGATTTCGGTGACTGGCTACGACCATGCCGACCGCGACGACCTGGAAGACACGGATGCTGGGCCCACCGACATCATCACGGCGCGCTATCAGGCCAAGCAATGGGCCGCTAGCGAAGAGCTGCGCCTGCAGTCGAATGGCGACAACACGCTCAATTGGGTGGCGGGAATCTATCTTGCGCGCGACGAGCTGGAGTCGAATTCCTATTACGATGTGTTCCGCGTCGCGAACTCTGGCGATCCGGCGACCGACCTGCCGCAGGGCATCGGCGTGTTCGGATGGCCGTTTACGCAGGACACCGACAGCTATGCCGTGTTCGGCCAGGCGGACTACAAGGTCACCGACAAGCTGACGGCGACTTTGGGTCTGCGCTATTCGGCGGACGACAAGACGTTCCACTATGACAGCGTCTATTCGAGCAATGTCGGCGATCCGACCTTCAACATCTTCCCGACAGTGGACGACAGCCGCACGTTCGATTCGCTATCGGGCAAGCTGGGTCTGCAGTATGCGGTGAACGACGACGTCAATCTCTACGCCAGCTATAACCGCGGATACAAAAGCGGCGGCTTCTTCGGCGGGCAGACGACCGACCCGGCCGCGGTGCTGCCCTACAACGACGAGGTCGTGAACGCATACGAGGTGGGCCTCAAGTCCGAGCTGCTGGACAATGTGCTGACCGCCAACTTTGCTGCGTTCTTCTATGACTACCAGGACCTGCAGGTTTACACGCTGGTGGTGGATTCCAATACGAACCTGACCGTGCAGAACTTCACCAACGCATCGAACGCGGAAGTCAGCGGCCTGGAGGCGGAGCTGATCGCAACGCCGATCGACGGGCTGGATCTTTCGCTTGGCGCATCCTTCCTCGATGCGACCTACAAGGACTTCAGCTCGGCGGGCGACGACTATTCGGGCAACACGCTGCCCAACGCGCCCGAGGCGAGTCTCACCGGATCGGCGCGCTATGAGTGGTCGATCTTCGGCGGCAGCGCGGAAGCGCAGGCCGACGTTTCGTACCGGTCGAAGGTATTCTACGACACGCGGAATGTGGAACGCCTTTCGGACGACGACCGGACCTTCGTGAACCTGCGCTTTGGCTGGAAGCCGGGCGATGGCGGCATGGAGTTCGGCGTGTTCGGCCGCAACGTCACCGGCGAAACCAACGTTTCCGACATCATCCCCATCGAAGGCCTGGGATTTGACCTGTTCAGCGTGGGGCCGAGGGAGACGGCCGGCGTCTACGCTCGCTTCGACTATTGATCCGCCATGACTGAAGCTTCAAAGGCCGCCTGGATCGGTCCGCAGCCGACGAGGATAGAGTTCTCCGCCGTCATGTTCGTGGGCGTCACCGCGATCATGATCGCGGGACTGCAGCCCCTGTTGCTGGGGCGGATGGAACATGAGGGCCTGCTGTCGCCCATGCAGCTTGGGCAGGCGGCGACGGCGGAGCTGCTGGCGATGGGTCTCGCGGCATTCCTTGCCGGCGCGTTCCTGAAGCCGGGGCGGCTGAAACTGATGGCCATCGTGTCGTCGCTGGTGCTGGCGGGCATCGATGTGGCGACGTCGTTCGTGCAGGGCGACATGGTCACGCTGGTGCGCGGAGCGGCGGGGATACCGAGCGGCGTGCTGATGTGGATCACGGTGGCGCTGATCGCGCGGTCGCCGACGCCGGAGCGGTGGTCGGGCGTCTATCTCACCGTGCAGACGCTGGCGCAGTTCGTGATGGCGACGGCCCTGTCGGTTACGGTGGTTCCTGCCTACGGCTCGGATGGCGGATGGTTTGCGCTTGCAGGCTTCTGCGTCGCGACGGCGCTGGTCGCCCTCCTGATCCCGAGTAGCTATGCCCTGTTACCCAAGACGGAGAGCAACAGCTCGCTGCCGGGGGTGCGCGGATGGCTCGCGCTGGTTTCGGCGTTCCTCTATTCGGCCTTCACTATTGGCGTGTGGGTCTATGCCGAGCCGTTGTCCAAGCAGTCGGGCCACGACCCCGGCATCACGGGCATGGCGGTATCCATCTCGCTCGCCTGCCAAGTGGCGGGCGGCGCGGCGGCGACTGTGCTGGCCGGACGGGTAAACTGGCTGTGGACGACCATGATCAGCGCCGCGCTCGCCGCCGCCGTGTTGATCGGGATGGCGTCGTTGCCTGGACCCACGATGTTCCTGGTGCTGTCGGGCGCGTTCGGCTTTCTCTGGCTCTTCGTGCTGCCTTTCCTGGTTCCCATGGTGATCGAAGCCGATCCCACGCGCCGCGCGGCAGTGCTGATCGGCGGGGCCCAGGTTCTCGGCGGAAGTTTCGGGCCTTTCTTCGCCTCCATGCTTGTCACCGACACCGACTCGCGCGGAGCGTTGGCCTTCGGCGGTGCGTGTCTGGTAGTCTCGGTCCTGATGGCGTTCGGTCTCCATCAAAGCCGGATCCGCGCGGCCACCTCGCCGGGCAAGTGAAGAGATCTGCAATGCCTGTAGCCAAACGCGACAAACGGAAGAAGGCGGCGCCGGCCTTGCGCGTCTCGCCCAAGCAGGACCGCGCCGTGCAGACGCGCGACCGGTTGCTGGACATTGCCGGCGAACTTCTTGGAGAAGTGGGGATCGAGCGCATCTCCACCAACCTGATCACCTCGCGGGCAGGCGTCTCGCCGGCGGCGCTTTATCGCTATTTCAAGGACAAGTACGCTGTGCTTGAAGCGCTGGGCCGCCGGCTGATGGAACGGCAAAACGCGGCGCTCTTTGCGTGGTTGGAGACCAACAAGGCGGGCGGCCTCCAGGCGTTGGGCGATCATGTCGAGGTTCTGCTGCGGACTACGGCCGACATCACAAGCAGGGAGCCCGGCGGTGTCTGGATCCTGCGCGCATTGCGCGCCGTGCCGCAACTCGCGCATGTGCGGGTAGAGTCCCACCGCGAGGTGACCGACGCGATGCTGGAGGTCTATGCACCGCTGTTGCCGAAGGTCAGCCGCAAGGCATTGTGGCGGCGGCTGCGGATGACGGTGGAGTACGGCTATGCGATCGACGAGATGCTAAACGAGGAAGACCGTATTCCGCGCGACGAGATTTTCCGGGAAGCGGCGGTGCTGCTCGCCAGTGCGAGGCTCGAGGATACCTGATGGCGGCTTGGTCCAACTGGTCGGGAAGCGTTTCGGCGGCGCCGGCGGAAATCGCCAGGCCGCGCACCGAGACGGAGCTTTCGGCGCTGGTCGCCAGGGCGCGCAAGGTTCGCGTCGTCGGCGCCGGCCACTCCTTCATGCCGCTGTGCGAGACGGATGGAACGCTTTTGTCGCTGGCCGACATGGAGGGCGAGGTCGAGCTGAGCGCCGACGGCAAGCGCGCCTCGGCGCCGGCGGGCATGAGCCTCGCGAAGCTGACGGATATTCTCTGGAAGAAAGGCGTGTCGCTGGGCAATCAGGGCGACGTGAACCCGCAGGCCCTTGCAGGCGCAATCGCGACGGGCACGCATGGTACGGGCGCCAAGCTCGGTTCGCTGTCGACCTTTGCGCGCGGCTTTCAGCTGATGACGCATGATGGGTCTGTCGTTTCGTGCAGTCCGTCGGAGCGGCCGGAGCTGTTCGAGGCGCAGCGGCTATCGCTCGGCCTGATGGGCGTGGCGACGCGGATCGAATTCGATGTGCTGCCGGCCTACCACCTTGAAGAGCGGCTGGAAGTCTATCCGCTGGACGAGATTGCTGAGCGCTGGAACGACCTTGCGGCCGAGAACCGGCATGCCGAGTTCTTCGTGTTCCCCTATGCAGACCTCGCCATGCTGAAAATCCTCCACCCCAGGCCGTCGGAAGGCGAGATGCGGGAGCAGGCAGACATGGACGACACGGCGTTCCGCCGCGTCTGCGACATCTGCACTGCGGCGCCGTTCATGACATCCATCCTGCAGAAGCGGCTGCTGCCGAACGAGCTGAAGCGGCGACGCGTGGGGCCGGCGTATCGCATCTTCCCGTCCGAGCGCACGGTGAAGTTCGAGGAGATGGAATACGAATTGCCGCGTGCGAATGGCTGGCCCGCCTTGCGGGAAGTGATCGCGTGGATCAGGAAGAGGAGGCTGCCAGTCGCGTTCCCGTTCGAGTTCCGCATCGTGGCGGCCGACGACATCTGGCTGAGCCCGTTCAACGGCCGCGAGGGGGCGTCGATCTCGATGCACCAGTATCATCGCATGAAATGGCGGGATATCTTCGCGGAGGCCGAGAAGATCTTCCGCGCCCACGATGGCAGGCCGCACTGGGCCAAGCGCCACACGCTGACCAATGCGGACCTGCACCAGCTCTATCCGAAGGCGGCGAAATTCTGCGCTGTGCGCGACGAGATTGATCCGGTTGCGAAGTTTGCCAACACGCATCTCTCGGAGTTGTTTGGCGTTCATGCGTAGACAGGGTGAGACATGAATGATCGCGAGCTGCATGCGCATCTGATCGGCCAGCAGGGCGGGCGCCGGTCGCTCAATACGCCGGTGCTGGTGATCGATGTCGATGCGCTGGACAGGAATATCCGGACAATGGCGGAGTTCGCGGCGAAGCACGGGCTGGCGCTGCGGCCGCATGCCAAGACGCACAAGAGTGTCGAGATTGCGCTGAAGCAGATTGCTGCGGGCGCTGTGGGCTCGTGCTGCGCCAAGCTGGGCGAGGCGGAAGAGCTGGCTGCGGGGGGCGTGGGAAGCATCCTGATCACGTCGCCGGTTGTGTCCGTTCCGGCGATCGCGCGGCTGATGACGCTGAATGCCAGGATCAAGGATTTGCGCGTCGCCGTCGATAATCCAGACAATGTCGAGGCGCTAGGCGCGGCTGCGGCGAAGGTGGGCAAGACGCTGCAGGTGCTGGTCGATATCGATCCGGGGATCAGGCGCACGGGTGTGTCGTCGCCTGAGGCGGCGGTGGTTGTGGCGCAGAAGATCGCTGGGGCGGCTTCGCTGCGGTGTCTCGGCGTGCAGTGCTATTGCGGCCGCGAGCAGCATATCGAGGCGTATGACAAGCGGCGCGAGGCGATGGTGGATCGGACCGACTATCTGAAGTCGGTGATCGATGCGCTGGCAAAGGCGGGGTTTGCTCTGGGAGTGATCTCGGGCGGCGGGACGGGGACGCACAGGATTGATGCGGATCTGGGCGTCTTCACAGAGCTTCAGGTCGGGTCGTATGTCTTCATGGACCGGCAGTACAATGACTGTGACCTCACAGGCGGCGGGGCTTCGCCGTACGAGACCTCGCTGCTGATCGATGCGCGTGTGGTGAGCGCAAATACGGTGGGCATGGCGACGGTGGATGCCGGGTTCAAGGCGATGGCCACGGATGGTGGGCCGCCGACGGTGCTTGTCGGCGCGCCTGTTGGGACGCCCTACCATTTCATGGGCGATGAGCATGGGCTTATCGTGTCGGAAGGCAAGAAGTTTGCGATCGGGGATGCGGTGACGCTCGCTTCGCCGCACTGCGATCCGACAGTGAACCTATACGACTACTTCCATGTCGTGCGGGGCGACACGCTGGTGGATATCTGGAACGTGCAGGGGCGCGGAAAGTCGCGCTAGACCGCGCCGATTTTCTGCTTTGCCAGCAGTATGCCGCCGGCCATGGCGTCGGCTTGCGGGTTTACCAGGCGGGCGGCGGTGTTGGGGGGCATGTAGGCTTTGAGCGTTTCGGCGAGGCCGCCGACGAGGGCGACTTTGGGGACGCCCTTGTTGAAGAGGGCATAGGCAAGCTCGGCGATGTGGTTGGCGGCTTCTTGCAGGAGATCGTGGGCGGCGATGTCGCCGGAGGCTGCGTGTTGCGTCACCAGCGTCGCCAGGGTTGCGTAGTCCGTCGCGCTCGCGGTTTCGACCCAGCGGATCACCTCGGCGGGGTTGTCGTCGAACTTGGCGAGTATCGCTTTCGACAGGCCGCCGGGAGCGGTGCGTCCGTCGAGGGTACGCAGGGCGTGGCGCAGGGCGTTGAGGCCGAGGTCGGCGCCGCTGCCTTCATCCGACACGGGGAAGCCGTAGCCGCCGACGCGGACGGTGTGGCCCTGATAGGTGATCCCGATGCTGCCCGTACCGGCGACGACGATGCCGCCTTCACCGCCGCCGAAGGCGCCGAGCCAGGCGACATAGCCGTCCCCTTCGAACCAGGCGCCGGCGAAAGGATGTAGCCATGACTCGAGGGCTTCGCGCGCGCCGAGTTTGCCGGTGCCCGCAAGGCCGATGCCTGCGTAGGTGGATTTGAGCGCGTCTTCGGGCAAGCCGGCTTCGGTGAGGGCCTGGCGCGTGGCGGACATCACGGCGTCACGCGCGACATCGAAGCCGAAACGCATGCTGGCCGGGCCGGCGACGCCTTGCCCCAGCACTTGCCCATCGGCTGTTTCGAGCCGGGCGCGGCAGCGTGTGCCGCCGCCATCGACGCCGAGAAACAGGTCAGCAGCCATAAGCCTTGTCTAACGCGATTTGCCTGCCATTCAATCGATCAAGCTTATGTGCAAGAGTCGGACCCATGACCACAGAAGACGTCAGTCCGCGCTTTCTCGACCTCGACCTGTGGGAGACGATCGACGGGCTGAAGGCGCTTCACGAAGGGCAGATGGAGGCGGTGGCGGCGGTGAAACCGGCGTTGCCGGCGATTGCGGCCGCTGTGGACGCGGCCGTGCCGCGACTCAGGCGGGGCGGGCGGCTGGTCTATGTCGGCGCGGGCACGTCGGGGCGGATCGCCGTGCAGGATGGGGCGGAATTGCTGCCGACGTTCAACTGGCCATCGGAGCAGGTGGTGTTCGCCATTGCGGGCGGCGAGCGCGCCCTGCTGCGCGCGGTGGAGAACGCAGAGGATTCCGGCGCAGATGGCGCTGCGGCGATGGAGCTCAACAAGGTTGGCGCCGACGACGTTGTGCTGGGCGTGGCGGCGAGCGGCAATACGCCGTTCACGGTCGCGGCGTTGAAGGCGGCGCGCGAGAGCGGGGCGCTAACGGTAGGCATCGCGAACAATGCCGGATCGCAGGTGCTGGCGGCGAGCGAGCATCCGATCCTGATTGAGACTGGCGCCGAAGCTGTAGCCGGGTCGACGCGGATGAAGGCGGGGACGGCGCAGAAGGTTGTGCTGAACCTGTTCTCGACAATGGCGATGGTGCGGATGGGGCGTGTCTATCGCGGGCTGATGGTGGACATGCGGCCGACCAACGAGAAGCTGCGGCGGCGGGCCGTGCAAATGGTCGCGACGCTGACTGGATGCGCGGAGGAGGTTGCGGCGGGTGTCGTGGCGAAGTCCGGTGGGGATGTGAAGCTGGCGGTGCTGTTCGCGCGCGGGCTGGAGAGCGATGCGGCGAAGGTGCTGCTGGCGAAGCACGACGGAAATTTGCGCCATGCGCTGGCGGAGATCGCGGCGCGCTAACTGATGCGCTTGCCGGCGATCCAGATTTCTTTCAGGTCGAGGGTTGGTCCCAGAAGGACGAAGTCCGCGCGGGCGCCGGGGGCGATGCGGCCGCGATCCTTGTCGACGCCGAGGAATTCGGCGGGCGTGAGGGTGGCCATGCGCAGGGCTTCCTGCTGGGTGGCGCCGAGCAGCGAGACGGCGTTGCGGACGGCAGTAGAGAGTTCGAGGTGGGCGCCGGCGAGCGTGCCATTGGCGGTGCGCAGGGCGCCGTCGCGGACAGTGATCTTTTCGCCGAACAGGGACATCGACGGGTCCTTCGAGCCGATGGTCGACATGGCGTCGGAGACGAGGATGAGTTTGTTCGCAGTCTTGGCGGCGAAGGCGACGCGGGCGGATGTCGGGTGGACGTGGATGCCGTCGAGGATGAGGCCGGTCCACACACTACGATTGGCGAGCGCAGCGCCCACGGGGCCGGGATTGCGTCCTTCCAGCGGCGGCATGGCGTTGAAGAGGTGGGTGAAGCCGGTGGCGCCGGCGGCGAGGGCTGCTTCGACGTTTTCGGACGAGGCGGCGGTGTGGCCGAGGCTGATTTTGACGCCAGCGGCGGCGAGGGTCTTCAGGCTGGCGGCGTCGATCTGTTCAGGCGCGACGGTGATGAGAAGAGGAAAGGATCGTTTGCGCGTGAGGAGCTGAATGTCCTCGGCGTCGAGTTGGCGCAGGAATTTCGAGGGATGCACGCCGCGGCGCGGGTCGGAGAGCCAGGGACCTTCGAGATGGAGGCCGAGAAGGCCCTCGACGCCAGATTTCAAGGCATGTTCGACGGCCTCGATGGCCCTGGCGGCCTTGCTGCGGTCGTCCGAGATGAGTGTCGCCATGAAGCCGGTGACGCCGAAGGGGCGATGGGCGGCGGCGATAGTTTGCAGCGTCTGGAGCGTGGGCGCGTCGTTGAAGAGGACACCGCCGCCGCCATTGACCTGGATGTCGATGTAGCCGGGGGCGAGCAGGCCTTCGAGTTTGGTCGCGCCGGGCGCAGGCGTGCTCGCGACGGTCAAGATGCGACCGCCGTCGATGTGGACGGTGGCGCCCTCGATGATCTCGTCGCCGGTGCACAGGAGTTTGGGGGAAAGCGCCTGCATGTCAGCGTGTCTCTGTGACCTTGGTGAGCATGGGCGAGCTGTCGGGCGAGCGGCCCCGACGGATCGCGGAGGCGTTGGCGAGCAGATAGAAGCGCAGCAGCATTGCGAGAAGTTCCAGGACGGGTTCGGCGTCGGGCTTTACGGCTGTTCTCGATGTGGAATCCGGAGAGATGAATAGCACCGGGCAGCCGCGCTGTTCGAGATCGGTGGCGATCTGGCGGAGGCCGTCGAAGGCGGCGTCGCGCTGGGCGAAGACGATGATGCGGAGATCCGGGCCGGCGAGGGCAAGCGGGCCGTGGCGGATTTCGGCGGCGCTGACGGCTTCGGCGTGGAGGCCGTTTGTCTCCTTGAGCTTCAGCGCGGCTTCGGCTGCGACCGCGAGGCCGGGGCCACGGCCGACGACGTAGACCGGACCTTCGGCGTCGAGGAAAGCCTTTGCGGCGGACCAGTCCTGATCGAGGGCATCAGACAGGATCTGCGGCGAGCGTTCGAAAGCGGCGATCATGGCGGGGTCGTTGCGCCAGTGGGCGATGAGGCCGAGAACGAGCGTCATCGCGGCGAGGCAAGACTTTGTGGCGGCCACGCTTTTCTCGGGGCCAGCCTGAAGCGAGACACAGACGTCGACGGCGCCAGCGAGCGGCGATGCAGCTTCGTTGATCAGGCCGACGCGCAGGACGTCGGGCCCGACAGCGGCGCGGCAGAATTCGACGAGGTCGGGGCTCTTGCCGGACTGGGAGATCGCCAGCAGCAGCGCTTTCTCGAGAACGAGCTTGCGGCCGTAGATGGAGAGGACGGAGGGGGCGACGGAAACGGTCGGCAGGCCGAGGCGTGCTTCGAGCAGGTATTTCGCGAGCAAGGCAGCGGCGTCGGAGCTGCCGCGTCCTGCTGCAAGTGCGTAGCGAGGGGAGAGCTGGCGAAGCCTCGCGCCGAGCTGGCGCAGTGGCTCGCTTGCGTCGGCGACCAGCCGGGCCGCGACTGCGGGCGTTTCCCGGGCTTCGGTCTCCATCAGGGTCTGGCGCGCGTCACGTGTCAGAGGGGGCTCCCGCCAGAATCTCGCGCCGGGAGGGTAGCGGGAAGATGTGCGCTGCGCCACCAAGCGTGAACGCCTGCATATTGGGGCCGGCGACGCGCGGGTGTAGAGAAGTGGAGCAGACAAGAGACATATAAAAAGCTGCGAGGAGACGGCATGGGCGAAATCGTGAGCGGGAGCCGCAGGCTCTCGACTGCGGAGCTTGGGCTTCGGGCCGCGCGGGTGGCGACGGGCCTTCGCAGTATTGGCGTCGAGCAAGGCGATATCATCGCGCTCTATCTTCGCAACGGTCTGCCGTTCTTCGAGGCGAGTGCGGCGGCGGGGTTGCTGGGCGCGTATCCGACGCCGGTGAATTGGCACTATACGCTGGACGAGGCGCGCTACCTGTTCGAGAATTCCGGCGCGAAGGTGATCGTCATTCATGCGGACCTGCTGGCGCCGATACGCTCGGCGATCCCGGCGAATGTTCCGGTTCTGGTAGTGGAGACGCCGCCGGAAATCCGGGAGGCGTACGGGATCACGGCGGAGGCAGGCGCGGCGCCCAAGGGCATGCCGGAATGGGAGAGCTGGCGCGACAGCTTCGAGCCGCACACCGAACCGCCGAAGCCGGCGCCGGGGACGATCATCTATACTTCGGGCACGACCGGGCACCCCAAGGGCGTTCGGCGCGCGCCGCCCACGCCGGAGCAGACCGAGTTCGGGACGAAGAACCTGGCGCTGATCTTCGGCTACACGACGCGGCCGTTCGACAAGATCGTCAGCGTCATGACGGGCCCGATGTATCATTCGGCGCCGAATGCCTATGGGCTGCTAGGCGCGCGGCTGGGCATCAATCTGCATCTCGAAGCGCGGTTCGAGGCGGAAGACCTGCTGCACATGATCGAGAAGCTGAAGGTGACGCACCTGCATATGGTGCCGATCATGTTCAACCGGTTGCTGAAGCTGCCGGACGAGGTGAAGCGGAAGTACGATCTTTCCTCGCTAGAGTTCGTCGTGCATGCGGCGGCGCCGTGCCCGGCGCCCATCAAGCGAGCGATGATCGAATGGTGGGGGCCGGTGATCTATGAGTACTACGGTGCGACGGAGACAGGTGGCGTGGTCTTCTGCAGTTCGGAGCAGTGGCTGGCGCATCCGGGGACGGTCGGGACGCCGCTGCCTGGCGCGGACGTGCGGGTGATCGATGCGCAGGGGCGTTCGGTTACGACGGGGGAGATTGGCGAGGTCGTCGCGAAGTTTCCGCAGGTGAATGATTTCACCTACCATGGCGATCATGCGAAGCGCGTTGCCACCGAGAAGGCGGGGCTGATCGCGCCGGGGGACATCGGCTATTTCGACAAGGACGGCTTTCTCTATCTCTGCGATCGCGCGAAGGACATGATCATTTCCGGCGGCGTGAACATCTATCCGGCGGAGATCGAGGCGGTGCTGCACAAGATGCCGGGAGTTGCCGATTGCGCCGTGTTTGGAATTCCAGACGATGAGTATGGCGAGGCGGTTTACGCCGTCGTGCAGCAGCAGCCGGGGCTGGCGATGTCCGAGGCTGACGTTAAGTCATACCTGCGGAGCTACGTCTCTGGCTTCAAGGTTCCGAAGACGGTTGAGTTCCATGCGGAGCTGCCGCGCGAGGATTCAGGCAAGATATTCAAGCGAAAACTGCGCGAGCCGTTCTGGGCGAACCGTACGAGCCGCATTTAGCTATCTGCCCTTCCCAGACCTGACGCTCCCGCTAAGGTGAGGCAAAAGCCTGCCTCGGGAGACGCCCTCGTGAATTTCGATTTTTCCGACGACCAGAAGATGTTGCAGGATCAGGCGCGAAAATTTCTCGCCGAGAAATCCAGCCGAAAGGTTGTGCGCGATGTGCTGAACGACACGGGCAAGTCGTACGACCTGGCGCTGTGGAAGGGTGTTGCGGAACAGGGCTGGCTGGGCGCGGCGATACCGGAGGAGTTTGGCGGTCTCGGGCTTGGCGGCCTGGAGCAGTGCGTGCTGGCCGAGGAAGTCGGCCGAGCTGTTGCGCCGATCCCTTTCTCATCGACGGTCTATTTCTTTGCCGAGGCTTTGCTGGCAGCGGGTTCGGCGGCGCAGAAGAAAGCGCTGCTGCCGAAGATCGTGGGTGGCGAGGTGGTCGGCTCGTTCGCGATCTCGGAAGGGCCGGGCGCGCCTTCGCCTTCGGCGATCGAGGCTTCGTTTGATGGCGCGAAGCTTTCGGGTGTGAAGATCCCGGTGACGGATGGCGATATCGCGACCCATGCCGTGGTGCTGGCGAAGGAAGGGTCTGGTCTTTCACTCGTACTGGTTGACCTGAAGCAGGCAGGCGTGAAGCGCGAGACGCTGACGACGCTCGATCCGACACGAGGACATGCGAAGCTGACGTTCGACAAGGCGAATGGCGAGCGGCTCGGCAAGGCGGGCGAAGGATGGGAGCTGGCCGAGGCTGTGCTGGATCGCGCGGCGGTGCTGATCGCGTTCGAGCAGATTGGCGGAGCGCAGGCCTGCCTCGATATGGCGGTGGACTACGCCAAGGGGCGCTATGCGTTCTCGCGGCAGATCGGTTCGTTCCAGGCGATCAAGCACAAGCTGGCGGACATGTATGTCGCGATCGAGCTTGGGCGATCCAACGCCTACTACGGCGCCTGGGCGCTCTCGACAGAGTCGGCGCAATTGCCACTGGCGGCCGCGGCGGCGCGGGTGGCTGCAAGCGATGCGTACTATTTCGCAGCCAAGGAAAACGTGCAGACGCATGGCGGCATGGGGTTCACCTGGGAGGTGGACTGCCATCTCTTCTATCGCCGCGCCAAGCTGCTGGCCGTGCAGGCGGGCGGACCGAGCGTCTGGAAAGAGAAGCTCGTGCGTCGGCTTGAACTCAAGAACGCGGCCTAGGAGGCTTTCATGGATTTCAACGACAGCTCTGAAGAAGCCGCTTTCCGCGCCGAAGCGCGCGCCTGGCTGGAAAAGACATTGACGCATCAGAATGTGCGGAACGCTGTTCGCATCGATGGGCCCGAAGGCCTGAAGATAGCGAAGGCCTATCAGACAAAGAAGGTCGAGGCGGGCTATGCTGGCCTGACCTGGAAGAAGGAAGTGGGCGGGCGCGAACTGGCGCCGATCTTCTCGGTCATCTTCGGCCAGGAGGAAGCGAAATTCCAGGCGCCGACGGGGCCGTTCGCCATCGGACTTGGCATGTGCATTCCGACCGTCATCGCGTTCCACAGCGCGGACAGGATCAAGCGCTACGTTGGGCCTGCGCTGCGCGGTGAGGAAATCTGGTGCCAGCTTTTCTCGGAGCCCAGCGCGGGGTCGGATGTGGCGGGGCTGAAGACACGCGCGGTGCGCGATGGCGATGACTGGGTGATCAACGGGCAGAAGGTGTGGACGTCGGGCGCGCATTATTCAGACTATGGCATCCTGCTGGCGCGGACCAATCCGGAGAAGGAGAAGCACAAGGGCCTCACCATGTTCGTGCTGAACATGAAGGCGCCCGGCGTCGATGTGCGGCCGATCCACCAGATGGCCGGCGGGTCGAACTTCAACGAAGTCTATTTCAACGATGTGCGCATCCCGGATGCGGAGCGGCTTGGCGAAGTCGGCAATGGCTGGAATGTCGCGCTGGTGACGCTGATGAACGAGCGGCTGGCGGTGGGCGGATCGTCCGGGCCGGAATATGCAGAAATACTGGAGCTGGCGCGCAACACGCCGGCGCCGGGTGGCAAGGGGTCGCTGCTGCAGGACCAGGCTTTCCGGGAAAAGCTGGCGAGCTGGTATGTCAGCGCGGAGGGTTACACGCTCGGCAAGTATCGGACGATGACGGCGCTTTCAAAGGGACAGACGCCCGGGCCGGAATCTTCCATCGGCAAGATCCTCAACGCCAACCGGATGCAGGATCTCGCCAACGCGGCGATCGAGGCGGAGGACCATTTCGGGATCATCGCCGATCCAGCGATTGCGCCGATGCAGGCGGCTTTCCAGAACGCCTATATGTGGGCGCCGGGCCTGCGCATAGCGGGCGGGACGGACGAGATCCTGCGCAACATCATCGCGGAGCGCGTGCTTGGCCTGCCGCAGGACGTGCGGGTGGACAAGGGCGTGGCGTACAAGGATCTGCCCGGCGGCAGGTGATCAGCCGCGCTGCTTTGCCTTTGCGCGGAAGCTGTGGAGCAGCGGCTCGGTGTAGCCGTTGGGTTGAGCCCGTCCTTCGAAGATGAGGGCTCGGGCGGCGGCGAAGGCGAGGCTGGCGGCCGGGTTGGGCGCCATGGGGCGATAGGCCGGATCGCCGGCGTTCTGGGCATCGACCTTGGCGGCCATCTTGAGGAGCGCTGCATCGACCTGCGCCTCCGTGCAGACGCCGTGGTGCAGCCAGTTGGCGATGTGCTGGGAGGAGATGCGCAAGGTGGCGCGGTCTTCCATCAGGCCGACATCGTGGATGTCGGGCACTTTCGAGCAGCCAACACCCTGATCCACCCAGCGCACCACATAGCCGAGTATGCCCTGCGCGTTGTTCTCAAGCTCCTCACGGACATCGTCGGCGGACCAGTTGGCGCCGTGGTGCAGTGGAACGGTGAGGAGCTGTTCGAGGGCCGGCGGTTTCTCGCGGGTGATCTCGGACTGGCGCGCGAACACGTCAGCGGCGTGGTAGTGCATGGCGTGCAGCGTGGCGGCGGTGGGGCTGGGCACCCAGGCCGTACTGGCGCCGGCGCGGGGGTGGCCGATCTTCTGCTCCATCATATCGGCCATGCGGTCGGGCGCGGCCCACATGCCCTTGCCGATCTGGCCGCGGCCGCCGAGGCCGCTGCTAAGGCCGATGCGGACATTGCGGTCTTCGTAGGCCCTGATCCAGGCGGACGCGCGCATCTCGGCCTTACGGACCATGGCGCCGGCTTCCATGGACGTGTGCATCTCGTCGCCTGTGCGGTCAAGGAAACCGGTGTTGATGAAGACGATGCGGCCTTTCACGGCCTCGATGCACGCGGCGAGGTTGGCGGAGGTGCGGCGTTCTTCGTCCATCAAGCCGAGCTTTATGGTGTGGCGTTGCAGGCCGAGCAGGTCTTCGACGGCGTCGAACAGGCGGATGGCGAAGGTGGATTCCTTCGGGCCGTGCATCTTGGGTTTCACGATGTAGATCGAACCGGCGCGGCTGTTGCGATAGCGGCCTAGGCCTTTGAGGTCGTGCAGGCCGATCAGGCTGGTGACGATGGCGTCGAGGATGCCTTCCGGGGCTTCGTTTTCGTCAGCTAGGCGGACGGCCGGCGTCGTCATGAGGTGGCCGACATTGCGCACGAACAGCACGGAGCGGCCGTTGACGGTGAAAGGTTTTCTCGCCGGCGATATCCAGTCGCGGTCAGGTTCCATGGCGCGAGTCAGGGAGCGGCCGCCCTTGTCGAACTTGGCGGTGAGGTCGCCGTGCATGACGCCAAGCCAGTTGCGATAGGCCTCGACTTTGTCGACGGCGTCGACGGCGGCGATGGAATCCTCGAGATCGACGATGGTGGTGAGTGCGGATTCGAGGATGACGTCGGCGAGGCCGGCTGGGTCGGTAGCGCCGACCGGGTGTTTGCGGTCGATGACGAGTTCGATACCGAGGCCGTTGTGGCGCAGCAGGATAGCGGAGGGGAATTGCGGCTCGCCGCGATAGCCCGCGAAGGCGGCGGGGTCGGCCAGCGCGGGTTCGAGGGCGCCGCTGACTACACGCCAGTTGCTCACATCGGCGTGCTTGCCGCTGGCGAGGGGGATCGCTTCGTCGAGAAAAGCCTTGGCGCGGGCGATGACTTGCGCGCCGCGTGTTGAGTCGTAGCCGCCGGGCTTCGCCTTGCCGGGAAGCGCATCGGTGCCGTAGAGCGCGTCATAGAGACTGCCCCAGCGCGCGTTGACGGCGTTGAGCAGGAAGCGGGCGTTCAGCACCGGCACGACGAGCTGCGGGCCGGCCATGCTCGCGATTTCGTCGTCGACATTTGCGCTGGTGACCTGGACGCTGGCGGGTTCAGGGACGAGATAGCCGATGCCTTCCAGGAAGGTGCGGTATTCGTTCCAGTCGACCGGCTTGCCTCGCCGGGCCTGATGCCAGGTGTCGATTGCAGCCTGCATACGGTCGCGTTCGGCCAGCAGCTCGCGGTTTTCCGGAGCGAAGCGATCGAAAATTTCGGCAAAGCCTTTCCAGAAATCGTCAGGGGCAATGCCAAGGCCGGGCAATGCTTCGTGTTCGATGAAAGCCGAGAGTTCTTCGGCGACCTGGATGCCGTGGCGGTGTTGCATGGCACTCATCTGATCAGGCGCGGCGAAGGCGTCAACGCTGTTTCCTGCTTTCGGCGAGAGCCTTTGGCGCCGGTCCGCCCGTCGCCCAGTCGAGCAGTTCGGCGATGTGGACTACGGGTGTGCCCGTGCGGGCGGAGATCTGCACGGCGCAGCCGACATTGCCAGTGGCGATGACGCCGGCGTTGAGGGCGTCGAGGCTGGCGGTCTTGCGATCGCCGAGCTCGTCCGCGATTTCCGGCTGGAGCACGCTGTAGACGCCCGCCGAGCCGCAGCAGAGATGTGCGTTCACTGGCGTTGCGACCTCGAAGCCGGCCTGTTCGAGCAGTTGCTTTGGCTGTGAGGTGATTTTCTGCCCATGCTGAAGCGAGCAGGCGGCGTGATAGGCGACGCGCATTTTCGGGTTTGCTTTGGAGGCTGGCAGAAGGCCGGGAGTTAGAAACTCGCTGATGTCCTTCGCGAGCGCCGAGATACGTGCGGCGCGGGCGGCGTAGTCCGGGTCGTTGCGGAGCAGGAAGCCGTAGTCCTTGATCGTCGTGCCGCAGCCCGAGACGGTGATGATGATGGCGTCAACATCGCCTGCTTCGATGGCGGCGGACCAGACATCGACACTGTGGCGGACGAAGGCGAGCGCTTCTTTCTCACGCCCCATGTGATGGACGAGGGAGCCACAGCATCCTTCGTTTGACGCCCGAACGACATCGTAGCCGCAGCGGGTAAGGAGGCGTGCGGTAGCTGCCTGGAATTCCGGACGCATGACGGGTTCGACGCATCCGCCCTGCAGGATGACGCGGCCCCTGCGGGCGCCGGTTGCCGAGGCGCCTTCAAGTTTCGCTGTAGATGGTCTGGCGCCGCGAGCGGTCCGCAGGAGTGCGGCGATCCTTCGGCCGCCGGGGAGCTTCGCCGTCAGGCCGGCCAGGGGCGATGCGAGGCGACCGAGATGCAACGCTGCCGAGAAGCGGCTGGGATAGGGGAGTATCTTCGCAAGCGCCCAGCGCAGAGTGCGGTCGGCGAAGGAGCGTTTGTGAGTTTCCTCCACGTGCACGCGCGCGTGGTCGATCAGGTGCATGTAGTCGACGCCCGAAGGGCAGGTGGTGGTGCAGGCGAGGCAGGAGAGGCAGCGGTCGATATGGGTGACGACTTCGGGCGTCGGGGCCTGGTTCTTCTCCAGCATCTCCTTGATCAGGACGATGCGGCCACGCGGGCTGTCGCGTTCATCGCCGAGAAGGACGTAGGTCGGGCAGGTGGCCGTGCAGAAGCCGCAATGAACACATGTACGGATTGCCTTTTCGGAGGCCGCTGTGGCGGGATCTGCAAGCTGTTCGGATGTGAAGCCGGTCTTCATGATTGCGGCGCCTCGAACCTCAGGGGATCGAAGATCGCCATCGGATCGAATGCCGCGCGCACGCGGCGCGAGAGGCTGGCGACTGCCGGTGGTTCGGGATGCAAGGCGGGGATGGCGCGGCGGATATCCTCCGGCGCATCGACAAGCATGGCGTGGCCGCCGGCTGTCACTGCGAGCTTGCGCACATTGGAGGCGGCTTCGCGCGGCAAGCGCGCCCAGACGAGACCGCCGGCCCAGTCCAACAACCCGACGCCGCCGAGCTTCTCGATGCTCGTCAGAGTTTGCGCGCCCTGTGCAGGCGGAACGCAGATGCGCCACAGCGCAGGCAGAGTGTTTGCTGCATCGAGCAACGAGCCTGAGCGTACGCCGCGCCAGTGCTGCTCGGCTTGATGCGCGTCCATCGTATCGACCGGTCCGATATCGCGAAGCAGGCCAGCCAGAAGGCTCGCTCGCGCCTCGATGGATGGGCCGAAGCCTTCGAGGCGGATTGCGGTGATTGAGTTGGCGCCAGCTTGAGCTGGGACATAGGAGGCTGCGGCAACGTCGGCCGGCGCGCGCATCGCACGGCCCATCGCGTCTCCTGCGGCCGAAGCTGCAAGACCTCGCAGCACCAGCGTGCGCGTCTCGGACGGTCTGGGAAGGACTTTCAGGGTCATTTGCGTGAGGACGGCGAGCTGACCCCAAGAGCCCGCCATCAGTTTCGGCAGGTCATAGCCGGTGACGTTCTTCACTACGCGGCCGCCGGCCTTGAAGGCTTCGCCTCGGCCGTTCACCGCCGAAAATCCGAGCAGGTGATCACGCACACCGCCGGAGAGGATGCGCCGCGAACCAGCGAAGCCGGCGCCAACAACGCCGCCGATCGTGGATCGGCCGGGTGCGAATTCCCATGGCTCGAACGCCAGCATCTGGTTGCTGTTCGCGAGCAGGATTTCGATGTCGGCTAGCAACGCGCCGGGTTCGACGGTTAGAACAAGCTCGGCTGGGTCGTAGTCAATCACACGCGACAGGGCGGACATGGACAGGCGTTGTGTCTGCCGGCCGGGATGGCCGATGCCTTGTCTGGTTCCGCCACCGACGATCTCCAGCTTTGCGCCAGACGCGGCGGCGCGGGCGACAGCTTCGCATACGTCGCGCTCGTCGCGTGGCTGGAGCGTCTCTGCCATTCTCAGAACCGCGGCAGGTCGGGCCGGGCGACCTGGCCATGATGGACGTGCACGCGGCCCAGTTCGGCGCAACGATGAAGCTTGGGGAAGACTTTGCCCGGGTTCATCAGCGATGCGGGATCGAACGCGCATTTGACATGCTGTTGCTGGTTGAGATCCGTCTCGTTGAACATGACCGGCATCAGGTCACGCTTTTCGACGCCGACGCCGTGCTCTCCGGTCAGGACGCCGCCGACTTCGACGCAGAGGCGCAGGATGTCCGCGCCGAAGTCTTCCGCGCGTTCCAGTTCGCCCGGCTGGTTGGCGTTATAGAGGATGAGCGGGTGGAGATTGCCGTCGCCGGCGTGGAAGACGTTCGCCACGCCGAGCCCGTACTGTTTCGAGAGTTCCGACATGCGTTGCAGGACGTGAGGCAGTTTGCGGCGCGGGATTGTGCCGTCCATGCAGTAATAGTCTGGCGAGATGCGGCCGACTGCGGGAAAAGCTGCCTTGCGACCCGCCCACATGGTGAGGCGCTCACTCTCCGATGTTGAAACGCGGAGGCTGGAGGCGCCGTTCTCGCGGGCGATAGCCGCCACGCGGTCGATCAAGTGGTCGCATTCCGCGGCGGGGCCGTCGAGTTCGACGATCAGCAAGGCTTCGACATCCAGGGGATAGCCAGCGCGGACGAATGCCTCGGCGGCGTGGATGGCCGGGCGGTCCATCATCTCCATGCCGGCGGGGATGATGCCTGCGGCGATCACGCTGGCGACGCAGCGGCCGGCGCTCTCTGCGTCGGGAAAGCCGACCAACAGGGCGCGAGCCAGTTCGGGCTTGGGCAAGATACGGACGATCACTTCGGTGACGACGCCGAGCAGGCCTTCGGAGCCCACGACGAGGCCCAGCAGGTCCAGTCCGCGCGGCTCCAGTTGCCGGCCGCCAAGGCGAACGACCTCGCCGTCGACCAGCACCATTTCAACGCCGAGGACGTTGTTGGTGGTGAGGCCGTATTTCAGGCAGTGCACGCCGCCGGAATTTTCCGCGACATTGCCTCCGATCGAGCAGGCGATCTGGCTTGAGGGGTCGGGCGCATAGTAGAAGCCGCGCCCTTCGACTTCCTTGGTGATGGCGAGGTTGGTAACGCCGGGCTGAACTACCGCGATGCGGTTGTCGTAGTCGACTTCGAGTATACGATTGAATCGCGCCATGCCGAGCAGGACGCCATCCTCCAGCGGAAGTGCGCCGCCAGACAGCGACGTGCCGGCGCCCCGCGGTACGATCTTCACATTGTTCGCCGAGCAGTAACGCAGGATCGCGGCAACCTGAGCTGTCGTTTCCGGGAGGGCGACCACCATCGGCAATTGGCGATAGGCCGTCAGCCCGTCTGATTCGTAGGCGACCATAGACGCCGCATCGTCGATCACGCCGTTCGGGACGATGCGTTTCAGCGCCGCCACGATCTCGGACCGGCGCAAAAGCGTCTCCCGGTCGGGCGCTGGCATGGCTATCGACATCGTTCGTCTGCTCCCTGAGCAAGAGCTATCAGCCGTCCCGGGATCGGGCTAGAAAAGAGTGGAGCCCAGGCGAAAGACCGGGCCAAGGGGAGAGAAACAACCATGAGCCCGTGGGTTCAGGTCTACGATCCGTTCGGCAATTCCGTGCTGTCGACCCTGGTTGCGGTGATCCCAATCGGATTGCTGCTGTTGCTGATCGCATCGGGGAAAGTGAAGGCGCACTGGGCGGCGCTGATCGCGCTAGCGGCGGCGGTTGCCATCGCGGTGTGGGCCTTCACCATGCCGCTGGACATGGCGCTGCGGGCGACAGCTTTCGGGGCGCTGACCGGGTTCTTTCCGATCGGCTGGATCATTCTCAACGTGCTGTTTCTCTACCGGCTTACGGTGGAGAAGGGGTGGTTCGCGATCATCCAGTCGGCCATCGCCAACGTGACGCCGGATCGGCGGCTGCAGCTTCTGCTTATCGCCTTCTGCTTCGGCGCTTTCTTCGAAGGCGCGGCGGGGTTCGGAACGCCGGTTGCCGTGACGGCGGCCGTGCTGATCGGGCTGGGCTTCTCACCGCTAGCGGCGGCGGGGCTTTCGCTGATCGCCAACACGGCGCCAGTGGCGTTTGGCGCGCTTGGCGCGCCGATTCAGGGGCTGGCGACCGCCACGGGCATTGACCCATTCCTGCTGGGCCAGATGGTGGGGCGGCAATTGCCGTTCTTCTCGGTGTTGGTGCCGTTCTGGCTGGTGGCCGCGTTTGCGGGCTGGCGCGGCATGATGCAGGTGTGGCCGGCGATTCTCGTGACCGGACTGTCGTTCGCCATTCCGCAATACCTGATCTCGAATTTCATCAATCCGTGGATCGTCGATATCGGCGCATCGGTCATATCGATGGCGTGCCTGATTGGATTCCTGCGCGTGTGGCGGCCGAAAGAGATCTGGACGTCACCCAAGCTGCGTCAGGCCGATGATTCCGTTTCGAGTGCGCCCGTGCCGCCGCTTTCGGAAACGCTGCGCGGGCGACCTCTTGTGCTGGCCTGGCTCCCCTGGGTGATCCTCTGCGTCGTGCTGACGTTGTGGGGCAGCGACTGGTACAAGACGACAGTCAATCAAGTATTCGCGCCGGCGATTCCGGTCGAAGGCCTGCACAACCTGATCGAGCGCGCGCCGCCGGTTGTGGCGGCGCCGGCGCCTGAGGCGGCGATGTTCCGCTTCACATTTCTGTCCTACACCGGCACGGGGATCCTGCTGACGGCGTTGATCTCGGGCCTCGTCATGGGATTCTCGCCGATGCGGCTGGTGCGGGCATATGGCGGGACGATCTGGGCGCTGCGCTTTCCGCTGGTCACCATCGTCTGCATGCTCGCGGTGGGGACGCTGACGCGCTATTCCGGCATAGATGCGACGCTGGGCCTCGCGTTTGCGGCGACCGGAGTTCTCTATCCCTTCTTCGGGACCATGCTGGGATGGCTTGGCGTCGCCGCGACCGGGTCGGATACGTCGTCAAACATCCTGTTCGGCGGGCTGCAGAAGATAACCTCCGAACAGCTCGGTATTTCGCCCATCCTGATGGCCGCGGCGAATTCGTCCGGCGGGGTGATGGGCAAGATGATCGACGCGCAGTCGATCGTCGTCGCGTCGACCGCGACGGGCTGGTTCGGCCATGAGGCGAAAATCCTGCGCTTCGTGTTCTGGCACTCGCTCGTGCTGGTCAGCCTCGTCGGTGCGCTGGTGATGCTGCAGGCCTATGTCTGGCCGTTCACGCTGATGGTGGTGACGGGTTAGCCGGCTTCGTCCGTCTCACGCCTGGAGGAGGAGGCGGTTCGGCCGCGCCTGCAAAGCACTGCGCCTTGGACATCCAGTTGGTTGCGTTGGGGCCAACGACGCGCAGCTTCGTGTCGGCGATGTTGCGGGTCTGCGTGACGACCTGGCAGAATTCATCCGCCGCGCCTTCAATCAGTTCGGTTTCGCTGGGGTCGTTGTAGAGCCAGATTTCACCCGAGGGCGCCGTGAGACGAAGATGCGGACGGGGGTTCGGCGGCTCTTCGCCTCGCACTTTGAAGGTCCAGCCATAGGTATTGTTACCGAGGACGACGATGTTGCGGATGCGGTCGGCATTGCGCCTTACGACGCCAAGAACATCGTAGACTTCCTGTCCGTGCGCCCAGGTTTCCATGAGGCGAGCCGTAAGCGAGGAGCGTACGCTCATGTCGGGGCCGGCCCATTTCACGCGCGCGGCGGGATCGGCGCCGGAGAAATTCCCGGCGGTCTCGGCGAAGCCCTTGCGCCAGGCTTCGACAAGGGCGCGACCCTTGAGGCCGTCCAGGTATTCGGCTTCAAAGGATGGGAGCTTGCCGCCTTTGCCGAGGTGCTCCGCGAGCCTGGCGTAGTAGGCTTCGAACGAGCCATCGGCCTTGAGCGACATGAAGGCGGCGAGGTTCCAGATGTGCAGGTGGCGAATGACAGTGTCGATCGTCCAGGACTTGAAGGCAGTCGGCTGGTTCAGCGCAGCTTCGTCGAGCGGGGCAACGAGTGCGTGCAGCGCTTCGCTTTCTTCGCGGAAATCCCTGGCCAGGACCTGCATGGATCAATCTCCCAGAGCGGTTGAGAGACGTTCGTAGGCGGTGAGGAAGTCTTCCTTGAACTGCTGCACGACCTGGCCGGCGGACATCGACTGGTCCATCAGGCCGACGCCCTGGCCGACCCAGTAGGTGGCGAGCTGCTGCGCGCCGGCGTGCCCGCTTTGCGACAGCTTGTCGACGCGGCGCAGGGCAGGTTCGGAGACCAGCGTCTGCAGGGGCATGGGCAGGGGCTCGGGCGCGTCTTCGCGTTCCCATGCATCTGTCCAGGGCGAGCGGAGCTGGCGCGAGGGTTTGCCGGTGCGCGAGCGGGAGCGGACGGTGTCGCGCGATGAAGCGGCCAGCATCTTCTGCTTCACGATCGGATTGGTTTCGGCCTCGGTGGTGGTGAGCCACACCGAGCCGCACCAGGCGCCGGCCGCGCCCATCGCCATCGCGGCCGCCATCTGCGTGCCTGTGGTGATGCCGCCAGCGGCCAGGATCGGCGTGCTGGCGCCCATCTGCTGCACGGCGCGATGCACTTCGGGGATCAGCACCATGGTGGAGACCTCTCCACAGTGTCCCCCGGCTTCGCCGCCCGCGACGACGAGGATATCGACGCCAGCCTGCACCTGGGCGATGGCGTGTTCCTTGGCGCCGACCAATGCGGCGACGGGAACACCGTGGCGCTTGCCGAGCTCAAGCATGATCGCAGGCGGCACGCCCAAGGCGTTGGCGATCAGCTTGATCGGATACTGGAAGGCGATCTCGAGGCTGCCCGCGGCCCCATCGGCACGCATGTTGCGAGCGAAGTTGACGCTGTTGCTGCGGTCGGCTTCCAGGTCGCCGGGTTCGATGCCGTGCTGTTTCAGAATGTTGGCGGCGAAATCCTTGTGCTGCTGCGGAATGGCGCCGAGCAGGGCGCTGGCGCTGAACGGATCTGACTTACCTTCCATCTTGTTGGGCACGATGAGATCGACGCCATAGGGCTTGCCGGCGCAGTGCTTGTCGATCCAGTCGAGCTCTTCCTTCAGCCGATCCGGCGGCAGGTTGACGGCGCCAAACACGCCCATGCCGCCGGCCTTGGAAACGGCGGCGACCACGTCGCGGCAATGGCTGAAGGCCAGCAGCGGAAACTCGATGCCCAGAATCTTGCAGATCGGAGAGTTCATCATGCGGCTTCTCCCATAACGGGTTCGATTTCGAGAATGAGATCGCGAGCAGCGATCTGTGTTCCTGCAACAGCGGCGATGCGAGTGACGCGCCCGTCGATCTCGGCGACAAGTTCGTGCTGCATCTTCATGGCTTCCAGGACTGCCAGCCTGTCGCCCTTCTTAACACGCCCGCCTTCGGCGACCGAGATTTCGGCGAGGCGGCCATGCATGGGGGCAAGCAGCAGGCCCTGGCCGGCTGCGGACCGTTTCGGGCGAATGAAGGAGGCGAAGTTGATGAGTTCGAGCGAGCGATCGCCTGAGGCGAGCCAGATCGTGCGGCCGTCGTCGCGATAGGTAAGGTCAAGTGTCTGGCCATCTATTATAAGGCGCGCCGTGTCAGCCTCCAGGCTCTGCACGGCGACCTGCTTCGTTTGGGCGCCTGAGACCACCGAGTATGTCATGCGGTCCACGGGCTTCACGAAGAGTTTCTGCGTGGCGCGGTCGACCTCGTACTCGATGATGGTTTCGATCTGACCGGCGCTGGCCCAGTTGTGGAGCGACGGATTCACATCCAGCACCGCCGCCGAGGCGCGGGCAAGTGCGGCGGCATGCTGCAGAACAGCGGCAGCAGCGAGAAGGCCAATGTCCGTGGATGCAGGCTTGAAACCCGCATCGCCATAGGTCTCGCTGATGAAAGCGGTGGTCGCCTTGCCGGCGGCGAATGCCGGCTGGCCGAGCGCATCGATCAGGAAGTCGCGATTGGTGCGTGGACCAAAGACAGCAGTCGATCGCAGGGTGGCGATAAGGCGCCGGCGCGCCTCGTCGCGCGTGTCGCCGTGAGCGATCACCTTGGCGATCATTGGATCATAGAAGGACGAGACCTCGCCGCCGGTCTCGACGCCGGCGTCGACGCGGACGCCTTCCCCGGCCGGCGCGCGGAAGAGGTGGATTGGGCCGGTGCTCGGCAGGAAGCCGCCTTCGGGATCCTCCGCATAAAGGCGGACTTCGATGGCGTGGCCGCGGAGACTGACATCCTGCTGGGAGAGGCGGAGCTTCTCACCGCGCGCGACGCGAAGCTGGAGCGCGACAAGATCGAGCCCGGCGATCATTTCGGTGACAGGATGCTCGACCTGCAGGCGCGTGTTCATTTCGAGAAAGTAGAATTTTCCGGCTTCGTCGAGCAGGAACTCCACCGTGCCGGCGCCGACATAGCCGACGGCGCGCGCAGCCTCGACCGCGGCCTTTCCCATCTGCTCTCGCAGGTCCGCTGTCATGACGGGACAGGGCGCTTCCTCAATGACTTTCTGGTGCCGGCGCTGGACGGAGCAGTCGCGTTCGCCGAGGTGGACCACGTTGCCATGGCTGTCCGCGAAGACCTGGATCTCGACATGGCGCGGGCGAAGGATCGCCTTTTCGAGAATGAGATCGCCATTGCCGAAGGCGTTCTGCGCTTCCGATCGCGCTAGCTTGAGCGCCGCCGCGAGATCGGTGGGCTTTTCGACGAGCCGCATGCCGCGCCCGCCACCACCCGCCGCGGCCTTGACCATCACCGGGAAGCCGGCTTTTGCGGCCGCGTTCCCGAAGGACTTCTCGGACTGGTCTTCGCCTTCATAGCCCGGCACGCAGGGTACGCCGGCTTCAATCATACGGCGCTTGGCGCGCGCCTTATCGCCCATCACATCGATGGCGGCGGGCGGCGGACCGACGAAGGTAAGGCCAGCATCAGCGACGGCCTTCGCAAACTCTGCGTTCTCGGAGAGGAAGCCGTACCCGGGATGGATCGCGGTAGCGCCGGAGACGTTCGCGGCGGCTAGGATGTTGTCGATCGACAGGTAGGATTCAGCGACAGGGGCCGCACCGATACGCACCGCCTTGTCGGCGAACTTTACGTGGCTCGCGCGCGCGTCGGCGTCGGAATAAACGGCCACCGTCTGCAGGCCCATGGCGCGTGCGGTGCGCATGATGCGGAGCGCGATCTCGCCGCGATTGGCCACCAGAAGGGTCGAGACATCACCTGAGCGCGGGCCCTTCATGGATCCACCGCCCATTTCGGTTTCCGCTTCTCGACGAAGGAGGCGACGCCTTCACGGCCTTCGTCGCTCAGCATCCGGCCGGCGAAGTTCTCGGCGGCAGCTTGCACAGTCTGCGTGCGGTCGAGACGGGGAAGAGCGAGGATCAGCGCCTTGGTGTCGGCGACCGCGCCGGGAGCGCACTTCAGGACCTGTTTCCGGATTTGCATCTCGATTGCTTCGACAGCTTCCATGCCTTCGGCCACGAAATCCGCAAAACCCAATGCCTGCGCTTCGCGTGCGTCGAAGCGGGCAGCGGTAAGCATCAGGCGCCGGGCGATGGCGAAGCCGAGTTTCTGGATTACGAAAGGCGAGATCTGCGCCGGCGAGAGGCCGATGGCCGTTTCCGTCATGGCGAATTTTGCGCCAGCCTCGCAGATCACGACATCGGCGCAGCAGGCGAGGCCGAAACCGCCAGCCATGGCCGCGCCTTCGATGATGGCGATAACGACTTGCGGCATGGTGTCGACGGCGTCGAACATCCCTGCACCGCGTTTCGACTGCTCCATCACCGCCTCGCGCGATCCGCTCGCGCCGCCCTGGTGGCCGGAACGGAATGCCTTGAGATCGGCGCCGGCGCAGAAGACGCCGCCGCGTCCGCGCAGCGTGATACCCCGCACTTTGCGATCATCCCGTACGGCGGCGAGCACGTTCAGCAGGTCGCCGGTTAGTTCCGCGCTCAACGCATTGCGGTTGTCGGGCTGGTTGAACCAGATGGTCAGCCAGCCGGACTTCAGCTCGAGTTCCAGCGCGGTGACAGGCGGAAGCTGGGTCATCACATCCTCCCCACACCAAAGCTGTTCGGTCGAACGGTTCGCGCACGGCCTTCCCACACGGTTGCGAGCAGGAAGCCGAGCGTCCGCCGCGTTTCGCGCGGATCGATCATGCCGTCGTCCATCAGATGGCCCGAGCAATAGAAGGCCCCTGCCTGGCTGTTGAAGATCTGCGTCAGCCGTTCTTCCTGCTTCTTCAGCGCCGCGTGGTCTGGCTCGACGCCGGAGGCTTTCGCCTGTCCCTCGGCGACGATCGACATCACCATCGCGGCCTGTTCGCCGCCCATAACGCCGGTCGATGCGTTGGGCCAGGTGTAGACAAAATCCGGATCGTATCCGCGGCCGCACATACCGTAGTTGCCGGCGCCATAGCTTGCGCCGATCATGAAGGTTATGCGCGGAACGGAGATGTTGGTGACGGCCTGGATCATCTTGGATCCATGCTTGATCATGCCGCCCTGCTCATAGCTCTTGCCGACGAGATAGCCTGTCGTGTTCTGGAGGAAGACGGCGGGCGTTCCCGCCTGATCCATGAGCTGCAGAAATTGCGCACATTTTGTAGCGCCGTCTGGATCGATGGGGCCGTTATTGGCGATGATGCCGATGGGGTGGCCCATCACTTCGGCCTGGATGCAGACGGTGGAGACACCATAACCCGGCTTGAAATCGGAGAAGTCCGAACCGTCGACGATCCGCGCAACAACCTCGTGTGCATCGTACGGGATGCGATAGTCTACGGGCACGATGCCAGCGATCTCGTCCGGATCGAGCGTCGGCTCGCTGAAGCTGCGTAGCGGCGGAGGTGGGCAGTGGCGGTTCCAGCCAAGCCGGCCGACAACCTCGCGGCCGATAAGGCAAGCCTCCGCATCATCCTCGGCAAGATACTCGGCAAGACCAGAGACCGTGGCGTGCATGTCCGCGCCGCCGAGCTCTTCCTCGTTGGCGATCTCGCCTGTTGCCGCCTTGAGCAATGGGGGCCCGGCAAGGAAAGCGCGACCGCGTCCCTTCACCGCGACGACATAGTCGGAGAGGCCGGGCATGTAGGCGCCGCCCGCGGTAGACGAACCGTGCAGCAGCGAGATGACCGGCAGGCCTTTCGCGGAAAGGCGGGCGAGGTTGGCGAACAGCGCGCCGCCGGACACGAAGCCTTCGACCTTGTAGTTGAGCAGGTCGCCGCCGGCGCTTTCCACCAGGTGTACGAATGGCATGTTCTGCTGCAGGGCGATTTCCTGTGCGCGGCGCAGGCGATAACCGCCGCCCGAGGTCATCGCGCCGGCCTGAATGCCACTGTCGTCGACCACGACTACGCAACGGACGCCGCGGATGAAGCCGATGCCGGAGAAGATGGTGGAGCCGGCGATGGATTTCGCTTCGTCCTGGGTGTCGAGCAGGTAGCCCGCGATATTGCTGATCTGCAGCCATGGCATGCCCGGATCGAGCAGGCGCGCGAGGCGCTCGCGCGGGAGAAGCTGTCCGCGCTCATCGAACCTTGCCTTGCGTCTGGCTGATAGCGCGGGCGCGCGCGCATTCAGCTCGGCGAGCTTGTTCACCAGCCGCAGCATATCGGCGCGGTTCTTCTGGAAGCTCGCCGACGAGTGGCTGACACGGGACTGAAACACGGGCATCTAAAGCGCCATCTCTTGAAGTGTCTGGGCCAGAGCGCGCGGCACGGGAATGGGTGTCTGCAGCAGGATCTGCGAGTAGCCCTTGGCCTGCGGGTCGTTGCGCAGCGATGCGACGCCGCCGCCGCCCAGCACGTTGTGCAGCAGGAAATTGATCGAGCCTGTTCCAGGCATGTAAAAGCGCTCGACTTTTCCCTCTCCCTTTGGCCCTTTCAGGAAATGCGCGAAACGGCGCGCGACTTCCGCCTCGGTCAGCTTCGCCCAGATCCATGAGGCATAGTCCGGCGATCGCGGCAGCACGCCGATATTGGCGTTGTCGCCCTTGTCGCCCGATCGTGCGTAGGCGAGGCGGATAAGCGGAACCTCCACCAGGTCGCGATCCACGGGGGGCGGGGCCGGTGAGGGGCGCTTGATCGAAGTGGGGTCGAAAACCTTTCCTGTTTCCGCGCCGAGCGGGATCTCTTCAGTGTCGAGCAGCAGCCGGATTGGAACATCCGCCTTGGGGATAAGGAAGGAGAAGAGCCGCACGACGGGCGAGGGCGAAGGCCGTCCGCCCGCGAAACCGGAAAGTCCCGGCGGTCCGGCGAGGCCGTGGCCGGTCAGCTCCTTCAGGATAAGGCCGGCTGCGCGCTGGTCGCGATGTTTCACTGCCACTTTCAGCGCCACGTCGCGGGCCTGTTTCGGGCGAGCCTCAGCGCCGTAGAGGCTTTCATCGCCCATCACCTCGACGAGCACCTCGTCATAATCCGGCGCGTTGACGGCGCGCAGTTTCCCCCGAGCGCGCTTCAGTGAGCTTTCGGCAAACAGCCGCGCTTTCGCAGCGGCGTCCTCGCCATAGAAGAACCAGACCGCCCCGGCGCGGAAACCGTCTTCGTATGTGGCGCTGACCTTGTAGGTGTCCGGCGCCGGGAGGCCTTTCGCGCCGGAGACGGCTACGCGATCCTTGCCTGTCTGTTCCAGTTTCACAGCGGAGAAGTCGCAGACCACGTCGGGAAGGGTGTAGGCTTGCGGATCGCCGATCTCGTAGAGCATCTGCTCGCCTACCGTGCCGACGGTAACGGCGCCGCCCGAACCTACAGGTTTGGTGACAGTGAACACGCCATCGACGCCGATCTCCGCGATCGGATAGCCGATGTCCCACAGAGTCTCGGCGACGGTCTCCCAATCCGTGAAATTGCCGCCTGTCGCTTGTGCGCCGCATTCGAGTATGTGGCCGCAGAGGCTACCCGCCGCCAACCGGTCCACATCCTCCCGGGACCAGCCAAACTCGTGGATGCATGCGCCCAGCGTCACTGCGCTGTCGACGCTGCGCCCGGTAATGACGATGTCGGCGCCGCGTTTCAGCGCTTCTGCAATGGGGAAGCCGCCGAAGTAAGCGTTGATGCTGGCCAGCCTTTCCGGCGCCGGGAAGGCGTCGGTCGAGTACATTTCCTTCACGCCGCCGAGGTCTGCCGCGCGCGCGAGCAGGTCGTCGCCCTCGACCACCGCGACCTTCAGGTCGAGCCCTGTCGCCTTCACGACAGCGCGCATCGCCTCGCCGCACGCGCGCGGATTTACGCCACCCGCATTGGACAGGATTTTCAACTTCTGCCGCGCGATCTCTTTCAGGTAAGGCTTGAGACCGCTGATGAAGTCAGCCGCAAATCCCTGCGCCGGGTCTTTCGTGCGCTGGCGCGCCATGATCGACATGGTGATCTCGGCCAGGTAGTCGAACACGATGTAGTCGAGGCCGCCGGCTTTCAGGAATTGCGGCAGCGCCATGTCGCTATCGCCCCAGTAGCCGCTGGCGCCGCCGATACGGATGGTCTTGGTCAAGACCCACTCCCTAAATCGCGCTCTCTGCCGGGCGCTCTCTTGAATGAATACCGCTCATATTTTATGAGTCAATTTCAGCGCACGCCAGATGCGGCCCAGAAATGGGGATCAAGGGAAGGACATGAAGAACCCGTTTGAAACCGAGGAGCGCCGCGCGTTCCGCGAGACCGTCCGCCGCTTCGTTGCGGCCGAAGTGACGCCTTACGCGACGGAATGGGATGAGGCCGGCGAAGTGCCGTGGTCGCTGCACCAGAAGATCGGCGCGCTCGGTGCATGGGGCTTCGGCGTCAGCGAGAAGTACGGCGGGCTCGGCTTCAACGACTGCTTCATGCGCTCCGCCTTCTCGGAGGAATTCGCCAAATGCGGCGCGGGCGGCATTGGCGCGGCGGTCGGCGGCCGCAGCATTTCCATCGGCCCAATCGAGAAATTCGCCAGCGATGAAATCAAGGATCGCATCCTCCCGGACATCGTCGCCGGCCGCAAGGGATCGAGCCTCGCGATCACGGAGCCATCCGGCGGTTCCGACGTCGCCAACATGCAGACCACTGCAAAGCGCGACGGCAATCACTGGGTCATCAACGGATCGAAGACTTTCATCACCGGCGGCATGAAGTCGTCCTACTTCGTTGTCGGTGCTCGCACAGGCGACAAAGGCCTCAAGGGCATATCGTTGTTCTTTGTCGAGGCTGATGCGCCCGGCTTCTCGCGCACGGTGCTCGACCGCAAGATGGGCTGGTGGGCGTCCGATACTGCTACGCTCCATTTCGACGATGTGCGCGTGCCCGCGGAAAACATGCTGGGCGAAGAGAACCGCGGCTTTCTCTCCATTATGAACAATTTCAACTATGAACGCATGGGCATGGTCGCTTCCATGCTCGGCATGATGAAGCTGTGTCTCGAGTATTCGGTCGCCTATGCGCAGCAACGCGAGACGTTCGGGAAGAAGCTGATCGAGCATCAGGTGATCCGCCACAAGATCGCGGACATGTCGGCGCGGATCGACCAGATCGAGACCTACATCAACTGGATCTGCTGGATGACCAACGAAGGCGAAATGCCCGTCGCCGAAGTCTCCAAGGCGAAGTTCTCCGCCTCGAAAGCCCTTGAGTTTTGCGCCTCTGAAGCCATGCAGATCATCGGCGGCGCCGCCTACCTGCGTGGCAATCCGGTCGAGCGCATCTACCGCGAAGTGAAGGTCAACGCGATCGGCGGCGGGTCGGAGGAGATCATGCGCGATCTCGCCGTGCGCCAGATGGGGCTTTGAGAATGGGCGTTGCGAGAGCCGAGATTTCCACGCGCGGGGAGCGGGTTGCCGAGAAGGAACGCGCCATCCTCGCGGCCGCCCGCGCCGTGTTCGTGAAGAATGGCTTCGAGCGCGCCCGAATGGCCGAAATCGCGAAACGCGCCGGCGTCGCGGAAGGCACGATCTACATCTACTACAAGACCAAGAATGACCTGCTGCAGGCCGTCGTTCTCCAGTTCTGGGACGGCATCACCACAAGCGCCGCGAAGGCCGTCGATCCCAAGACGGGTACGTTCGAACAGCTGCGCGCCTTGGCCGATCATCACCTGACACTGATGATCCGGGACCGCGAATTCATCGAGCTCGAAGTCATCCTGCGCAACTCCGGCACCGAACCGATCGCCAGCGAGCGAACTACCCTGAAGCGCTACGTCGCCATTTTCGATACTATCTTCCGGCGCGGCGTGGATCGCGGTGATCTCGTCTCTGGCGCCCCGATCTGGATCCCACGTGACCTGTTCTACGGAACACTCGACTATTCCTCACGCACCATCGTGCTGCGCGGTGCGCGGCGGCCGACGGGCGTGGTCGATAACCTGATCGAGGTTTTTCGTGCTTGTTATGGCCGGACAAAGGATCGCGATGCGCCAACCACGACGCTGGTCGGCCGGCTTGAGGCGGCGGTCAGCAAGATCGAGAAGATGACGAAATCCTAGGCGGGAGGGCCGGATGTATCGTGTGAATCTCACGGAGTCTTACTTTCCGGCGCAGACCGACGATGTGATCCTCGATACGACCGTCGGCGGCGTTCTCCGCGAACGCGCCGCGAAATCGCCAGGCGCCGAGGCGCTGGTTGAAGCGGACATGGAAGGCGTGATCCGCCGGCGCTGGACCTACGCCCAGCTTCTCTCCGACTCCGAAGCCCTCGGCCGCGCGCTACTCTCCCGGTACAAGCCAGGTGAGCGCATCGCCGTCTGGGCGCCGAACATTCCGGAATGGGTAATCATCGAGTTCGCCGCGGCATTCGCCGGCCTGACGCTGGTCACCGCCAACCCGGCCAACAAGGCGCGGGAGCTGAAATATGTGCTGGAACAGTCGCGCTCCGCCGGCCTGTTCATGGTGCGTGAATACCGCGGCAATCCGATGGCCGAGATCGCAGTCGACGTCGCGCGTCAAATTCCAGCCATCCGCGAGGTGATCGATCTCGACGATCGTGACGCGCTGTTCGCGGGCAGTGACCGCCCGGCGAGATTTCCCGATGTGAAGCCCGACGACGCGGCGCAGGTGCAATACACGTCGGGCACGACCGGCTTCCCGAAAGGCGCGGTGCTTCATCATCGCGGCCTTACCAACAATGCGCGCATGATCTTCGCCCGCCGGGGCGCGCAGGAAGGCGAGGCGCTGCTCAACTTCATGCCGATGTTCCACACGTCCGGGTGCGCCATCAACACGCTGGGCGCCGTCCAGCATGGCTGCCGGCACATCATCGCCAAGCTCTTCGATCCCAATCGTATGCTCGACATCGTCGAGGGGGAGAGTGTGGTCAGCTTGTCCGGCGTTCCGACGATGCTGGTCGCCCTGCTTGAAGCGCAGGCCGCCCGGCCTCGCGATCTTTCCTCCATTCGGGTGGCGACCTCTGGCGGGTCGATGGTGCCGCCCGAGCTGATACGGCGCGTCCGCTCGGTTCTCGGCTGTGATTTCGTGACCGTATACGGCCAGACGGAAACCTCGCCGGTGCTTACGCAGACGCGGGCGGACGATCCATTCGAGGATGTCTGTGAAACGGTGGGCCAGGCGCTGCCACAGATAGAAATGTCGATCCGCGATCCCCAGACCAATGCCGTCACGCCCATCGGCGTGCAGGGTGAAATATGTTCGCGCGGCTACTGCAACATGCTTGGCTATAACGACAATCCCAAGGCGACGGCCGACACTATCGACAGCGAAGGCTGGCTGCACACAGGCGATCTCGGAACCATGGACTCGCGTGGCTATGTGAAAGTCACCGGCCGTGTGAAGGAGATGATCATCCGCGGCGGTGAAAACCTGTTCCCCGCCGAGATCGAGAACGTCCTGCTAGAACATCCTTCGATTGCAGAGTGCGCCATCGTCGGCGTGCCGGATCAGCGCTGGGGTGAAATTGTCACGTGCTTCGTCCGGCTTAATCCCGGCGCTACGCTCGACCGCGCGGCCCTCGTCGCTCATTGCCGCGGACACCTCTCGGCGCCCAAGACGCCGGTGCATTGGTGGGAGATCTCCGCCTGGCCGCTCACCGGCTCTGGCAAGATACAAAGGTTTGTCCTCCGCGATCGTGTGATCGCGGGCGAATTTCCGCTAAGCTGATTGCGATCAACGGAGAGCCAAGATGACGTTCGGCTATGGCGACGTGTTCGACGCGGTCGCGGAAGCCGCGTCCGCCGATGATCCGGCTATCTACTGCGATGGCGAGACAATCACCTGGGGTGAGTTTGGGTCACAGTCGAACGCGCTGGCTCGCGCACTGGCTGCTGCGGGTCTCGGGGTCGGCGCAAAAGTCGCCCAGTACATGCGCAACAGCCCGGAATATGCGGCCACGTTCGTCGCTGCGCTCAAGGCGCGCATGGCGCCGGTCAACGTCAACTATCGCTACGGACCCGACGAACTCGCCTACCTGCTCGACAACAGCGATGCCGAGGCGGTCTTCTTCGACGCCGCCTTTGCCGACAATGCCCGCGCGCTCCGATCGCGCGTCCCACGCGTGAAGCTGTGGGCCAGCGTTGGAAGCCGCGTCGAAGGGTTCAGCTTCATCGGCGACCTGGTCGAAGGAGATGGCTCGAAGCTACGGATCACGCGTTCGCCGGGCGACATGTTCCTTCTCTATACCGGCGGCACCACCGGCCTTCCGAAAGGCGTGATGTGGCCGAGCAATACGTGGTGGGATGTCCTGGCGCTGGGCCGCGCACCCCAGCTCGGCATGGAGCCGCCGCAGACGCTTGAAGCGCTGAAGGCGCAGGTGCGCTCCGGCGCCGGTCGCGCACCGGTTTACGTCTCGCCGCCGCTGATGCACGGCACGGGCATGTTCACGGCGTTCGGCGCGATGTCGAAAGGCGCGCCGCTCGTGGTGACGCGTTCGCCGCATTTCGACGCTCCATCCGCACTGGACACGATGACCCGGCTTCGCTGTGGTGGCCTTGCGATCGTCGGCGATGCTTTCGCGCGGCCGTTGCTCGATGCGCTACGCGCTGAGCCGGCCCGATACGACGTCACTTCGCTGCGCACCGTCACGTCCAGTGGCATGATGTGGAGCCCGGAGGTGAAACTCGGTCTTCTCGACTTCATGCCGGAAGTCGCGCTCTACGACAGTTTTGGCGCATCGGAAGCTACCGGCCTTGGCGCATCGGTCACGTCACGCGCCAGTCCGCCGGGCGAGGCCAAGTTCGACGCTCCCAACACCATCGTGGTGCGAGCCGATGACTACACGCCGGTGACGCCGGGATCGGGCGAAGTCGGACTCGTCGCCAAATGGGGCAACCTGCCGCTTGGCTACTACAAGGATCCGGAGAAGACCGCCCGCACCTACGTCACTATCAATGGCGTTCGCCACTTGCTGTCCGGCGATCACGCCACAGTGGAGGCTGACGGCAAGATCAGGCTGCTCGGGCGTGGCAGCCATTGCATCAACTCGGGCGGCGAGAAGATCTATCCGGAGGAGGTGGAAGAGGCGCTCAAGACCCATCCAGCCGTCGCCGACGCGCTCGTGTTCGGCCGTTCCGATCCACGTTTCGGCCAATCCATTGCGGCTGTCGTGGGTCTGGAGAGCGGCGCGAAGGCGGTGGAAGCCGACCTCATCGCCCATGTGCGCGAGCGCTTGGCGGCCTACAAAGCCCCCCGCCGCATCGTCTTCGCCGCCGCCGCGCCCCGCGCGCCCAACGGCAAGCCGGACTACGAAACCGCCAAAAAGCTTTTCGAATCCGAAGACCGCTGAACTTCGCCACTCCCTCACGCACGACGCTTTCCTTGAACACGCAGCCGTGTTTCCGCTCTGTCCGCCGGAATATTGACAACGTAAATTTTAAGCTAGACAGTGTCTACCAACAGGCTGGGGATTGCCGTGGACACTGTTAGCGCCAGATCAGCAGGCCGGGTCGCCATGGCGGCGGCAATGGCGGCTTTGGTTGTTGCGTGCTCGCCGGCGGAGTCGAAGGTCGGGCCTACCAAGGCCCAGGCCGTCCAGCCCGTCCAGCCCATCCAGGTCGAAGTCTATCGCGTCGAGCAACGCCAGGAGGCAGGCGTTCTGCGCGCCAGCGGCCTCATCACGTTCAAGAGCGAAACCTCGCTGTCCTTCGGCGCGCCGGGCGTGATCGAATCCCTGCTGGTCGACGGCGGCGACCGCGTGCGTACAGGCCAGGTACTCGCCACGCTGCGGCGAACATCGGTCGGAGCCGACGCGGCGGAGGCAGAGATTGTGCGGCAGACCGCGCAGCAGACTTTCGATCGTGTCAGCCGCCTTCATGCTGCTGGGGCGGCATCGCAAGCGGATCTTGATGCGGCCCGCCTCGGACTTGAGCGTGCGCGGGAAACCCTGTCGATCGTCGCCCCAGCATCGGGCGTCATCCTGCGCCGCGATGTCGAACGCGGACAGACCGTAACGCAGGGCCAGGCCATCCTGCAGCTCGGCGAGGACCGCACCGGCGTGATCGTCCGTGCGCAATTCTCCTCGGTCGAGGTGACGCAGGTGCATGTTGGCGACGTGGCACAAATCTCGATCCAGGGCCGCGAAAGCCGCACAGGGAAAGTCAGCCAGATCTCGCCAAAGATGGCGGCTGGCATGGGCTCGTTCGAAGTGGAAGTGCGCTTTGACGACGCGATCGATCTCAGAAGCGGCGAAGTCGCCGAGGTGCTGATCGCCACCACTGATGCTGCCGGCGCGAAGCCCGCCATACCTACCTTCCTGATTCCGGCCATTTCCCTGATCGATGCACGCGCTGACCAGGGCATCGTTTATGTCGTGGGCGAGGACGGCTTCGCCAAGCGCCGCGCCGTGCAGACTGAGGGCGTGACGGACGGCGGCGTGGTCGTGATTGCTGGCCTGCAGCCTGGCGAGGCGGTGATCACGCGCGGCGCCTCGATGGTACGCGATGGCGACCCTGTCTCCGTCAAGCGGGACTAGCGCGTGCAGGCGATCACCCGCTTCTTCATCGACCGCTGGCAATTCACGCTTATCTTGTTCGTGATGCTCTTTGCGCTCGGAGTGGCCTCTGTCCAGGCGATCCCGAAATCCGAAGACCCGATCGTCAAGTTCCCGGGTGTCGGTGTGTTCGTCGTCCTGCCGGGCGCCGATGCCGAACAGATGGAACGTGTTATCGCCATCCCGATCGAGACGGCGCTCAACGGCATCGAGGACGTCGATGAGATTTCCTCAAACAGTAGCGCGGGCCTTGCCTCGATCAGCGTGCAGTTTGAATACGGAACGGACCCCGAGAAGAAATACGACGAGGTCGTGCGCGAACTGAACGTCGTTCGCCCCAGCCTGCCGGCGGGCATCGCAATGATCCGGGCGGACCGGGCCAATCCCGCCCAGACCAACATCGTCCAGATGGCACTCGTCAGCGAGACTGCGCCGATCCGCCAGATGGAGGCCTATGCGCGCGAGATGCGGGACGCCATCGAGCGGGCGCCTGGCGTGCAGCAGTCCGAGATCTGGGGCGTGCCCACCGCCGAGGTGCGCGTCACGGTCGATCTCGACAAGATCGCCGCCTACCAGATTCCGCTCGGGGCGATCACCGAGGCGCTGGAACGCGAAGGTGCCGACCTGCCCATCGGCGCCGTCGAAAGCAGCGGCCGCCGCTTCAATGTCGAAGCCACCGGCCCATTCGACAGCCTGGATGAAATCCGCGACGTCGTGCTGCGCGCCAACAATGGGATGAGCGTCAGGGTCGGCGATGTCGCCAACGTGGAGTGGACCAACGACGAGGCCGCCCACATCACCCGCTACAACGGCCAGCGCGCCCTCTTTGTGACGGCCCGCGCCAAGCTGGGCACCACGATCTTCAACGTGATCGATGGCGTGAAATCCCGCGTCGATGCTTTCGAGAAGCGCCTGCCGCCGGAGATCAAGCTGGAACGGGGCTTCGATCAGTCGGAAACTGTCGCCCACCGCCTCAACTCGCTCGGCCGCGATCTCGGTATCGCCATTGCCCTGGTGCTGTTGACGCTCCTGCCACTTGGCTTCCGCGCGTCGATCATCGTCATGGTGTCGATCCCGTTCTCGTTCGCGATCGGCGTTACCGTGCTCAATATCATGGGCTATTCGCTGAACCAGTTGTCGATCGCGGGGTTCGTCCTGGCGCTGGGCCTGCTGGTCGTCGACTCGATCGTCGTTACCGAGAACATCTCCCGCCACCTTCGCAGCGGGCTGCCTCCACGCGAGGCGGCGCTGGCGGGGGTGAAGGAGATCAATGTCGCCGTGCTCGGCTGTACCGCCGCGCTGCTGCTGGCCTTCGTGCCGCTGCTCAATCTTCCGGAATCGGCCGGCGACTTCACGCGCTCCCTGCCCATGGCGGTGGTCTGCACCATCGCCGCCTCGCTGTTCGTGGCGCTGAGTGTGATCCCGTTCCTCGCTAGCCGCATGCTGCCGCGCAAGGGACACTCCAACATCTTCCTCGACGTGGTGATGGGGGCTATCCACGCCATCTACCGGCCGATCCTCCACCTCGCGCTATCCATGCCCCGTATCACCATAGTCATCGGCCTTGCGCTGTTTGCCGCCACGCTGACGCTGGTGCCCAAGCTCGGCTTCAGCCTCTTCCCCGAGAACGATAGCCCTTACTTCATCGTCCGGGTGGAGTTGCCGCAGGGCGTTTCGGTCTCCGAGACGGATCGCGCCGTTTCGTTCGCGGATGCCGTTCTGGCCAAGCGCGAGAACATCACCTGGCGTTTCTCCAACGCCGGCCGAGGTAATCCACGCGTCTACTATAACGAGCAGCCCTCCGAGCAGTCGTCCAACGTCGGCGACCTCTATGTCCGCTTCGATCATTGGGAGGCCGAGACCGGCCACGCCGAACTCGAAGCGATCCGCAAGGAGTTGGCGGCTTTCCCGGGCGCGCGATTCAACGTGAAGCGTTTCCTCAATGGCCCGCCTATCGAGGCGCCCATCGCCGTGCGCATCCGCGGCGCGGATATCAACGTGCTGACCGATCTAGCCGGGCAGGTGGAGCGCCTGGTCAGCGAGGCTGATGGCACGCGCAATGTGCGCAACCCGCTGGGTGAAAAGCTCATCGATCTCGATCTCAATGTCGACACGGAAGTTGCCGCCCTGCGCGGCGTGCCGGCTGGTGCAATCGACCAGACTCTGCGCATCGCCATCGGCGGCGCTCGTGTTGCTTCCTTTCGCGATCCGGTCGGCGACGCCTATCCTGTCGTGGTCCGTGCTCCGCGCGCCGAGCGCATGAACATTGCCGACATTGAACGTCTCTATATCTGGACCAGCGCAGGGGTCGCCGCGCCGATATCCGAGTTTGCCGATCCCTCGCTGTCTTCCGGACCATCCCGCATCAGCCGCTACAACCGCGAGCGAACGGTCACCGTGACCGCCTTCACACAACCAGGGCGTCTCGCGGGCGAAGTCACCGAGGCGGTTGCAGCGAAGCTCGCGCCTTTGAAATTGCCGCCGGGCTATTCCATCGCTTTCGGTGGCGAGGCGGAAGCGCAATCCGAAAGTTTTGGCGGGTTCGGCCCGGCCATCATCATCGCGTGCTTCGGCATCCTGGCGGTTCTGCTGCTCGAATTCGGGTCGTTCTCCAGTGCGGCTGTCGTCGCCTTCGTCATACCGTTCGGCATCATGGGCGGCCTGATCGCGCTCTACATCGGGAAAGAGTCGCTCTCCTATACGTCGATCATCGGCTTCATCGCGCTGGTCGGCATAGAGATCAAGAACTCGATCCTGCTGGTGGAGTTCGCCAACCAGGAACGAGCGCGGGGCACGCCGCTGCGTGAGGCGATCGAGCGGGCAGGCGAGGTCCGCTTCCTGCCGGTCCTGCTGACCTCGCTCACTGCCATCGGCGGCTTGATCCCCCTCGTCCTCGAGCGGTCGCCGCTCTACTCGCCGCTCGCCATGGTGATCATCGGCGGGCTGATCAGCTCGACCCTGCTGGCCCGGATCGTTACGCCGCCGCTCTATCTGCTTCTGGCGCCGGGCAAGGCCAAGCGGCAGAAGGTCGGTCCCCCGGCTACGGGGGCCGTGGCGACTCCAGCCGAGTAAGATCCGGCCTAGGCGGGACCTGAAAATCAGCGCCTTCCATTGATGCGGCATCTTTCTGCGCCACATCATGCCAATGGTTGGCATGGACACGCATGAGCACGCTACCGACGACGCGATCGTCTTCGGTCCCCAGCACGTCGACCTGTCGCGTTCGCCTTTGCGCGGGTCAGTCACCGAGGAAACCTATGTCCTCGGCGCTTTCAATCCAGGTCTGACACGGCTTCCCAATGGCAATGTGCTGATGATGGTGCGGGTGGCGGAGGCGCTTCGGCGTCCGGTGCGGGAAGAACATGTTCTCGCCATCCGCTGGAACGCCGGACGCTACCTGATTGACCGATTTCCGCGCGCCAGTGTCAACGACAAGGACCCCCGCCAACTTCAGCTTTCGCAGCATCACTACATGACTCTGATCCTCACCTCCATCTCATGGCTCCTGCCGGTCGAGCTATCGCCGGATGGCTCACGTGTTTTGAAAGCGCACTACGATCGCATCATCCAGCCGGATCGGAGCTATCAGGAATATGGCGTCGAGGACGCCCGCATCAGCCGCATTGGCGACCGGTGGTACATGACGACGTGTTCGGTCAGCGCCGAGCGGCACTGCACCACGCTGCATGTCTCCGACAATGGCCTCGACTATCGGCTCGAAGGCGTCGTTCTCGATCACCAGAACAAGGACATGCTGCTGTTCGAGGGCAAGGTGCGGGACAAGTTCATGGCGCTCACGCGGCCACTGGGCGAGGTCTACTTCGCCTATCCTCCCGACAGCGACTTCCTGCCCGGCCCATCGATCCAGCTCGCGAGCTCGCCTGATGCCCTGCATTGGCGGCCGCTTGAAGCGCCGGGGATTCGCCCGAGACGCCATTCGCCGTCATCGATGAAGGTGGGCGGGGGCACGCCTCCCATTCTCACCAGTAAGGGGTGGCTGGAATTGTATCACGGTGTCGAGGTGCGGGGTGTCGTCGGCGCGTATCGGACGTTCTGGGCGTTGCTGGATCGTGATGACCCCAGCCGCATTCTCCATCTCGCGGACAACGAGCCCCTGCTCGAGGCGAGACCGGAGTTGAGTCCAGAGCTGGACCCACACCGCTATGTCTCGGATATCGTTTTCTCGACCGGTATCGTCGAAGATGGTGAGGACTATATCGTCGCATCAGGCGAGGACGACCTAGCGTGTCGCATCACACGCTTTCCGAAGGCACGGTTCGAATGATCCTGGGCCAGCGCGCTGACGGCTGGGCGAGCCAGCAGCAGCGACTCTAGCCGATCCGCGCCAGCATCCACTTGGCGGCCGTGTCCAGAATCTCGGCCAGCACTTCGGCATCCTTGCGGCCCGTCCTCGCGGGGACGTGGAAGGAATGATCAGCGTCCCTGAACAGCTCCAGTTTCGCACGTGAACCGAGCTTGGTGATGGTTGGGCGGAGCAGACCAAGTTCGGCGAGCGCGTCATTCGTTCCCTGCAGGAACAGCATGGGAAGTTTAACCTGGCTGAGATGGTCCGCGCGGTCCACGCCCGGTTTTCCGGCCGGGTGCAGGGGATAGGCGAAAAACATGAGACCTGCGACTTTAGGGAGCGGCTCGGCCGCCTGCGTCTGCGATGTCATGCGGCCGCCGAAGGAGCGGCCGCCGGCGAACAGCGGCAGGCGTGGGGCGAGCTTTGTCCCCTTGGCGACGGCGGCGCGGATGGCTGCTTGGGCGATGGCGGGCGAGTCCGGGCGCTTCGATCCGCGCTCCATGTAGGGGAAGTTGAAACGCAGGGTGGCGATCTTGCGTTCGGCGAGGCCTTCGGCCGTCGCCTCCATCGCCTTGTGCGTCATGCCTGCGCCGGCGCCATGCGCGAGAACCAGCGCAGCCTTCGCGCCGGCCGGTTTGTTCCATAGAGCGGAGACAGTGGCGTCGCCGGAGTCGATGGTCGTGGACGTCATGCTCATGAAGCAATCCTAATCAGTTCAGACGCTTGCCGCCATCGCCCTGCCTGGAAACAAGCGCTATAAATGAGCGCCATGCGTCACATCCTGAAGATTCACCCCGATTCGCGCTGCAAGCCAGTGTCGCGTATCGAAGTGGAAGTCGCGCGGCTGGCGCCCGACAGGCTGGCGCTTCGCTACGTCGTGAAGGGCGCCACCGCCGGGTTGCGCATCCCGGCGCCGGCGGCGAAGGCGCGCACGGATGAACTTTGGAAGCATACCTGCTTCGAGGTCTTCATCCGGCCCGACGCAGGGCTCGAGTATTTCGAGTACAACTTCTCTCCCTCGACACAGTGGGCGGCCTACCGTTTCACTGGCTATCGCGAGGGCATGAGCCCCGCCGAGGTGGCGGCGCCCGAAATCGAAGTGCGGCAGGCCAATGATCGGCTGGAGGTAAACGTCATGCTCGACGTGGGCTCGCTGCCGGCGACGGCATGGCGGCTCGGACTGTCGGCGATCATCGAAGAGCTTGGCGGGGCAAGATCCTACTGGGCGCTGGCCCACCCCTCCGGCAAGCCAGATTTCCATCATGGCGATTGCTTTGCCCTGCGACTTCCTGCAGCAAATCCGATATGAAATTTGGGATTGATCGACTGCTGACCGAACCGGCTCTGCGCGCGCCACTCAAGGGCCAGCGCGTGGCGCTCCTTGCCCACCCGGCCTCTGTGACGCAGGACCTGACGCATTCGCTGGATGCTCTCGTCGCGCTCGGCGACATTAGGATCTCCGCCGCGTTCGGACCGCAGCATGGCATGCGTGGCGACAAGCAGGACAACATGATGGAGTCGCCGGATTTCAACGATCCGGTGCTCGGCATTCCGGTGTTCAGCCTATACGGCGAAGTGCGCCGCCCGACCGGGCAGATGATGAGCACGTTCGACACGGTGCTGATCGACATGCAGGACCTTGGCTGCCGCATCTACACTTTTATCACCACGCTGCTCTACATGCTGGAAGAGGCGGCCAAGACAGGCAAGTCGGTCTGGGTACTGGATCGTCCCAATCCGGCGGGTCGACCGATTGAAGGCCTGACGCTTCTTCCCGGCTGGGAGAGTTTCGTCGGCGCGGGGCCGATGCCGATGCGGCACGGACTGACGCTCGGCGAGCTCGGGCTGTGGTTCATCCAGAAATACAAGCTCGATGTCGACTATCGCATCATCGAGATGCAGGATTACAAGCCGGACGCGGCGCCGGGCTATGGTTGGCCGCTCGGAAAACGCACCTGGATCAACCCAAGTCCCAATGCGCCGAACCTCTGGATGGCGCGCGCCTATGCCGGCACGGTGATGCTGGAAGGCACGACGCTTTCGGAAGGCCGAGGTACGACACGGCCGCTGGAGCTGTTCGGCGCACCGGACATCGATGCGCGGCGCGTTGTTGCGGAGATGCACTCGATCGCGCCGCAGTGGCTGAAGGGGTGCCGGCTGCGCGACTGTTGGTTTGAGCCAACCTTCCACAAGCATGCGAAGCAGCTCTGCAGCGGCGTGCAGATTCACGTGGAGGATCCCGCTCACTACGATCACCAGGCGTTCAAGCCGTGGCGTGTGCAGACATTGGCGTTCAAGGCGATCCGCAACCTCTATCCGGACTATCCGCTGTGGCGCGACTTCCCTTACGAGTACGTGCTCGACAAGCTCGCCATTGACGTCATCAACGGCGGCCCCGCGTTGCGCGAATGGGTGGATGACAAGGCGTCGAAACCGCAGGATCTCGACGCGCTGACAATCCCCGATGAAAAGGCGTGGGAAGCCGAGCGGCGCCCGCACTTGCGCTACTGAGCGTACGCTCACATAGTGCTAGTTGCAGAGCGGGAGCACGCGATTGAGCGGCGTCGACTACCTTTCCCCGACAACTATCGCTGAGGCCGTGAAGGCGCTGGGGCAGGCGGGCGGCGGCGCCCGGCTGATGGCGGGCGGCACCGACCTTCTGGTCCAGATGCGCGGCGGCCGGGCGAAGCCGCAGACCGTCATCGATATCAAGCGCATTCCGGGATTGATGGACATTCGCGCCGAGGGCGGTGGCTTTGTCATCGGCGCGGCGACATCGGGCGCGGTGCTGGGCGAGCATGCCGCTTTGCGGAAGGCATGGCCAGGCATTGTCGAGGCGGCGAATCTGATCGGCTCGACACAGGTTCAGGGTCGCGCCAGCCTGGGCGGCAATCTGTGCAACGCATCGCCTGCGGCTGACAGTGTGCCGGCGCTGATTGCCGCCGCGGCGGTGTGCATTGTCGAAGGCTCGAACGGGCGGCGCGAGATACCGGTGGAGAAGGTTCAGATTTCGCCAGGAAAGATGTCGCTGGCGCCGGATGAAATCCTGATCGCGTTCCGTCTTCCTCCGAGGCCGGCGAAATCGGGGGACGCCTATCTGCGGCTGATTCCGCGCACGGAGATGGACATTGCCGTGGTCGGTGCGGGAGTAAGTCTGACGTTCGACGCATCCGGAACCTGTATGGCGGCGCGCGTAAGCGTAGGCGCTGTGGCCCCGACGGCGCTGCTGGTCGAAGGCGCGGGTATGGCGTTGGTGGGGAGCAAGCTTGACGAAGGCGCGCTGGCGAAGATGGATGCGGCGGTTGCAGCGGCCTGCAAGCCGATCAGCGACAAGCGCGGGACGGCGGAATATCGGACGAAGATTGCCTGCGTTCTGGCGCGGCGGGCGGCGTTGATCGCCAGAGAGAGGGCAGGCGCATGAGCCGGGTTCGCATCTCAACGATAGTGAATGGCGAGCCGGTGGAGTTCCTCGGCGGCGGCGGGCAGTCGTTGCTCGATGCCCTACGCGACGAGTTGCGCCTGACGGGCAGCAAGGAAGGCTGCGGCACGGGTGACTGCGGCGCGTGCTCGGTTGTCGTCGATGGCCGGCTGGTGTGCTCGTGCCTCATGCTGGCGCCGGAGGCCGAGGGCAAACGGATCGAGACGATCGAGGGTATGCAGGAAGGCAGCGAGCTTCACCCATTGCAGCGGCAGTTCTTGGAACACGCGGCGCTGCAGTGCGGGTTCTGCACACCGGGCCTGTTGGTGGCGTCGAAGGCGCTGCTCGATCGCAATCCCGACCCGAGCGAGACTGAGGTGCGTTACTGGCTGGCCGGGAACATGTGCCGCTGCACGGGATACGACAAGGTCGTGCGCGCGGTGCTGGATGCGGCGGCTGAACTTCGCCAGGAGAGACCGAGATGAGCGACGGCAACCAAGGCGGCTCGAAGTTGAAGGTTGTCGGCCAGCGTCCGGTGCGGCCGGATGGCGTCGATAAGGTGACGGGCCGGGCGATGTTCGGCGCGGATTTCCACTTGCCGGGCATGCTGACGGGACGCATCAAGCGCAGCCCGCATGCGCACGCGCGCATCATCAGGATCGACACGAGCGCGGCGGAGGCGCTGGCGGGCGTGAAGGCGGTGGCGACGGGCGCGGATTTTGACACCGGCGCGGGCGGCGAGGTCGAGGCCGGCGAAGGCGCGACGGCGGTGAAGGAAGTTGCGGCGAACTGCCTCGCCATGGGCAAGGCGCTCTATCAGGGACATGCAGTAGCTGCGGTGGCGGCGACGTCGCCGGAGATCGCGGCGGAGGCGCTGGACCTGATCGAAGTAACGTATGAAGTGCTGCCGCATGTGATCGATGTCGAGGAAGCGATAGCGGCGAACGCACCGGTGCTTCACGATGATCTCTTTACCACTGGCGTGACGCCCAAGCCGGCGAAGCCTTCCAACGTGGCGGTGAAGACGGTGATGGGTCGCGGCGACGTGCCGGGCGCGTTCGCGGCTGCCGATGTGACGGTCGAGGGCCACTACTCAACTGCGGCAGTGCACCAGGGCTATATCGAACCGCACGCGTGCGTGGCGTCGTTCGGCGCCGACGGGCAGAGCGTGGTGTGGTGTTCGAGCCAGGGGCAGTTCCTGGTGCGGGCGCTGTGCGCGAAAATCCTGAACATGCCGCTGTCCGATATCAAGGTGATCCCGGCGGAAATCGGCGGCGGGTTCGGCGGCAAGACGACGGTCTATTTGGAGCCTGTGGCGTTGGCGCTGTCGCGCAAATGCGGACGGCCGGTGAAGATCGTGATGTCGCGCGAGGAAGTGTTCCTGGCGAGCGGGCCGACGTCAGGGGCGGTGATGGATATCAAGCTCGCGGCGACCGAGGCAGGCAAGATCACTGCCGCCGAGATGACGCTGAAATACCAGGCCGGGGCGTTCCCGGGCTCGCCCGTACATCTCGGGTGCATGACGGCGTTTGCCTGCTATGACGTCGAGAACCTGGCGCTGACCGGATATGACGTGGTCAGCAACCGGCCAAAGGTTGCGGCTTATCGTGCGCCCGGCGCGCCGATGGCGGCGTTCGCGGTCGAGAGCGCGATCGACGACCTAGCGAAGAAGCTCGGCATGGATCCGATCGACATCCGTATCCTGAATGGCGTGCGCGATGGGATGAAGACGGTCTATGGCGCGACGGTTCGTTCGTGCGCGTTTGTCGAGATGCTGGAACAGCTCAAGGCGCATCCGCACTATCAGACGCCCGTGGCGGCCGGTCAGGCGCGGGGCGTGGCGGCTGGGTTCTGGTTCAATATCGGTGGCGAGTCCTCGGCGGCAGTTCACGTCGACGAGGATGGCGGCGTCACGGTGGTGTCGAGCAATCCGGATATCGGCGGCTCGCGCGCGTCCATGGCGATGATGGCGGCGGAGGTGCTTGGCCTGCCGATCGAAAAGGTGCGCTGCACGGTGGCGGATACCACCTCCATAGGCTTCAGCGGTTCGACCGGCGGGAGTCGCGTGACGTTCGCGACCGGCATGGCGGTGTGCCAGGCGGCCGAGAAAGTGGTCGTCGACCTGAAGCGCCGTGCAGCGGCGACGTGGGAGTGCGATATCGCCAATGTCGAATGGCGCGATGGCGCCGCGGTATGTACGGACCCGGCGAAGGATGTGAAACCGTTGTCGATGAAGGCGCTGGCATCGAAGTCGGCCAAGACAGGCGGGCCGATTGCGTCGGAAGTCTCGATCAATGCGCAGGGCGCGGCGGCGGGATATGGGGCGCACATCTGCGATCTCCAGATCGACCGCGAGACTGGGCGGACAACCGTCGTGCGCTACACGGCGGCGCAGGATGTGGGCCGAGCGATCCATCCGTCCTACGTTGAAGGCCAGTTGCAAGGCGGCGCGGCGCAGGGCGTTGGCTGGGCGCTGAACGAGGAGTATGTCTATGGGCCGAAAGGCACGCTCGATAACGCCAGCTTCCTGGACTACCGGATGCCGGTGGCGTCGGATCTGCCGATGATCGACACCATCCTGGTCGAGACCAAGCCCAATCCGCGCCATCCCTTCGGCGCCAAGGGTGTTGGCGAGGTACCGATCGTGCCGCCGCTGGCGGCGGTGGCCAACGCGGTGAGCCAGATCGTCGGCAAGCGGATGACGTCGCTGCCGCTGTCGCCCGCGCGTGTGCTGGCGGCGATGGAGGAGAAGTAGGACCTTGCCGCGCGTTCAGTCGATCTCCTCGCGGGTGCGCGATTTCACCGGAGGGCTCGATGCGTTCGACGTCGAGGCGCGGACGGTACGGGCGCTGATCCGCGAGCTGGATGCGCGTTTTCCGGGGCTAGGCGAACTGGTCGAGGAAAACATGGCCATCGCGATCGATGGCGAGATTTTCCAGGATGCGCTGGGCGCTTCACTGGGAGAGGCCAGCGAAATTGTGCTGATCCCGAAAATCTCGGGCGGCTGACGTACCCGCAGAGTTCCGTGGGTTGGCCGGCCATGCTAGCGATTGGCCATGCATGACGTGATCGTCGTCGGGGCAGGAAGCAGCGGGTGCGCCATCGCGGCACGCGCCTCTGAAGATCCCAACCGCACCGTGCTGCTGCTGGAGGCCGGGCCGGACTATAGCGATCTTTCAACCCTGCCGTTCGACCTGACGAACGGCCACAACAATTCTTACACCGCGCACGACTGGAAGTTCGCTCACAATCCCACACGCCAACGCGAGGTGCGCTTTCCGCGCGGTCGGGTAACGGGCGGATCGAGCGCGGTGAATACCGCCATCGCCCTGCGCGGCATGCCGGAGGATTTCGAGGAGTGGGCGGAGCTCAGCCTGCCGGAGTGGGGTTGGCGCGGCGTGCTGCCGGCTTACAGGCGGCTGGAGCGCGATCTCGATTTCGGCGAGCGCGACTATCATGGCGATGCCGGGCCGATCACTATAAGGCGCTATCCGCCATCCGAGATGAGCCTGCAGCATCTCTCCTTCCTCGAGGCGGCGCGCTCGCTCGGCTATCCGGACTGTCCGGACGCCAACGATCCGGATGGCTGGGGTGCGGGGCCGCAGCCAATGAACAAGCTTGGCCAGTTGCGTGTGTCGTGCGCGGTCGGCTATCTGGCGCCGGCGCGCGTGCGGAAGAACCTCACCATTCGGCCGGAGACCACGGTGCTCCGAGTGCTGGCGGAGAGCGGGCGGTGTACGGGCGTCGAGGTGCGCAATCGCGATGGGTCGGTGGAGGAGCTGCGGGCGAAGCTGGTGGTGCTGTCGGCCGGCGCGATCATGACGCCTGCCATCCTGATGCGCTCGGGCCTTGGGCCGAAGGAGCAACTGGAACGGCATTCCATACCAGTGGTGCGTCACATGCCGGGCGTCGGGCAGAATCTGAGCGACCATCCAGCACTGTCGGTGACGATGAAGCCGAAGGACCCTTCGATCATCGACCATGACATGCCGATCATCCAGACCATCCTGCGCTACACGGCGGAAGGCTCCGACAAGCGCAATGACCTGCAGATCGAGATGCTCTCATTCAGCGGCAAGCGGGATCAGCCGCAGTTCGCCATCGCCGGCGTGCTGGAATACCAGCACGGGCGCGGCGAGCTGGTGCTGGCGTCGGCTGACCCGGATGCGGCGCCGGTGATTCACCAGCAGTTCTGCGAGGACGAGACGGACCTGAAGCGGCTGGTAGGCTGCTATCGGGACGTGCTGCGCTTTGCGAGGACGAAGCCGATTTCGGATATGGTTGAAAACATCGACTTTCCCCGCGGTGGCAACCCGACCGACGACGAGATCGCCGGGCTGGTGCGGCGGTTCGCGGGCAGCGGCTATCATCCCTGCGGCACGGCGAAGATGGGCGTCGCTTCGGATGACATGGCGGTGGTGGACCAGCATGGGCGATGCCATGGGCTTGATGGGCTTGCAGTCGCCGATGCCTCGATCATGCCGTTCGTTCCGCGCGCCAACACCAATCTCACGGCCATCATGATCGGCGAGAAGGTGGGCGAATGGCTGCGGACCCGGCCAGCTATCTACGGACTTTGAGGCAGACATGACGATCGACCTGATCATCCGCAATGCGCGCATCCTCGATGGAACGGGCAAGCCTGCGTTCGAGGGCGATGTCGAGGTAGATGCGGGGCGGATCAGGACCGTGGGCGCCGCGCAGGGCGCCGCGCGTGACGAGATCGATGCGAAGGGGCTGCATCTGTCCCCGGGCTTCATCGATGTGCACAGCCATGACGATGGCGCGTTCATTCGCTATCCTGACATGCACTTCAAGCTGGCGCAGGGCGTGACGACCTGCGTGTGCGGCAATTGCGGGTTCAGCGCGATTCCGGCGACGCCGGGCGAGGATCCAGGGCCGGCGAGCGGCGGCATCATCTCGGGCGCGCAGGGCGAGTTCGCGGACCTCGAAGGGTATTTCGACACAGCGCTGGCGAAGAAGCCGGCCATCAACGCCATCATGCTGGTGGGCCACAATACAGTGCGCGCGCAGGTGATGGGGATGGACAACCGGGCGCCGACGGCTGCGGACCGCGCGGCCATGCGCGCCAAGGTGGCGCTGGCCATTGAGCAGGGCGCGTGCGGCTTCTCGACAGGGCTGATCTACCGGCCAGGCCGTTGGAGCGAGACAGACGAAGTGATCGAGCTGGCGCGCGAAGCCGGGTCGCGGGGCGCTCTTTACACCACGCATATGCGCAACGAGGGCGACCGGCTGCTTGAGGCGGTGGAAGAGACGCTAACCATTGCGCGCGAGGCTGGCGTGCATGCGCACATTTCGCACCACAAGGCAGCAGGCAAGGCGAACTGGGGCAAGGTGCGCCAGTCGCTCGATCTGGTGGATCGCGCCAAAGCGGGCGGTCAGAAAGTGACGCTCGATATCTATCCATACACGGCGGGCAGCGGGCGGATGGTCGAGTATTTCAGGCTGGACGCGATCGATCGGACGTTTGCCGAAGTGATCCGCATCGCCAACTGCCCCGCGTTCCGTGAGTTCGAAGGGCGCATGCTGATCGATATTGCGAAGGAGCGCGGGGAAGACATCGCCGATACCGTGCGGCTGATCCTCACCGCGCCGAAGGGCGACCGGACGATCTGCATTCACTTCATCATCGATGAGGCCGATATCGAGGAGAATCTGCGCTATCCCGGCATGATGGTGGGATCGGATGGCATACCGACGCTGAACGGCAAGCCGCATCCGCGCCTGTTCGGGACTTTTCCCCGCGTGCTGGGCGAATATGTGCGCAAGCGGGGCGTGCTGACGCTGGAGGATGCCGTCGCGCGGATGACGTCGGTGTCGGCCGATACATTCGGGCTGAAGGAACGCGGGCAGGTGCGGCCCGGCTGGCATGCGGATCTCGTGCTGTTTGATCCGGGTACGATCATCGACACGGCTACGTACGATGATCCCAAGCAGACGCCGGCTGGCGTTTCGCTGGTCGTGGTGAACGGCAGGATTGCGTGGCGCGATGGCGTGCACGCCAATGCGGGGTCGGGGCAGATGCTGCGCTATCGTCGCGATGCGTACGGCGCCCAGGCCTAGTCGCAGGCAAAGTCGACTTCACCCAGCGGACGGCATTGCGGCGGGAAGCCGTGCTCGCGCCGCGACTATGCTGTCGAGCCTGTTCGGTGCGCTGTTCGTGTTTCCGTTCCTGTTGCGGGTGTTGCGGCCGCCGCTGGTCGCCGCTGAGCACAAGGCGCAGGTTCGCAGTTTCGCGGGTGAGGCCGCGGGGTGAGCTGGATGGGTTGTGGCCGGGCTCAGCTAAAGGCTGATGCGCATGCTGACGGCAAGACGCTAACAACATCTCCAACAACACTAACAATGCTAATAATGCTAACAACGGCTGACGTAGCGGCCGGAGGCGCGAAGCGCCGCAGAGCCGGGACCCATGGTCCTGTATTGCTCGATGTCGATTGGTGGGTCACGGACAGTGCTTCCGCCTTCGCCTTGCGGCTTCGGCGCGACAAGCCGCGCTTCCGGGATGACAACCCCCTCGGGGTCGCCATGTGGCTAGCGGTGGTAAGCTCGCGTTCGATGCTGCGCATCTCACTCCTTCGAGACGCGCACGTCGTGCGCCTCCAGGATGAGGCTTCTTGAGATTGGCTGCATTCGGCAGCGGAAATGGTCTCCTGCTGGTCGCAACCATCATCGGCTTCTTCTTGCTCAACCTGACGGCCGTCACACTCGGCTGTCGGGTTGGGAAAGAAGAAACGGAGGATCGTTGCGAGGATGGACAGCGCCCCGGCGATTGCGCGTGCGACTGCGTCCGGCCCGTTGGGGCGGGGCGCGGTGGTAAAACCGGGAAAACCCACATCGCTGCGCAAAAGTGCGTCTGTCATGCGGGCATTATCCGCCCGCCCAGGAGGGGGGTGGATAACTTTCCGGATTATTGTCTGAGAATTTTCCAGTGCTCTGGAATCGTTTGGGAAGTTTTCGAACGTTACAGCGAGTTAGGGGGATGAGCGTTCATCTTCGCACGTGTGGGGCGAAGAATCTGAAAGGTTACGGGGAGATAGAGGAATCTGGGCTGCGAGAGCGGGGTTTTCGTCACCGATGGAGGAAGGCTTGGGCGCCGCTGCGCCGTGCACTGCGTCCCTGAGCACTTCTTCAACCTTGAGAGCGCCGGCCACGAGGTCGCGGCGGACCATGATGCAGTCGATCTCGATGAGAGCGGGGAAGTGGCCGCCATTGTTGGGGACCAGGGCGCTGAGGTCGAAGCCGAGGGACTGGTAGAAGGTGAGAGCTTCGCGGAAGTCGACGGCGTCCTGATAGAGGCGGCGGATCGAGAGTTCGCTCTGGAAGCCTACGAATTTCGAGAGCACGGGTTCGGCGCC
>JAUYPV010000057.1 GCA_030697555.1 Hyphomonadaceae bacterium
GGTCACACTCGGGCGGCCCGATCTCGTTGAGCGGACGGCATTCGTCCGGGAACCGCGCAAGCTGCCGGTGGTGCTCAGTCCAGATGAGGTGGCACGGCTGCTGGATGCCGCGCCGGGGCTCAAATACAAGGCGGCGCTGAGCGTGGCTTACGGGGCGGGATTGCGCGTCTCCGAGGTGGTGGCGCTGAAGGTGTCCGACATCGACAGCAAGCGCATGATCATTCGCGTCGAGCAAGGCAAAGGCCGCAAAGACCGCTACGTGATGCTGTCTCCGCATCTGCTCGAACTGCTGCGCGCCTGGTGGAAGGCGGCACGACCGCAGGGCTGGCTGTTTCCAGGACGCGACCGTGTGCAGCCGATGACGGCGCGCCAGCTCAATCGTGCCTGTCACGCCGCAGCCGATATGGCCGGGATCGGTAAGCCGGTATCCATGCATACGTTGCGGCACAGCTTCGCCACCCACTTGTTGGAACAGAACATCGATATCAGGGTGATCCAGGTCCTGCTCGGTCATGCCAAGCTCGACACCACGGCGCTCTACGCGCGCGTCGCCACCAAGACGATCCAGCAAGTCATGAGCCCGCTCGACCGCATCACGCTGACGCAAGCCGAGCCGCCAGCCTGAAGCGCAACACTTGTCGCGTCCATCGCTGGAGGTCGCGGACATCTTCCGCGGCCACGGCCCGGCGTGGCGTCGGGCCAATGCCGGCCATGTCAACCTCGACCAGTTGAAGGTGATGTCGGCGATCGAGAGCTGCCGAACGGCAGCCCTCGGCGGTCATGTCGCGCGCTGCGAGAAGTGCGAGCACACAAAGATCTCGTACAACTCTTGCCGCAACCGGCATTGCCCGAAGTGCCAGGGCGCGGCGGCAAAAGACTGGCTGGCCGCGCGCGAGGCCGATCTGTTGCCGGTGCCGTATTATCACGTGGTGTTCACACTGCCGGCGGCCATCGCCGATATCGCCTACCAGAACAAGGCCGTCATCTACGATCTCCTGTTCAAGGTCTCGGCCGAGACCCTGACCACCATCGCCGCCGACCCAAAGCACCTCGGCGCCCGCGTCGGTATTACCTCGGTGCTGCACAGCTGGGGCTCGGCCATGACCCATCACCCGCATGTCCACATGATCGTGCCGGGCGGCGGCATCTCGCTCGACGGCGAGCGCTGGGTGGCGTGCCGGCCCGGCTTCTTCCTGCCGGTGCGCGTGCTGTCGCGCCTGTTCCGACGGCTGTTCCTGGAGAGGCTGCTTGCCGCACACCAGACTAACCGCCTGAAGTTCTTCGGCCATCACGCCGCTCTCGCCGACGCGCAGGCGTTCGCGGCGTATCTGGCACCGCTACGCCGAGCCGAATGGGTGGTCTATGCCAAGCGCCCGTTCGGCGGGCCACAGGCCGTGCTGGCCTATCTGTCACGGTATACCCACCGCGTCGCCATCGCCAACAGCCGGCTGATCGCCTGCGACCGCTCCGGCGTCACCTTTCGCTGGAAGGACTATCGTGCCGCTGGTCGCGAGCGCCAGAAGGTCATGACGCTCTCAACCGGCGAGTTCATCCGCAGATTCCTGATCCACGTCCTGCCGCACGGCTTCCACCGCATCCGCCACTATGGCCTGCTCGCCAGCGGCACGCGCGCCGACAACATCGCCCGAGCACGCGAACTGCTCGACGTGCCTGCGGCACGGTCCGAGACCGGAGATACCAACTGCGCCGAGGCCAACGAGCCGAAGCCGCTCGCGCACCCGTGTCCATGCTGCGGCGGCCGCATGGTCATCATCGAGAGCTTCGAGCGCGGCTCCTCGCCGCGTTACCGGCCGGCAGCATCCACCGTCATGATCAGGATCGACACATCATGATCAAACCAGGTTCGCGGCGACATTCCAGTGCTGCACTTCTGTCTCGCCGGCTCTCGACCAGCAATAAACAGGCTCGCCCTCGCGCAACCCTGGACAACCGTATCGTCAATCAATTTCCGCCGCGCGGCGACGGTCCTGCCCATCATGATCGTTCGACCAAGCCCGCCACCCCACCGACCGCTTGCCAAACAGGCGGTCAACCCACCCCGGCAACAGACCGACCGTGCCGAAATCCCCATAGCGTCTGACGCGCCACCGCGCCCGACATCCCGCGGTTTCCTCCCTTGGAGGTTTGCGTACGCCGGCCCCGTGCGCGCGGCGCCACCATCATGGGGCCGGCATCCGCAAACCTTCACAATAACAGACACGGCGCTATTCCGGTTGGCGATCCTTCCCCGATAGTTAAGCAATGACCGCCCGGGCAAGTACAAACACGCCCGAAGCGCTTAGCGCGACGCCGGCGGCGCGGCTCAGTCCGCGGCCAAGCGGCAGTAACTTTTCGAATGCGACATAAAGCGCGATGCCGGCAATCCAGACAAGGTTCATGATCCCGCTGACGAACAGCAGCCCCATCAGGAACCAGCAACAGCCGAGGCAGTAGCTGCCGTGCCGGAGTCCCATGCGTAATGCGCCCCCTGAACCTGGTTGCCAGTACCGGCTCAGGAATAGTACAGGGCTCTGGCAGTAGCGCAGGCAGGCATTCTTGACCGGCGTGAACTGGTAGAGTCCCGCGGCGAGCAGGATCACGCCACCGAGCGCGGCGCTGGTACTCGCCATCGCCATAGACAGCAGTCCGGCATGTTCGAGCCCCCACTGCGCCAGAGTCGCGATCAGGCTGAAATCTGCCCATATCAGCAGATAGCCACCCACAAAGATCCAGCCTTCCGCAAACGGGCGCG
>JAUYPV010000060.1 GCA_030697555.1 Hyphomonadaceae bacterium
CCAACGATCCGCACACCGACCGCATCAACGCCGCGTTCGTCGCCCTCGCCAAACGCTGGACCCGCAAGCCCGCCGTCAAAGGGAAGAAGGCATCACCCAAGGCGTGACCACCGGACGCTTACCCGCCGCCGGGACATAGACGTCCAGCGTGTTCGGCCGGAAACCCGCCGGTTGGGAATAGGTGATGGCGGGGTATCCGACCACATCGCCGGCGAAGGTGACTTCGGCGACTGGATAGCCGTCCCGCAGCACTGCGTTCGCCGCCGTTTGAAGCGCTGCCGCATCGAACGCCGCCGGCGTCGAGGCCGGCCCGTTGACGCATGCTGCGAGTCCCATCGCGCCTGCCGCCAGAAGCGCCGTCACGCGTCCAAGTCTGATATCCATCTCGTCTGCTCCGGGCGCATCGCGAACAAAAGGAGGGCCGCAGACCTCGTCGAGGCCTGCGGCGTAGTTCGGGGGGAAGTCCGAAATTTACTCGTCGAGCTACAGCTTTTTGCGGAAGCCTACCGTCGCCACCCGGCCTATCGGGCTGGCGTTGGTTCCGTCATAGCCGTTGGCAGAGTTGAAGAAAGGCGGCTCCTCGTCGGTGATGTTAGTGACGTCGAAGAAGAGCTGCGTCCCGCCCAACACGCCCGATCCCTCAAAGTCATATGATAAGTTCAGGTCCAGCGTCGTATTTGAATCGACCGGAGCGCCGCCGCCTGTAGGAACGCCGTTGGTGCGGGTAACAGGAATCTGCGTCGTGCCTGACCAGTTCAGATAGTCGCCCGTGTGGTTGATGAACAGGTTGGCGTCGAAACCGCCGCGGCTCCATCCGATGTTGGCGCGCCCCTCGAGCTCCAGAGAGGGAAATGTGGTGTTGAAGCCCGACGTGTTGAGCACGCTGAACACCGTGCCCGTCGCGCCGAAGTACTGGTCCGCCTTGGTCTTGTAGGTAACGCCCAGGCCGAACGTAGCCTCTCCTCCAAAGAGATCGACGAAATAATGCGCATCCAAATCCCAGCCGGAATAGTCAAGGTTCAGAATATTGGCCTGCTGGAAATTGTAGACGAAGTAGGCGGTCGTCGGCAGCGACCCGGTTTGAGGCAGGTTGCCCCGCGCCGCCGCCAGCTGCGCCGTTGTCATCCCCGCAGGGAAAATCTGCAGGAGATAGCTGAGGTCGGCGGAGTTCAGCGCCAGCGCCGGTGTTGGCGCAGTAATGCCGCCACGAAGTTGGTAGTTCCAGTTCGTAAGACTTAAGCGCATTCCAGGCAGGAAGCTTGGCTCCCAGTCGACACCTGCGGCCCACGACTCGCCGGTCTGCGGAACCAAGTTGCCGTTGCCGCCAGAAATCTGCACGCCTTGGATGGTCGTTCCAATAGTGCATGTCCCGGTTGCCGGGCAACCTGGAACCGACGCCAGCGCTGGGAAGTTGGCGATCGGAACGTTAACCGGTCCAAGCCCATAAGTTGCGAAACCTGACTCGCCCGTGATGCCTTGGGCGTTGCCGCGACTCGTCAGCGCCGGGGCGACAAAGGCCTCCGCCCAGTTGGCGCGGAACTTCAACGCGTCGTTGATCCGCCAATCGAAACCAACCTTCGGGTTCGTGGTATCGCCAAAATCGCTGTAGTCGTCGTAGCGAGCCGAAACGTTCACGTCGAAGGATTGGACCAGGGGGATACTCTGATCGGGTCCGATCACAGGCAGCAGCAGTTCGACGAACGCCGCATCCACTGATCGCGCGTAGTCGAGATTCAGCGTCGAGGACCCGATTGAGGCGGGGCCAGTGTTGTTTGGCCGCGTGATGTCCTGCTTGAGCGTGTATTCGATATGCTCGGTCCCCAAGGCCACCTTCACTGGGCCGCCTGGCAGGTTGAACAACGAGCCCGTGATCTGCGCCTTGAAGTCCTGCAGTGTCTGGTAGCCCACTGTCGTCTGTGTGGAATCTAGAAGTCGTGCGCGAACATCGGCAGGCGTCCGGTTGGTAGCGCTTGGGTTCCACACATCCAACGCGTTGGCGGCCGTCAGCGGTGTGTTCAGGACCAGCACGGATGTGCCCGGAATCGACGGTGTGGTCAGCGATCCGGCAGTGTTGGTCGTTCCGTTCAGTGCGAGATTGGCCGCGCTTGCGTTGAGGAAACCTGTGCGCTGCTCATAGGCATCGTCGTCGCCGATCACGATGGTGGCACTGGCGGTCCAGTCCTCGTTGAAATCGTAATCTGCTCGACCCATCGCATAGAAGGTTTCCGCGCTGGACTCGATCAGCGCCGCGCCCGGGAAGAGGCCCTTCGCAGCCCAGCGCACGGTCTGTGATGCCGCCGTCGATCCGGTGGGCAGAGTATAGAATGGGTTGATCTGGCCAGTGCTCGTTGCGCCCGGCCCAAACGCCACGGAGGTCAAAGCGCCGCGTTCGACAGCCTGCTCATTGCTCCTGACCGAATACACGATATCGCCGGTCAAGGTCAGTTGATCGTTTATCCGCTGCTCCACGGACGCGATCACGCTGTGGCGTGTCTCCGAAGGTATGATGTCGGTTCCGTCGGAGTAGTCGCACATAGCATTGGCCGGCGTATTGACGATCCCTGCGCCGGTATAGGGCGGAGTAAAGATCAGGGTCTGCCCCGCCGGCTGGATCGTCGCTGGGCCACAGTTGAAGCTGGCGAGATTGGTCCCGCCGTCCGGTATGTGGTTGCGATCGGTGAAGTCTCGGTCGGCGAAATCGAGGTTGCTGCGGTTGGAATAGGCGTAGGAGGCGACAAACGACCCGTTGTCCCAAGAGACGCCGCCGAGCGCCGTTGCACTTACTGTGTCGTAGCCATCTCCAAAGCCAGCCTGGGCTGACACTTCGAATCCGTCGAAATCCCGCCTTGTGATGAAGTTGATCACGCCTGCGACCGCATCCGATCCGTAGACTGACGAGGCCCCGTCCGCGAGAACCTCGACGCGCTCTATCGCGGCAGGCGAAATGATGTTGGGGTCGGCCAGCGTGTGGTTAAGACCAGACAACGGAATCCGATGTCCGTTCACCAGGATCAGGGTCGAGTTTGACGCGCTCGCGCCAAGGCCGCGAATTGTCGGAGCGTTGGTGCCTGCCGCATCGAAACTGCCATAGGAGCCCTGCCCCACAGCGCCCAGGCCCACTATGGCCGGTACGGTCTTTAACAGCTGCTGGATAGTCTGCGCGGCGGTGTCCTCGATCTCTTCACGCCCAACTACCAGAACAGTAGACCCGACCGGCGCCTCGCCAACGATGCTCGTGCCCGTCACCACCACAATGTCACGGTCTTCCGATCGCCCGTCTGCTTGCGGCTCCGACGCCGCTTGCTGAGCTGCCCTGTCCGCCGCCTGCGCATGCGCGACCGGCGCAAGCGCCAGCACCGCCGCTATTGCAGTCCCCGTCAGCAGTGCTCCACCACTCGATGTTCCGATGTTAGCAATCCGCAGCATTGTTATCCTCCCGCCTTTTTTTGTTTCGATATGACCGCTCCTCGCGGCCATTCAGCGACCATGTCGCTTTGCTGATGCAACCGATCTTTGAGCGTCGTTTTGACTTCCCTCTTCAGTCTCTTGGCCGAGCTGATGCTGTGGCGGGCGCGGGAGGTCGCGGCGGCGTCGCCCGAAGAACCTGCAACCTGTCGCGATTAGGCCAATCGATGACCTGTGCGCTGGCGCCGAAGCTCATCACCCGTTCGGTGTCCGGCGCATACTTTGGCCAGGCGCTGTCACCAGTTGCGTTCGGATTGCCGGTGCGCGCGAAGTTTACGATGTGATTGGACATCCGCTCCGCCATGGCCCGGTCGTCGTCGGTCCAGGCGCGCGTCGGCCGTTGCGAGTTCAAGGCCTCCAGTGTGACAAGCCAGAACGGCACATCCGCAGTGTGATAGGCGCCCGCCGTTGCCGGGTCGAGATCGGGGAAAGTGACGCCCGGCAGGTAGGAATGAGCGCGCGAGAAGTAAAAAGCATAGGACGGCGCGGTTCCATTCGCTGCCTGGTTTCGCGCCCAGGAATTCATCTGCAGGCCCAGCGTCGAGTCTCTCGCCAACGAGCGCGCTGCAGCAGCAACTTCCGCGTCGTTCTTGGCCGGATAGAGCGCCTCGATCTTGCCCGCATCGGCGCCATAGGCCACGGCCAGCGCGGAGCGATAGTCATTCAAGATCTTAGCGCCGCCGATCGCCGCAAATCCTTCATCAGAGGTGAAACCGATCAGCACCGGCACATCGTATTGCTGCTTGGCGGCGAACACCTGGTCCGACGACGCCGTCAGCACATGACCATCGATGATCGGTCGCGAGCCGCTCTGCGCTTGCAGAACGCGATCCGGCGGCACATCGCGCATTGCGGCGAGATTCGTCGCTTTGAGCGCCGTCTGTAGACGGAGGCCGTCGGCCTCCCCTGCCTTAAGATCGCCAGGCGACAGCACGCCGAATGGTGCGCCGCTCATTCCCACCACTCCGTGCACCAACCCCTTCGCCAATGGCGATTGCTGAAGGTAAGCGACGGACGCGGAGCCTGCGGACTGGCCCATGATTGTTACGCGGGACGGATCGCCACCGAACGCCGCAATATTGTTCTTCACCCACTGCAGACCGGCGATCTGGTCCATCAGTCCATAGTTGCCAGACGCATCCACGCCCGATTCCGCCGTCAGTTCGGGATGCGCCAAGAAGCCCAAAGCTCCGACACGGTAGGCAACGCCGACGTAGACCACGCCCTTTGCTGCGAGTTGCTCGCCGCCATAGAGCGGCGTGTTGGCTGAGCCAATGTTGAATCCGCCACCAAAGATCCAGACTACAACTGGATAGGTCTCCCCTTCCTTCGGCGGCTCCGCAGGCGCCCATACGTTGAGATAGAGACAATCCTCGCTGATGGTTTGCGCGCCATACCAGTGATTGGTGTTGCGCACGCGTAGCGGTTGCATGCAGTCGGGCGCGAACTGGTCGGTATGACGCACGCCGTCCCAAGCCTTCACCAGTTGTGGCGCCTTCCAGCGCAGATCGCCTACTGGCGGCGCAGCGAACGGAACGCCGAACCAGGCTCTCACACCGGTGGCGAGTTTCACTCCCTCCACAGCGCCTGAGACGGTTGCGACGTTCAGATTGGACGCTGGATCAGAAGGCGAAGGCGCCGCGGAGCAGGCGGAAAGCCAAAGCAAGGACGCCAAGCCGATAGCGGCTGCTGTGATCTGTTTCATTTTCCTCCCCTTCGCTCTGACGGCGATGTGGTAGAAGTAACTAAACAGTTACTTCGTATAACTGCAAGGGTTTTTTTGCCAGACCAAAGCTGCCCCGGCGGCAGCGCGGCCACTGGACAGGACCCTTTGACATGCGCAGGTTCGCGCGCGGATCCTTTGAGGGGCGAATTGGATGGCGGTGGCCAAGTCACGTTTGAGGAAGCAACAACCGGCAGTCCGCTCTCGCACGCCGGCGCCCGAGCGCTCGCGCACCAACGACGCAGAGCGGACGCGCCAGGACATCCTCGAAGTCGCCATTCACGAAATGTCGGAAAAGGGATTCAGCGGAGCGCGAATCGACGAGATCGCTGAGCGCACTCAAACCTCAAAACGAATGATCTACTATTATTTCGAGAGCAAGGAGGGGCTGTACTGCGCTGTTCTGGAAGAGTGCTACCGCCGCATCCGCGAGATCGAGGGGGCGCTGCATTTAAAGGAAAAGCCGCCTCTTGAGGCTTTGTCCGAACTGGTCAAATTCACCTTTGACCACCACGTGCAGAACATCGACTTCATTCGCCTGGTCATGGTGGAGAATATTCACCACGGCAACCATCTGGCGAAGGTGCCGGCTCTCAAGGAGATGAATCGCCCCACGATCGAACTGCTGGCCGACATCTGCCGCCGGGGCGCCGCAGAAAAAGTCATGCGCCGTAATATCGATCCGGTCGATCTGCACATGACAATCAGCGCACTGTGCTTCTTCTATGTCTCGAACCGCTACACTTTCTCCTACCTCTTTGAGGTCGACATGACCTCCCTGTCCGCGACAGTCAGCCGCCGCGAACGCGTTTCCGAAGTGGTGCTTCGGTATGTCCGACCGTGATTCACGGGCTCGCCGTTTGACGGACGATCTGGTTAGTTATATCAAGACACATTGTCTGCACCTCGTGACCATCGCGCCGTTGGCCGGTGGGCCGAGGAATATGAGACATCAGGAGCAGCGACCGATTTTCTGCCCTACTGGAGAGCCCGCCGCATGGCGCGATCAGGTCGAACAATCCGGGCGGGCCTCGTCGGGGCTGGCATCCAGCGTTCACTCAGCCCATTCCTTCATGTGACGGAGGCGCGGGCCCATGGGCTCGACTATACTTACGATCTGTTCGATCTCGACCTCATTCCCCACACAGATGCGCGTCTCGAATGCGTTTTGGATCGGGCTGCCGCCGAAGGCTTTTCGGGGCTCAACATCACCCATCCCTCCAAGCAAGCCGTCATACCACTCCTGGATTCGCTCTCAGCCGACGCTGCGGCGCTCGGCGCCGTGAACACGGTTGTATTCGAAGGCAGCCGCAAGATCGGCCACAACACCGACTGGTATGGATTCTCCAAAAGCCGTGAGCGTGGCCTTCCCGATGCGAAGTTGCATCACGTCATCCTGCTGGGAGCGGGCGGCGCCGGAGCTGCGGTGGCCTATGCCCTGCTGCGCGATGGCGCCGACTGCGTCACTGTGTTTGACGTCGACGCTGACCGGTCTACGGCAATGGTTGCGCAGCTCGGCGGCGTTTTTGGCAGCAGCCGGATCGAGGCAGGTACGGATATGGACGCTGCGCTTCGGCGTGCGGATGGGCTGGTGAATTGCACGCCTGTCGGCATGTTGAAGTATCCAGGCATTCCGCTGCCGCCATCTGTGTTGCACAGCGGGCTCTGGGTTGCCGACATTGTCTATGTGCCTTTGCGCACCGAGTTGATCGCCGCCGCCACAGCTCTCGGCTGTCCGACGCTTATGGGCGGCGGCATGACGGTGTTCCAGGCCGCGGAGGCGTTTCGTCTGTTCACCGGCGTTGCGCCAGACGCCGAGCGGATGCTTCTCGCTTTCGATCAGCGGGTCAAAGTGGACCTTGCGGCCTAGTCATTGCGGCTATCTGCGGTCGGCGGATGCGGATCAGACGCGGACCCCTCCCCGCCCATTGCCCAAAGGATGCCTGCGCGCAGCATATCGCGCATGCGCGAGTCGTCCCACGACTCGTCAGTGTGCCCCAACGCCGAGTAGAAGACGCGGCCTTTTCCGTGGGACTTGATCCAAGCAAGGGGGAAATCTGCATCCGTCCGATGCACCATTGGCGCCTTCAGATCCACCGTCGCCGGGTCGAGCCGCATCAGCACGTCAACCTGGCCGCGTGAATAGGGCGCCTTCATCTGATAGAACTCGTCGCGCAATGACGGCTGCGCGGCATAGCCGGCCATGCCGGGAAAGTCCGGCCGCTCCACGATCACTCGCCCATCCGCCACCATCCAGGGATGATTGTCGAAATAGCCGCCGATCATCTCGCCATACTCCGGCCAGCCATAGGCGGTAGCCGTTGCTGTATGGATGCCGATGAACCCTTTCCCGTCTTTCGCAATGAAGTCGAGCAGATCCTGTTTTTGCTGATCTGAAAGATCGAGTTCGCCGTTGGTGAAAAACAGCACAGCGTCGAAATAGTCGAGACTGCGGCCCCGCGACTGCTTCGATCCGCCTTTTGCATAGTCACCCGCTCCCCACGTTTCACCCTTGGTGACGAGCTGCGTGTCGGTGCGAAGGATGGCGACGTAAGCGCCGCTCTCGCTGCCGATCCTGGCCAACTCCCCCAGCGCGCGCGAAGCGGAAGCGAGGTGCGCGGTCTGATGGCCCGTATGCAGGTCGGCGATCACAAGCAGACGCTTCCGGCCGGCCAACGGATCGCGATTGGCTTGAGCAGGCGCCGTTTGTGTGACGCTCTTCGCTTGCGGCGGAGTCGTCGCCGCGTTCTGGGCGCAAGCCGCACAGGCGAGCAGCCCGATCGCCAACCAGGCGCCAAGCGTTTTTCGCAGAGTCCGCTGAAGAGCAGTCATATCGCCCTCACTTCTCGTCATCGTCAGCTTTTGGCAGGGCGAAGGCGACGACCGCGTCGCTCGCCACAGGACTGGAGAGGAAACTGCCTCCCGTGGACACGACCGCCACATACTGCCGGCCGTCGGCGCCTAGATAGGTGATAGGCGTTGCATGCGCAGAAGCCTCGAGCTTCCATGTCCACACTTCTTTGCCCGTACGTGAGTCATAGGCGCGGAATCGCGAATCGTCTGTCGCCCCGACGAAAACCAGCCCGCCCGCCGTCGCGATCGGCCCTCCCATGCTGGGTCGGCCTGTCGCCTGCAGGTCTGGCGGCAACGTGTCGGACACACCCAACACGCTACGCCACGCGATTTCGCCTCGGTTCACATCCACAGCCACCATCTCTCCCCAGGGCGGCTGCTGGCACATCAGTCGAGTTTCCTGCTGCCAGAAACGACCGAAGGGCAGACCCCGATTGGTGTAGGGCTGATCAGGATCGCCGGTCGCGACAAGGCCTTGCACCTGTCCCATGTTCAGCACGTTGACGAAGACGAGGCCGAGCGCCGGGTCGAATGCGCCGCCACCCCAGTTCGCACCGCCTTGCGTGCCAGGAAAATTCACGGTTGGACGATTGAGCTGCGCCGGAAGGTATGGCCCGCCGAGCAGCACCTTGTTGTCGGTCACGAACTTCCGGCAGTACGCCTCCAGTTCCGGCGTCACTGTAGCAATATCGGCCTCTGTCATTGTAAGCCGCGACAAGGGGGGCGGCGCCTCCGGGAAAGGCTGTGTGAGCGAAGGCCGCTCGCCTGGCACATTGCTGCCGGGCATGGGGCGGTCCATCAGATCGAACACCGGCTTGCCAGTCGTGCGGTCCAGAACGAACATCAGGCCGTTCTTGGAAACGATGACCACTGCCGGAATCGTGCTGCCGCTACGAGAGACGTCCACCAGCATTGGCGGCGCCTGCAGATCGAAGTCCCATATGTCGTGACGCACGACCTGGAAGTGCCAGATCCGCTTTCCAGTCGCCGCATCCAGCGCAACCAACGTGGTGGAGAACAGATTGTCGCCACGCCTGTCTCCGCCATAGCGGTCCCAGGCCGGCGCCGCGATCGGCAAATAGACGATGCCGCGCTCGGCATCGACGGTGATGAAGCCCCACACATTCGCGCCGGAGCGATCCTTCCAGCTGTCGCCCTCCCAAGTCTCAACGCCTGCCTCCCCCTCGCGAGGCACGGTGTGGAAGGTCCACATCAAGGCGCCGGTTCGCGCATCCCACGCGCGCACATCGCCTGCTGCTCCCCTGGCGGGCATTTCTTGAACAGCGGAACCGGTAATTACCAGATTGCGCCAGACCTTCGGCGGAGAGGTCATGCCATAGGAACGAGTCGCCTGACCTCGCACCACGGATGGCGTCGCCAGATCAACCACACCGTTCTGACCAAAGCTTTCCGCCAGCGCCCCTGTGTGTGCGTCCAAGCCCACTAGCGACCCGTCGCGTGTCCCATAAAAGATGCGTGGGCCAGTCTCTCCATCGCCACGCCAGTATTCCACACCGCGAAATGATGGCTGCCCTTTGCCAGGAGAAGCCGTCGACCACACCTCTTCTCCGGTTTCCGGCCGCAGTGCGACAATTCTCTGAAAAGGCGTCGAGAGGTAGAGCAGCCCATCAGCCATCAACGGCGTCACCTCGGATGGCGCAAAGAAGACCCGGGCTGCCGGAGTCGCGCGATCTGCTGCGTTCCGTTCCTGCGGCAGTTCGCTGCTAGCAGCGTCCTGGGTCTTGCGAGTCGCCATCCGATAGGTCCACGCCGGCGTCAGCTCGGCGACGTTTTCCGGCGTGATCTGGGCAAGGGCCGAATAGCGCTGGCCGCCATCGTCCTGGCCGTAAGTCGGCCAATCTGCACGCGTGACGATTTTCGCATCCGGCTGGGGGGTGAGGCTGCACGACATAGACACGGCGGCGCCACAGAAGGCGATCACGGCGCATGCGGCTGGCCGAATCCAATGCATGCTTTCCTCCAAAAAATACAAAGAGTTCGGCGCGGCCTCGCGCAGGAAGCGCTCTCGGGTTGCAAAATGTACGAACTAGTGCGTTATTGCAATCACGAGTTTGCGGACGAAGCTGACGGGCGAGAAAAACCGACGCCGGCAGCCGCCCGATTGACGGCTTGGGAGGGCCGAGTGCCGAACACGATCCATGTCCTCAACGGGCCAAATCTTAATCTTCTGGGCGAGCGCGAGCCGCACATCTACGGCCGCGACACACTGGCCGACGTTGAGAAGGCGTGCCGCGCGGTGGCTGCGCGACATGGCCTTGAGCTTGTGTTCCGCCAGACCAACGCCGAACATCAGATGATCGACTGGCTGCACCAGACACGGAAGGGCGGCGCCGTTGGCGTCGCGATCAATCCTGCCGCGTTCTGTTACAACTCCGTGCCTGTGCTCGACGCGCTTAAGATGTGCGACTGCCCTGTAGTTGAGGTCCACATCAGCAACATCCACAACCGCGAAGCGGAGTGGCGCGCCCATACCATCACGGCAGTGGCTGCAACCGGCATGATCAGCGGATTAGGCGCCATGGGCTACTCGCTGGCGGTGGAATGGCTCGCACAGAAGTTCAATGCATCGATGGCCAAGGGCTAATGTGTTGCGAAATGGCCGAGCGGAAGGATGCGCGCGATGAATGATGCTGCGCCAGCTATTTCGGTTTCGGCCAACGCCGCGCCAGCTATGCGTCCCAGCCACGGTCGCTTCTTCATTCTCGGATTGATCGCCGTCGGCACCATGATCAACTATCTTGATCGATCTGTGCTCAGTGTGGCGGCGCCTCAAGTATCAGCTGATCTCAACCTGACCCCGGCGATAATGGGGATCGTTTTTTCAGCCTTCTCGTGGACATACGCCGCGGCTCAGATTCCCGGAGGTATCGTCCTCGATCGCATCGGCACCCGCATCACCTATTTCTTTTCGGTCAGCCTATGGTCGATCTTCACGGCGCTGCAGGGGCTGACCGCCGGCTTCTACAGTCTTCTGGCCTGTCGGCTGGGCCTTGGCGTTGCCGAGGCCCCATGTTTTCCCGCCAATAGCCGCGTGCTCGGCGTCTGGTTTCCGCAACATGAGCGTGCGCGCGCCAACGCGGTCTATTCGGTCGGTCAGTACTTCGGCCTCGCTTTCCTCAGTCCTCTGCTCTACTGGGTCACCGCCGAATTCGGTTGGCGCGCGTTGTTCATCGGCGCCGGTCTGGCAGGCTTGGCATTCGCAGGAATTTGGCTGATGGCGTATCGGGAGCCGGGCCGCAGCCGCATCGCCAACCAGGCCGAACTTGACTACATCGCCCAAGGCGGCGGCATCGCTGTAACCAGTGCTGCCGCCGACGTTGAAAAGCCGAAGCTCAGCTGGTCGCTCGGCATGCGCCTTCTCGGAAAGCGCCAGATTCTCGGCGCATCAATCGGGCAGTTCGCAGGCAATTCCACTCTGGTTTTCTTTTTGACCTGGTTCCCCACCTACCTCGCCACTGAGCGGGGCATGGAGTGGATCAAGGTCGGCTTCTACGCGGTGCTGCCTTTCATAGCAGCGTCTGTCGGCGTCATTGTCGGCGGCCTGGCCTCCGATATTATCCTGCGTCGCACGGGTTCAGCCAATGTCGCACGCAAGCTGCCGATCATCGCGGGGCTCTTCCTTGCCGCCACCATCATCGGCGCGAATTTTGCCGACAGCGATGTCGTTGTCATCGCCATTCTATCTGTCGCGTTCTTCGGCCAAGGCATGGTCAATCTGGGATGGACGCTGATCTCGGACATCGCGCCTGTGAAATATGTCGGCCTCACCGGCGGCATCTTCAATCTGTGCGCCAACCTCGCCGGCATCATAACGCCGATAGTGGTCGGCTTCATTGTCGCCGGCACAGGCTCCTTCTTCTTCGCGCTTGCCTATATTGGAGCGCTCGCACTTCTCGGCGCATTTGCGTACATCTTCGTCGTGGGGGACGTGAAGCGAGTGGAGATCGAGTGAATGCGCCGCTCGCTTCACACACACGCCCAGCGTGAAGTTATACCGGCGCGCGAGGTTATACCGGCGTATGTGCTGTACGGCGATGATGCCGCCGCCATGCCAGGCGGCTACTACATCGAACCTCTTCGGGACCGCAGCGAGCGGTACAATTGGGAAATCGCGCTCCACCGCCATTTCGATTTGCCACAGATTTTCATTCTCTCGTCAGGTCACGTGACCGCAACTGTCGATGGCTTCACGATAGCGGGCAAGGCGCCGCTTGTTCTAACCATCCCGGCTGGGGCGCCTCATGCTATGCGATATGTTCCAAACTCAGACGGCTATGTCCTGACTCTCAATGGCCTGTCGCACCCTGCGTTGGACATGGCTGCGGCGGCACCGTTGATCGACCAGCTCTTCCTGCGTCCTCTAAAAGTCGACTTTGGACAAGACCTACACACAATGAATCGGCTTCTCGGCTTGATAGGTCAGCTGCTAGAGGAGCACGCTCGCCACGATACTACCGATGGCTTCCTAGGCGCCACACTCATCGCGGCTGTCCTCGCAATGCTCGTACGGGCGAGAGATCTGAAGGCGACGACCCTGTCCGAGGATCATAAATTGCAGGCCCGTTTCCGAACGTTCGAATCGCTCGTCGGTCGGCATTTCGCCGAACACAAGTCCGTGGCCAGTTATGCGCACGACCTGAAACTCAGCGAAAGTCAGCTAGACCGAATCTGCCGCGCCTCTGTAGGACGGACTGCGTTCCAGGTGATCCAAAGCCGTCTCGTTCTGGAGGCCCGGCGCCTTCTCCACTACACAGCGCAGCCAATCTCCAAAATTGCGGAGGATCTGGGGTTCGCCGACCAGGCTTACTTCTCGCGTTTCATCCGCAAGCACACCGGCTCGCCGCCCCGCGTCCTGAGGTGTAGCCATCCCGCTAGCAACGCGTCCTCCATCAAGAGAGCACGCGAGATTTCGACATCTCTCTGAGCTTACGCCCGACAATCCAAAGCCAACCGGCGGTTAGGTTTGATAACCTGGATAAAACCGGAGATGGGTTCGCCGTAGACTGCCAGCACCGCCATTCAGTCCTGCTCCACCGGCAGAGACTAGAGACCCTCCCCCAAACTGCCGATTTCGCCGGCGATTCGACGCTAATCCCATAGCATTCGCGCTGAACTCGAACCGGCTACCTCCCCATTCCGGGGAATGCCATTCTCGCGCCGTACGTTTGGGTTAACTCGCTTAGCGCTGGCCGAGGGTCCAACACGCCGTCGACTGATTATTTTTCAACGCAAAAAACCCACCGCTCCCACAGTGGGAGCGGAAGCGGCGGGACGCCGCATTGCGTTCGACCGGGGGAGTTGGCCGAAACCGGCGCAGCGATTTGGTGGCCCGTCGCCCCATCACGATATGACATAAATTGGCAGCGCTGTCAAAATTTTGGCGGCGGGCAGTTTTTCAAAGATCGCTATGACTTTTTGAGGATGCGGTCCGAGGATGCAGCTTGCTCAGCGCTCAGCCGCCCGGCCGAGGCGCCGCCGTGGAGCCCCGTATGACCAGTTGATATTCGACCTGCACGGAAGCAGGCTTGGACGACATCAGCGCCGTAACGGCCGCCTCTCCCATCTCCACGAGCGGCTGCCGGATGGTCGTAAGCTTAGGCCACGAGCCAATCGCCATCGGAGAATCGTCGAACCCGGCAATGGAAACGTCGCCAGGAATGCTCAAGCCGAGTGATCGCGCTGCATTCATGACCCCGAGCGCCATCTGGTCGTTGCCGGCGAAGATCGCAGTTGGCGGCGTTGCTTGAGACATGAGCTTCAAACAGGCCTTATGCCCGGATTCCACATCGAACGATCCTTCCGCGACCAGGGATTTGCGAAGGGGAATGCGTGCATCCCGAAGAGCGTCACGGAATCCATCGAAGCGGGCCATCGCTGCATGATGGGTTTCGGGACCGCGGACCATCGCGATGCGTTCATGCCCCAGCGCGATGAGATGCTCGGTCATCTCTTGGCCCGCCCCCCTTTCATCCATGAAGATATGCAGTCCACGCCCGCGCGAGCCAGCAGCGATCTGGGCGACCGGCGTTCGCTTTGCCTTCAGCACCGCAAGAAGCTGCGGAAGATCCACGACTGGCGGAATGAGGATGACGCCGTCAGGAGAAATCACATCGATCAGCGTGTTCGCGACGTCCGAAAAGTCGGACATTTTTTCGTCAAGCGACTCGACAACGAGATGGTAGCCAAGTTCGCGGCACTTTCGCGCCGCCCCGGACTGGATGGCGGCGATATAGGTCAAGGTCGGATTGTGATACATCAGCGCGATCAGGAATGAACGCCGGCCGGCAAGTCGTCTGGCTGCCTGGTTAGGCTTGTAGTGCAATTCGGCGGCAGCCTTCCGCACGCGAAGCTGCAGCGCCTCTCGCACATGGGGTTCGCCATTGAGGACGCGGGAAACCGTCTTCATCGAGACGCCAGCGCGCTCAGCGACATCTTCTATTCTGGACACAGGACCTCTGGGGACCGTTGCTGACGCACGCATATCTACGGCATGATTTCCGCCACGCAATAAGCCCACCCGCCCCAACCGAGGCTTTTCTCGTCACAAACGAGACTTTCGCTTGGCGGACCTGGTTTGACAGCGCTATCAGAACTAAGCATGATTGGCCGTCATGCGCGGCTTGGCAACTTCCTCGAATTCGGCCTTAGACCGTGTCCTCCTTGCGGATATCGGCGGCACGAACTGCCGCCTGGGGGTCTTCGATCCCTCGTCGCGAAAGTTTGTCGAGCGCATCGTCTACTCGACCGATGATTTCCCTTCGCCTCGGGAGGCGATTGCCGCGTTTTTGGGAAGGGGGTGCAGGACCGCGTCCGCGAATGGCGGCTCTCGCGCTTGCCTGTCCGGTGGTCAGCGACACGCCTCGTTTAACGAACACCGGATGGAGCTTCGATCGTCGCGACCTGGTTGAGCGGGCTGAAGTCCCAGTCCGCGTATTGGCCGAGCGACTGTTCCATCGAGACAAAGGCGCCCAACGTCCCGGAACGGACCAACTCCCGACATCGGCGACGCCCTCCTCTCGAGCAGCTTGCAGCGTTCGGAAAATGCGCCGGCACTGGCGGGATCGCGCAGCGCTTATGACCGATGGTAATAAGCTCTTGAACGGCGAGAAATCTTTCGACTCGCCTCGCCGCGTTCGCGCCTTAAATGACCGTAACAGTGCTGGGCGGGCGGCGAAACCGGGTGAGCAACCATGCGCGGCTGGCTGCTGTTCCATAACCCTCTCGACGGCGACGCTCCCGAAGCCTGGGAGATTCATCGCTTTCTTGAAGCCGGTCGCAAGCGCGGGCTCGATCTCACTGTCGTGCACCCGCGTTCGTTCGAGCTGATCGTCACGACGGAGCGCGAGTGGCGGGCGGAGTATGATGGCAAGACACTCGGCCGCCCCGATTTCATCATACCGCGCACCGGCGCCGAGACGAACTATTTCACGCTCGCCGTGCTTCGGCATTTCGAACAGCTAAGCGTCGCCATGGTCAACGGGCCTGTAGCGGTGGAGGCGTGCGCCGACAAGTTGCAGACGCTACAGCGCCTGTCCGCCTCCGGCCTGCCGATCCCGAAGACCATCCTCGCCAAATTCCCGGTCGACGTGGACCTGATCGAGTGCGAGCTGGGTTTCCCCGTCGTAGTAAAGACACTGCGCTCGACACGCGGCGCCGGCGTCCTGCTCTGCCAGGATCGCTCGCAGTTCGACGATCTAGCCAGCCTTCTGGGCGACGCCAATCCGGGATCCGACTTCATCTTCCAGCAGTATGTCGCCACGAGCCACGGCCGCGACGTGCGTCTGCTCGTCGTCGACGGCAAGGTGGCGGCCTCGATGGAGCGGCGGGCGACCAATGGCGGCTTCAAGTCCAACATCTCGCTGGGAGGAGTCGGGGAGTGCATGGATGCGCCGCCGGCGATGAAGGAGCTGGCGGTGAATGCCGCTCGTTCCCTCGGCCTCGATGTCGCCGGCATCGACATGCTGTTCGACGAAGGCGGCGGCTACCGGATCTGCGAAGCCAATTCCTCGCCCGGCTTTGTGGGTCTCGAAAAAGCCTGCGGCATCAGCGTTCCCGACATGGTGTTCGACAGCGTCGAGCGCCGTCTCAGGCCGCCTGCCCCGCCGAACCAGAAGAAAACGCCGTTCTGGAAGAAAATTCTGGGAGGCAGACGGACGACCAAGCCCCCGGCGCCGCGCGTGGACACGCTTATGCCGGCTCAAGTACGCTCGACGATGCGGGAGCCTGCCAACCCACCTGTGCGTGTGAAGCGTCAGCCCGTGCCTGAACAGGTAAGCTAGCGGGCGGCGGCAGCCGCCAGCTTTCCGCGCGTCTTGCGGACCGACTGCTTCGCCCTGGCCTTGGGGCCACACCGGTCGACCCACAGCCGAACCAGGTTGCGACGAGTGGTGGCGATGATTTCCTTCGAGAACTTCGGGTCATTGCTGGCGTTGGCGACATTGATCGCGCCACTCACAGCGACAAGCGCCAGCAGCGCCTCCTCGCGTCCGCAAGACAGTTCTTCCGTCATGAACTCGACGAGCTCTTCGACCTTCTCGGTATAGACCTCGCGCACTTCCGCGCCCTGGCGCGCCACATCGGCGCCAAGCGACGCGAAGGGGCAGTCGCCGCTGCCCGCACATTCGATGTAGCCGTCGAGGAAGGCGGCGAACGCCTCTTCAGGCGGCAGGCCGCGCAGGTTTTCTTTCCACTCGTCGGCGCGCTCATCGACGGCGAGCGCGCATGCCTCGGCGATGAGCTGGTCCTTGTTGCGGAAGTGAACGTAGAAGCCGCCATGGGTGAGACCGCTTTCGCGCATGATCTCATCGACGCCGACGCGGTCGACGCCCTTTTCACGGAACAGACGGCTCGCGGTCTCGACGATCCGAGCGTGGGTCTCTTCGCGATGGCCCTTGGCGTATCTCATCCTTCTCCTGCCAGCCTCATGTCAGCATAGATAAAACTTCACACTCGAAATTGGACGCGCGCCCTTCCGATTCCAGTGGCGCGCCCACACTTCTTTGACGCCGCAGGTAATTGCGCTGCATCGCACCAAAAGTTTTTCTTCCGGGGGTTGAACGCGGGGTAAACCCCACTCACATGACGCTCGTCATCCCACATGACGGCCGTCATTTCAAGCCCGGCCCACTCTCCTCCCCAGACTTCATAAGGGCCGGGCAAATAATAAAAGGAGCTCGCCATGCAGCGATCAATCCAAGCAAAAACAACGGCCTTGCTGGGCGCAGTTGGGTTATCCGCGATCGCGCTAGCCTTGCTGGCTGCATGCGGACAGGCCTCCGCCAATGTGAGCCCGGCCACGCCGCCGCCCCCATCCGTCACCGTGGCGAAGCCGACAACCGAGCCGGTGGCGCAGTTCAGCGAGCACGCAGGTCGCTTCGTGGCCACCAAAGAGATCGAGGTGCGCCCACGCATCAGCGGGTTCCTGCAGGAAGTGCATTTCCGCGAAGGCGAAACGGTCAAACAGGGCCAGCTTCTCTATGTGATCGATCCCGCGCCGTTCCAGGCCGAGGTCGACCGCAGCCGGGCGCAGCTCAAGCAGGCGGAGGCGACGCTTGCCCTCACCGCCGGTCAGCTCGCGCGAGGAGACTCGCTGTTCAAGGCCGGCGCGATGTCGGCCGAGGAACACGATCGCCGTGCTGAAGCCGTAGCCAGCGCCCGCGCGACACGCGACGCCGCCCAAGCCTCGCTGCGCGCCAACCAGCTCAACCTCGACTATACGCGCGTCCATGCGCCGATCTCGGGCCGCATCTCCGACACCACGATCGACCCGGGCAACCTGATCCAGTCGGGCGAATCCGTCCTGACGCGGATCGTGGCGCTGAACCCTATCCACTTCGAGTTCGCAGCGGCCGAAGGCCTGCTCTCCGGCTCCGGCGGTCCGCGCCTCAATGGCGACGAACAGGTTGCGATGAAGCTCGAAGGCGAGAGCGATTATGCCCACACGGGCAAGCTCGACTTCCTCGACAACGCCATCGACCCGTCCACCGGTACAATCCGCGGCCGCGCCGTATTCGCGAACGATGACGGCAGTTTCACACCCGGCCAGTATGGCCGCCTGCGTGTGTTGACGCCGGCGACGCAGAACTCGCTGCTGGTGCCCGAAAAAGCCATCAGCTCGGACCAGTCGCGCAAATACGTGCTGGTCGTGAACGCGGACAACGTCGTGGAATACCGCGGTGTCACGCTCGGCCAGTCACACGGCGACCTTCGCGTCGTCCAGGACGGCCTCAAGGGCGATGAGCGCGTGGTCGTCAACGGCCTGCAGCGCGCCTTCCCCGGCGCGCCTGT